>DAOOFR010000023.1:0-30400 GCA_035415285.1 Opitutaceae bacterium
GGCGCGCAGTTTCTCGCGGTCCCAACGCGCGCCGTGTTTGTCGGTCATCGGCCACACCGGCGGCTCGGTCGACTCGAACTCGTTCTCCGGTACCCACGTCGCCGTGTAGTGGCTGACCATCTTCGGCAAATAGCCGCGCGTGCTCTGCACAAGGCCGAGATCGACCAGCCCGAGCACCGGCGTCTGCCCGATGTCGGCGCCGTCCGCCACGATCAGCCGCTGCGGATCCATCGCGCGGATCGTGGCGACGAGAGCACGCGCCAGTTCGATGTAGCGGGCATGGTCGGCCATGAACGGCGGCTCGTTGAACAGGTCGAAACTGAGCCGCTCGCTCGGGATGCCCTTGTAGCGCTCGGCGAACGTCCGCCAGTGGTGCACGGCCACCGGCAACGCCCGGTCGAAGGACTCCCGCGGGCTGTCGAACAACTGCGCCGGCTCCTTCTCGCGCCCGTTCACGCAGTAGCCGGGGATGCGATGAAAGTTCAGGTTGATGTGGATACCGAACTCGCGTCCCCACTCGATCGCCTCGTCGATCGGTGCCAACGCACGCTCGTCGATTTCCATCCACCGGTCCGCGCTCGACCACGCCCAGTACGACATCGGCAGCCGCGCGAAATCGAAGCCCCACTCCGCCATCCATTCGAAGTCGCTCTTGCGGAAACGCAGGCCGCGCTGGCCGCCGGTGAGCTCCGTGAGGTTGAAGCCGCGGCGCCGCGGGATCTTCGGTTGGGCGACGGACGGAGCAACGCCGGGAGTCGTCTGCCCGCGCAAGGTGGAGGAGAGGGCGAGCCCGGCCGCCGCAGCGGCCGACACGCCAAGAAAGGTGCGGCGATTCATGTTTTTCGGGGGGAGTTTCGGGGACCGCCAAGGAACGCTGCACCTCCCGCAAACGCAAGTCACCCGCCCGGCGACGGCTCCCACACCGCATTATCCGGGAGTAACAGTGCAGCGTGCGTCAGGCGAACAGCAGTCCAGTCGCAAGCAACACCCCGAACAGCGCGAGGTGCGCCGCCGTGCGCGCGAGCAGCCGAATCAGCTCCGGCGCCGGAGTCGCCGGCCGCAACCGTAACCAGCAGGCCACGCCGAGCGGCAACGCGCCGAGCGCCAACAACGCCAAAGGGCCGAAGCCGCGCGCCCACAACACCACCGGCACCGCACCACTGAGCAGCACCGCCGCGCCGTACTGGATGCGGCCGAAACGCTCGCCGAAGCGCACGACCAACGTGCGCTTGCCGGCCACGGCGTCGGTCGCGCGGTCGCGATAGTTGTTCGCCACGAGCAGATTCGCCGCTAGGGCCCCGATCGCCGCCGCCGCGAGCAACACCTCCCCGGTGAGCGCGTGCGCCTGCACCCAGAACGTCGCGCCCACCGCCACCAGCCCGAAGAAGAGAAACACGAACACGTCGCCCAGCCCGTGGTAACCGAGCGGGTACGGCCCGCCCGTGTAGGCGACGCCGCACACAATGCACAGCCCGCCGAGCGGGAGCAGCCACCAGCCGCCGAAATGGATCAGCCCGAGTCCGACCGCGAACGCCGCGGCGAACACCAGCAGCATCGCCGCGCGCATCGTCGCGGGCGTCACCCACCCCGACGCCACTGCGCGCGCCGGTCCCACGCGCTGCGCGGTGTCCGCGCCCTGGACATAATCGAAGTAGTCGTTGGCGAAGTTGGTCCCGATCTGCACCAGCAGCGCGAAGCCCAGGCAGAGCGCCGCGGCGCCGGCGTGGAACGTCCCGGCCTGCGCCGCGAAGGCCGAGCCGACGAGCACCGGCACGAGCGCGGCCGGCAGCGTCTTCGGCCGCGAAGCCAACAACCAGATACGGAAGGCGGTGGGACGTTCGCTCATTTTCGCCCCGGCTGGTAACGCTCCGCCGGCGCGAGGGCGAGTTTCTCTTCCAGCTCCCGGATGCGCGCGAGCACCGTGTCGGCCATCGCATAGGGGTTCTCACGCTCGGGCGGCAGCGTGGGATGCACCGCCAGCAGCCAGTCGTACGCCGCACGGTCCCGCCCCTGCCTCCGCAGCAACTCGGCGTGGACGCGCGCCGCGTAGAACGGCGCCGTCGGTTGTTGCGCCGCGCGGCGATAATGTTCCGTCGCGCCGGCTAGATCGCCGAGCTTCTGGAGCAGGAAATTGGCGATCTCGATGTGCAGCAGCGGGTCGTCGGGATGGTGCACAAACGCCTTCCGGAGGTGCGCGATCGCCACGCGGGCTTGCTCCTCGTGCACGCGGCCAACCACTGTCGCGGGCAACGCCGCCTCGCCGCCCAGCGCCTCGATCCGCCAGTACGGCATGTCGTATCCGATCATCCGCGCCCCGTTGAGCCAGAACGCCACCGGCCGCGGATCCACCGCACCGACCAGTTGCAGCGCCGCAGCGGTGCCGGCGAGATCGTTACGCTCCCAACTGACGTTGGCGCGCAACCAGAGCAGATCCGCCGCGAGCGCCCGGAAGCCGCCGAGCAGCCCGAGCGATAGCCCCTGCCCCATCGCGCCCTCCACGCTGCGCCATTCCAGCGCCGGCTGTTGCCGAATCTGCGCCGCCCAGGCGGGTGCCTCGATCGGCCGCAACGCCAGCCCTGCCGTCGCGAGCACGCCAGCCATCACCCCGGCGCGAGCAAGCGCCGTCCACGACTGAGGGTCTGCCACGAGCCACCGCATCGTGCGCCTCAGATCTCGCGGCGGCGGAAGCTCCACACCGCCAACGAAAGGAACACCGCCGTGTAGACCAGGCCGTAGAGCGCCACGCGACCGACCAGCACCAGCGCCGCACCGTCGGCTCCAGCAGTCAGATACTCGCCGCCGAAGAGCTGGAAGTTGGGGAAGACCAGTCCGATCAGCCCGCCGCCGAGCCGCTCCAGCCAGCCGTGGCCGGCCTGCCAAGCATCACGCGCCAGGTACTGGAGGTGGCAGACGGCCAGGACGAGGAAGCTCGACGCCTGCGCGAAGAGATTCGACTGCGCGTAGCTGCCGATGAGCAGCACCATCGCCGTGAGCAGACCGAACTTCACCGCCTGCAACACTCCGCCCGCGAGCACCCCGGCGTAGGGCAGCGCCGCCACCCGCACGTTCGGCGCCTCCGGCAACGGCGCGGGCAGGGTCGACGCGCGCAGCCACAGCGCGGCCAGCAGCAGCGCCGTGACGACCGCGCAGAACACCAGCACGACCGCCCACGCGCCGAGGAACTTGCCGCAGATGAACTCGCTGCGCCGCACCGGGCGCGCCAGCACGGGCAGCACGGTGCGGTTCTCCAGCTCGCCACCGAGAAGTTGAACCGTGGTGACGATCGTCAGCACCGAGCCGAACAGCACCAACGCCCCCTGCCCGAAATCGGCGACGAACTTCAGCTCCGCGCCGCCGAAGTCCAGTTCGCGCAGCCCGAGGCTGCCGGCGACAAGCACCGCGGCGAGCAGCGTCGTGAACTGAAACACCCGTTGCCGCACCGCCTCGAGAAACGCGTGCTCGGCGAGCACGCCCACGCGCCGCAGCGAGAACCGCAGCGCGCCGGTCGGCTCCCCGCTCATCGCGCACCGCCCCCGGTTCCAACCGCGCTCGCCTCGGTGGCGCGCTCGGCTCGTTCGAGTGTTTGCAGGAAGAAGCGATCCAGCCGCGCCGCCGGCCGCTCCACCGCGTGCAGTCGCCCGCCCCGTTCGGCCAGCCAGTCTTCGAAGGCGGCGAGTTCCTCCGGCGGCAGGTTCTCCACGACAAGCGACTGCCGACCACAGCGCCCGAGCAACTCGTCCAGCGCGCCCTCGGCCAACAACCGCCCACGGTGCAGGATCGCCACCCGGTCGCAGATCTCCTCGATCTGCGTGAGCAGGTGCGAGCAAAGCAGCACCGTCCGGCCGCGCGCCTTCTGCTCGAGGATCAGCGCCGCGATGTCGGCCGCCCCGCCCGGGTCGACGCCCGCGGTCGGCTCGTCGAGGATCAGTATCGGAGGATCGGCCACAAGCGCCTGTGCGAGGCCGACGCGCTGCAGCATGCCCTTCGAGTAGGCGCCGACCCGCCGGTCGGCCGCATGGGCCAGCCCGACGCGCCGGAGCAGCGCCGCGATCCGCTCCTCCCGCCCCGCACGGGGCACGCCCGCCAGTTTCGCGTGGAAACGCAGCAGCTCGCGCCCGCTCAGGAACCGCGGGAAATACGGCGCCTCCGGCAGGTAACCGATCGCCCGATGCGCGGCCGGGTCGGAGCCGGGCACGCCCGCGAGGAGACAGTCGCCCAGCGTCGGCCGCAGCAGCCCGAGCAGGGCCTTGAGCGTGGTGCTCTTGCCCGAGCCGTTGGGCCCGAGCAGCCCATAGACTTGCCCGGGGTGGACGCGCAGGGAGAGGTCGTCGACGGCGCGCACCCGCTGGCGCCCGCCGGGGAGCGGATAGTCCTTGGTCAGGCGCCGGATCTCGATGGCGGGAGGGCGCTGCGCCGGATCGGTCTTGTTTGCCGCCATCGCCATGCCTCCGGTTGCCTCAGGCCGTCACCGGATTGTGAATCCCGAGAACTGCGGCGACCTCCGCTCGCCGCTGCGTTCGGTCTTGCGGATGTAGCCCGGCATGGCCTCGGCGAGCCCGCGCAGAAAGGCCTCGATCTCGGGCTTCTCGCCCTCGACCTCGAGGTGCACCCGCCCGTCGGGCAGGTTGCGCACGAAGCCGGTGACCTCGTACTCCTTCGCGACCTGGCTCGTGGTGTAACGGAACCCCACGCCCTGGACATGCCCGGTGAAATAGACGGTCTCGTGCTGGACTTCGCTCATGCGGCCGAGAAGGGAGTGACTTGAAGCGGCATCATCACGCCCAAAATCATGCGCAAACTCAACCCGGAACGCACGTTCCGTGCGTCGCGCGTCCAAACGCGGTTATTTCCCTTTCCTTGCCCCCCGCCGGATTCACACTGCGCGGCCGAGGCCCTCGGCCCCGCACGCCATGAACAACTCCAGCAACAACAGCAGTCCCGACGATGGTGAGGAGCATGGCGAACTCGTTTGGAACGAGTTCGACTGGGAGCGTTACCTGCGGCAACGCGACGAGGCCGTGACCGAGTACCGCCGTTGCTACGATCAGGCCGCCGAATCGGCCGACCGCCTCGACGAGGTGGCCCGCCAACTCGGGTGGGAGCCCACGCTCGACGGCGATCTCGACGGCGAGGAGGACGACGACTTCGACTCCGACGATCTCGACCCCTACACGCTGCACCGCAACCCGGTCTACGTCGCCACCCGCGCGCTCTTCGCCAGCCTGATCGAAAGGCTGGAGACGGCGGTGGTCGCCGGAGAAGGGATCGCCCCCGCGCAGGCGTTCACGCTGTTGCGCCGCCTGCACCGGGCCGAGATGGCCGTCGTGCTCGGCGTGCAGTCGCTCGACCTCGGCGACAACACGCTCGGCATCTCCGAGCTCAAACGGGCGCTCGGTCTGCTCAACTCCGCCATGGGGGTGCTTCCCGACGCCGCGGCCGATGCCGCGCCCGGCGACGCCGGTCCGCCGCTGAGCCGGTACGCGCTGGCCCGCCTCTTCGATCTGCGCGAGATCTGCCTGCGCGTGGTCCGCGAGTGCCGACAGGAACAGGAGCACCCGCGCGACGACGACGAACAGTCGTAGTCGAAACGCCACTGCGTGGTCCGCGGGAAGCGCCAGCCGCCGCAGCGGAAACTGGCGGAGAGAAGGGGATTGGCTGGCCTCCGGCCACTGCGTTGCAGCGCGCTCCGCGCGGTCCTTCTTCCCTTCGCTCCGTCGAACCCAAGGGCGCGTTCCGCGCCGCCTGCGCTTTGCTTCGGCGGTTCTCATCGCCGGCTAAGGGAGCTGAGGACCAGCTCCATCTCCCGTGCATTCCAGTGTGCCGGGGATGAAACTGGCGGAGAGAGGGGGATTCGAACCCCCGATAGGCTGTTACACCTATAACGGTTTAGCAAACCGCCCCCTTCGGCCACTCGGGCATCTCTCCGAAAGTTGCGCCGGATGAAAGCCGCACCGAAGTCGAGTGCAAGGCCTTTTCCCGGAGGAACACCGTCCGGCCTCCACATTTTCCCGCGCCGCAGCGCGATGCCGACGCAGCAACTTCGCCCGACCGCACGCGAAAAGGAAAAAGGGGTTGACTTGCCCGGCCGAGAGCGGAGCCTCGGCGCCTTTCGTATGACCACCACGACCGAGACCAAGCCCGAGACCAAGTCCCGCAGTCTCTCCCCGGACGAGATTCCTTTCCACAACACCCAGTCGTTCGGCCGTTACACGACCGACACCGGCAAGCTCCTTCCCCGCAAGTACACCCGGATGTCGGCGAAGCAGCAGCGCAAGGTCACCAAGACCATCAAGCGCGCGCGCAACATCCACCTGGCGGCCTAAACCGTCGGCTCCGCCCGTTTTCCGAAGCCGGAGTTCACGCTCCGGCTTTTTTTGGGTCCACCCCCCGGCACATGGCGGCGATCCATCAGCCAACCACAGCCAACCTCCGGCGCCTCGCCCGCGTCCTCGCCGAAGGTGGACTCGTCGCGGTGCCCACCGAGACCGTCTACGGGCTCGCCGCCAACGCGCTCGAGCCCCGCGCCTGCCGCGCCATCTTCCGCGCCAAGCAGCGTCCCCTCTCCGACCCGCTCATCGTGCATGTGCCCTCGGTGGCGGCCGCCGCGCGACTGGCCTTCCTCAATGCCGAGGCGCGGCGACTCATGCGCGCCTTCTGGCCCGGGCCGCTCACCATCGTCCTGCGCAAGCGCCCGCTCGTGCCCGCGGTCGCCACCGCCGGCGGCCCGACCGTCGCGATCCGCTGTCCCGCCCATCCGGTGATGCGCCGCCTGCTGCGGCTGTGCCGGCTGCCGCTCGCCGCACCGAGCGCCAATCCCTTCGGCTTCATCAGCCCGACCACCGCCGAGCATGTCGAGGCCGGTCTCGGGCGCCGCATCCCGCATATCATCGACGGGGGCGCCTGCCACGTCGGGGTCGAGTCGACGATCGTCGACCTCTCCGATCCGGGCGCGCCCCAGGTCCTGCGCGTGGGCGGAATCACCGCCGCGCAGATCGCCAGGGTGCTCGGCCGGCCGGTGCCGGTGCGCAACCAGGCGGTCGTCGCCGCCGGGCCGCTGCGCGCCCCCGGCCTGCTCACGCGTCACTACAGTCCGCGTACACCGCTGCGGTTGCACAACCGGATCTCCGCGGCGCTGCTGCGCCGCGCCGCGGCCGACGAGGGACTCATCCTGTTCGCGGCGCCGGATCCGGGCCTGCCGAAGACCGCCGCCCGGGTGACGATCCTCTCCCGCCGCGGCAGCGCCAAGGAGGCCGCGCGGCGGCTGTTCGCCGCGCTCCACAAACTCGACCGCGCGGGCCTGCGCCAACTCCACGCCGAACTCGCCCCGGAGACCGGTGCGGGCATCGCCGTCAACGACCGGCTGCGCCGCGCGGCCGCGAAGCGGCGCGGGCACGAGTAGCGGTGCCGCCGAAGCGGCGCCGCGTTTCTCCGGAGTCCCGCCACGGAAGCAAGAAGGGACGGAGGCTTGCTCCGTCCCCAGCGACTGCGGTGCGAAGGCCGCGCGGACCGGGCCGCGGGCGCCGGCTAGCTGTGTTTGCCGGAACCCGAACCGTCGTCCGCGGCGACGAAGTAGTCCTTGTAGGACTTATCGTAATACTGCGCGTAGTAGTAGCCGCTGGCCGAGACGTTCAGCGCGTTGAGCACCGCGCCGAAGCAGGGCACGTTGGTCTGCGTGAGCCGTCGCGCGCAGAACTGCGCCGCCTTCCGGCGGACGTGGTTGAACATGATCGTGAAGACCGATCCGTCGACGAGCGGCAGCAGGACCATCGCGTCGCTCACCGCGGCCAGGGGCGGCGTGTCGACGACCACGCGGTCGTAGCGCTTGCGCAACTCCGCGAAGAGCCGGCCGAACTCGGGGCTGTTCAGCACCTGCGTGGGATTCTTCGCCCGCCCCCCCGTCGGCAGGATGTCGAAGTTGGGCTGATGGTTCTTGAGGATCAGCGAATCCAGGTCCGCACCACCGACACAGAAGTCGATCACGCCCTTGAGATTCGGGACGCCGAAGGAGCGGTGGACGTTGGGTTTCCGCAGGTCGCAGTCGATGATGATCGTGCGCTCGCCGTGGGCGGCGAAGGTGAGCGCCAGGTTGGAGCTCACGAAGGACTTGCCCTCGCTCGGGGTCGTGCTGGTGACGAGGATGACCTTGGCGTTCTTGCTCTCGTCCTTGAGGCGCAGGTTGGAGTGGAGCGAGAGGAACGCCTCGGCCGCCTGCGGGTCGGCGTTGGAGAGGGCGACCTGGGATTTCTCGATCGCCTCCAGCCGGCGGATCTGCGGGACGATGGCGATGAGCGGGAGCCCGACGACCGCCTCGATGTCGAAGGCGCTCTTCACGCGGTCGTCGATGAACGCCACGAAGAACGCGAAGGCCAGGCCGAACCCGAGCCCGCCGAAGACCCCCGCGGCGATGTTGGTGAGGTAGCGCGGATAGGAATGGTTGCCCGGCGGCAGCGCCCGATCGAGCCGGCGGGCGTTCTGCGTCTCGATGTTGGCGCTCATCGCCGTCTCGCGCATGCGGGCCACGATGCTCGCGAGCAGCTGCTCGTTCACCTCCAGCTCGTTCTGGGAGGATTTGTACTCGAGCAGCATCCGGTCGAGCTTGAGCGCCTCCGTCTCCTGGGCGGCCAGATCGTCGCGAGTCTGCTCATACGAACGGCGGTTCGTCTCGTACTCGCTGAGCACGTTGCTGGCGGCCGTGACCAGCGCGCGGGCCAGCTCGGCCTCGGTCTGGCTGAGCGAGTGCACAGCCTCGAGCATCTTCGGATGCTTGGCGCGGTAACGCTGCTGGAGCTGCGCGAGCGCGATCTTCTGCGCCGCGACCTGCTGGGACAGATTCGAGATCAGCGGGCTGGCCGCGATGAAGGTGAGGTCGGACAACGGGATGCCGTCGCGCCGGGCCTCCTGCACCTGCCGCCAGCGGACCTCGGCGTCCTTCATGCGCGCCGCCGACTGGGTGAGCAGCGAATTGAGCGCCTTGAGCTTCTCCGTGACGATGTCCTTGCGCTGGTCGAGGGACACCATGTTGTTGCGCTCCTTGTACGCCTGGATGTTGATGCCGATCTCCTGGACCTTCTTGCTCTGCGTGTCGGCGCGGTTCTTGAGGTCCTCGACGGCCTTCATCGATTCGCTCATGCGCTGGCGCGCGTTGTAGGTCATGAACTCGTCGACGAAGAGATTGGCCACCTTCGCCGCGACGACCGGGTTCGGGTGGGTGTAGCTGACGACGAGGACGCGCGTCTGCCGGATCGGGGTGATGAGGCGGTTGGCCCCGATGATCTCCCGGGGCATGATCGGATCGCCGCTGCCGCCCTTGTCGTACGGGGCCATGAAGGCCTTGGCGTCCTCGCCGACAAGGCGCTCGGCCACCTTCTCGACGATGGCGTAGCTCTCGAGCAGCTTCACCTGCGTGTTCAGATCCTCGGGACCACGCAGCTCGGAGTCGCGGACCTCCGCGACCTTCATGACCACGGCGTCGCGGCGCAGGATCTCGATGGTGGCGCTGGCGGTGTACTGCTTGGTGCGGCTGAAGGTGTAGACGAGGGACGCGCTGCACACGACCAGGAACACCACGATCACATACCACATGCGTTCGCGCAGGATCAGCAGGTAGTCGCGGAGGCTGCGGTGGGGCGAGCCGTCCTGCTCGCCGTAGCCGTAGGCGTCGGGGCCGTAGCCGTAGTGGCCCTCGCCGCCGGCGCGGTGCTCGGGCTGGGCGGGGGCGGGGCGGCGCACCTCGCCGGCGGCCGCCGGGCCGGAATCGGACGGATCAGCGTTGGTCATAACACGCGCTCCGGAACATAGATGACATCGTCCCGACGCAGCACCAGCGGGTCCTTGGCGGCTCCGGACATGAGTTCATCGGCGTTGATGACAAGATTCTCCACCCGCCCATCGGGCAGGGTGCGCGACAGGCGAACCCGCCGGCGGTCGGCCAGGCGGCTGAACCCGCCGGCCCGGGACACCGCGTCGATGAGCGTGAGCTGCTGCTCGGGCGGGTACTCGACAGCCTGGGGCGAGTTCACCGCCCCGAGGACGTTGACCGTGGAAACCTGATACTTGACGACGAGGATGTTGATCTGCGGGTTGACGAGATAGTCGCGATCGTACGCCTCGCGCACAACCCGCTCGACCTCGGCCACGGAGCGACCGCGCGCCTCCACCCGCCCGATGAGCGGCAGATAGAGGTCCCCCTCCTGGGAGACGCGCAACTCACGATCCAGGTCCGGCTCCTGAAAGACCTTCACACTGACCACATCGCCCGGCTCGAGCGTGTAGTCCTTGGAGGTGACCGGGGCCGCCGCCACCCAGAAGGGCAGCAGCAGGACCAGCAAACCGAACAGGCCCGGGAGGCGCCGCAGGGCGCCGCTCCCGGAATGGAGACGAACCGACGAGAATCCAGTCACTTCAGTAGCGGAGAGAAGCTCCGAAGCTCAGGATGTTGCTGTTGAAACCCAACCCGCTGCGATTCGAGGAATTCTCCCGGTGGGCATACATGGCGTAGAACGAGATCACCTCGTCCAGGGCATAGACGACGCTGGCGTTGCCGACGAAGAACTCGTCCTCGCGCCGCACGCTCGGCGTGACGCCCGGCACCGCGGCGTAGTCGGACATCTCGTAGCTGAGCCCCATGCCGGCGCTCCATTGCGGGGTGAACGCGAACCGGCCCGAAGCGCCGAAGGAGAGGACCTTCTGGGACGTGCCCAAACCGGAGTTGTTGAAGTCGTTGGAAACGGTGAGATCGAAGGAGGCCTTCGGGGAATAGACGTAGGTCAGCGCGCCGGAGAAGCCGAGCTGGCCGGTGGTCTCGCCAACCTCGGGATTGCGCATGCCGTAGCCGACGCGGAACTGGCCATTGAGCTTCGGGGTGAACTCGCCCTTCGCGCCCACATTGAAGAAGTGATCCTTCGAGTCGGCCGACTGCGCGGTGCCGCGTTCCCAGATATAGGTGGCACGATACCGGTAGCCGACGCTCACATCGACCTTCGGCGTGGCGGCGTAGTAGAAATCGAGCGGGACGGTGACGTTCACGCTGTCGGCCAACGCCGATTCCGGGTAGTCGATCGCGTTGTACCCGAAGCCGGCCCCGATGCGGGTCTTCGCGGTTGCCGACCAGAGGCCATCCACACTTGCGTTGCTCACGGTGTGGCGGACCGCCTGCTCGCGATTGCGCATGGTCATGCTACCCTGGTTGAGTTCGCGATAACCGGCCTGCGCGGTCACCTTGGTGAGCGCCCCCTCGTAGGAGTAGCGCCCGACAGCCGAGAACAACTCGTCCTCGTAGATCCGGTGGGCAAGGTCGTCGTAGCTGGTGATCTCTTCGGTGACCGTGAGCGTGCCCTTCGAGAGGCCGCCCAAGTAGCTCAGCTCAAGACCGGGAGTGAAGACCCAAGCCAGGTCGGAGGAATCACCCTCGGCGGCAAGGCGCACATTGTCATCCCACCGCACCTGGGCATCGCCAGTCAGATGGAGCGAGAGGTCCGGTCCGAGGGCGATTCCGGTCTGGGCGCTGGCCAGAGCGGGCACAAATACACACGCGGCGATCCCGACGATCGTTTTGCAGTTCATGGCTGGATCTTTTGGTGACGATAGACGCTCAGTTGGAGGGGCTGACGATGTCGGGATCGAGCGGCTGCAACGGGGGAAGGGGCGCGGCAGCGGCGGGAGCGGCCAACGCCGCCGGCGATGCCGCCAGCGCCTCGCGCACCTCGGCGGGCACACAATCGGCCACGCCCGCGACGATCTCGGCCGAACGGTCGGGATAGACATCGACCACCGTGCGCACGATTTCCGGGGCGAGATTCGGGAGGCTCTTGCACACCTCGCAGGCGATCTCCGTGACCTTGGCCGGCATCGCGGTCGCCGCGGCACCGACCAGCTTCACCGCCACGTCGGGGTTGTCCGCGGCCGTCTTCGCGATGAGCGCCGGCGCCTTATCGGCGTCCGCCACAGCCTGAGCGACCAGAGCATCGATGTTGACTTCGGCGCGAACCATCAAAGCCGCCAGCGGGAGGGCGACGAGCAGGGAGAGAAAACGTCTGTTCATAGGAGGCAGGCTGCAGGTTTGGGTTTGAATCCATGGAACAAGACAGCGCCAAGAGCAGCAAGGCCTAATTTGGTAGCGTTCGCCGGGCGGATCCTTACGGTCCCCGCCGCCAAACCCAATGGATCCCCGCCAACCGAAGGTGCTCTCCGCCGCCCCCGCCCGCCAGCCTTGGTGGGCGTTCCCCATCTCCGCCCACCGCGAAGCCGCCGGAGTGAAGATCCGCATCGCTTGGGGGCGACTGGCCCTGCAACTGCTCACCTTAGCCGTCGCCGCATGGCTCGCGATGGGCAGCGGCATGTTTCTCTGGATCAAATACTACCGTGGTTTCGCCGAAGCCAGGCTCGTCGACATTCTCCTGCCGAACCGCTGGGCCGGCTACCGCACCGCGCGGGGCAATTTCTACATCAAGCAGGCCATGCAGGAACTGGCCGACCAGAAACCGTTCAAGGCCATCCACCACCTGCGCGTCGGCGTGGCCGCCGCCCCGAGCAATCTCGAGGGCCGCATCACCCTCGCCAAGTTCTTTTCCTACCACGGGAGGTTCGAGCTCGCCCGGCGCACCCTGCTCGACGGCATCCCCCACTCCCAGCACGACCCCGAATTCGTCCGCGCCCTTTTCGCCTTCCTCCTGCGCTACCAGGAGGACGAGCAGATCTGCCGCCTCGCCGCCGACCTGCTCCCCGCCACCCCGCTCGTCGACAACCGCAACCAGCTCATCGCCCTCGCCGCCGCCACCGCCCACTTCCATCGCGGCAACTACGACGAGGCGGAAACCCTGCTGCGCGCCTACGCCCTCGCCGACACCAAGGACGGCCGGCTGCTCGCCGTGCGCATCGAATGGGACCGCGGACACCACGATCTGGCCCTCCTCCGGCTCGAGTCCTACCTGCGGCTCTTCCCGGCCGAGGAGGACTTCTACAACCAGCTCGCCCTCTTCAACCGCGAACTCGGCCGCTTCGCCGCCGTCGAGAAGTACGCCATCCTGCGCCAGATCGCCAATCCGCGCAGCACCGCCGCCCGCATCGACCTCCTCCTCGCGTACAAGCTGAACCACGACACCGCCCAGTACCAGCGCGAGGTCGACGCGTTCTTCCGCGACTTCCCCGGCGATCCCGCCGTGCTCGAGGCCCTCGCCAACTTCGGCGCCGGGCAGGGCGACACCGCCCTCGTCCTGCGGGTGCGCCAGCACCTGCTGGCGCGCAATCTCCCCACCGCCGCCGTCGGCCTCATGATCGCCGAGGCGCACCTCGTCGCCGGCGAGCACCGCGCCGCCCTCGATTACCTCTACGAACTGGGCCGCGCGCGGCCCGAGTGGTTCCAGAAGTCCCTCGGCTTCATCAACGGCCTGCAGGCCGTGGCCTGCTACGGCCTCGACCAGCGCGAGGACGCCGACCTCTACCTGCAGCATTTCCTCGCCCAGCCCGAGATCCGCGCCGAACAGCTCGCCGCCATCGCCAACCATCTGGTCGTCGCCGGCGCCAAGCGCCCGGCGCGGCAGGTCCTCGCCCAGGCCGTCGCCGCCGATCCGCGCAACCAGAACGCGCTCACGCGCCTCATCGCGCTCGATCTCGAGGGCGCCCCCACGCCCGAGCTCACCGCCAACCTCCGCCGGTTGCTCGCCATGCGGCGCCCCGCGCCCGCGGTCCTGCAGCTCGCCCGCACCCGCCTCTCCAGCGACCGGTACCTGTTCGTCGCCGGTCGCGAGGAGCTGCTCGCCGCGATCCAGGCCGCCCTCGCCCGCGGCCCCGTCCTCCCCGTCACCGCCTTGTAGGCACAGCGGGGCGGCCCGGGGCCGCCCTCCCTGCCGCGTGCGGCTCAGCCCGCCAGCAGCGCCAGCAGCCGCTCGTTCTGGACCTTCGTGCCCACGGTCACGCGCACCCACTCGGGCAGCCCGTAGCCACCAACCGGACGCACGATCACGCCGCCCCGTTGCAGTTTCTGGAAGACCGCGTTGCCGTCGCCCACCTTGACGAGGAGGAAGTTCGCTGCGCTCGGCACGACCTCCAGCCCGAGCTGCCGGAAACCCTTCGTGAGCTGCTTGAGCCCGGCGTTGTTCACCCGCCGCGCCCGCTGCACGAACGCTTCGTCGTCAAGCGCCGCGATCGCGGCCTCCTGCGCGAGCGAGTTCACGTTGAAGGGCTGGCGCACGCGGTTGAGCAGCGCCACGAGCTCCGCCGCCGCGTAGCCGTAGCCCACGCGGATGCCGGCCAGCCCGTAGATCTTCGAGAACGTCCGCAGGCAGATCACCTTGCGCCCCTCGGCGATGAGCGGGCGCAGGTCCGGCGGATTCTCGACGTATTCGGCATACGCCTCGTCGAGCACGAAGACCACGTGCTCCGGCAGCGCGCGCACGAACTCGAGGATCTCCGCCTCGCTGTTGACCGTGCCCGTCGGATTGTTCGGGCAGGCGAAATAGACCAACTTGGTGCGCGGCGTGATCGCGGCGGCCATCGCCTTGAGATCGTGCACGTGGTTGACCAGCGGCACCTCGACCGGCTTCGCGCCGAAGAGCAGCGTCACCAGCTTGTAGACGATGAAGGCCGGCTTGCCCATGACGACCTCGTCGCCCGCGCCGAGGAACGCGTGGCCGAGCAGCTCGAGCAGCTCGTTCGAGCCGTTGCCCACCGCGATCTGCTCCGGCTTCAGCCCGAGCTTGGCGGCGAGCCTGCCGCGCAGCCTCACGCAGCCGCCGTCGGGATACAGCTGCGAGTCCTTCATCGCCGCACGCATCGCCTTCAGCCCCTTCGGCGAGGAGCCGATCGGGTTCTCGTTCGACGCCAGTTTCAGGATCGTCGCCGGATCGAGCCCGAGCTCCCGGGCGACGTATTCGATCGGCTTGCCGGGCTCGTAGACCGGCTGCGACATGACATGGCGTTGGGCGAGATCGTTGATGGTCATGAACGGAAACGCTGCGGCCTGCTCCGCGGCGTTTCAATCAACTTTCCCGGCCGCCGGCTCAGGCCGCCAGCGCCGCGCGCAACGCCGCCAACTTCGCGGGATCCTTGCGCCCGGGCGCCGACTCCACCCCGCTGTTCACATCGATCGTCCCGGCGCCCGTGGCCGCCACGGCGGCGGCGACATTGTCGGGCGCCAGCCCGCCCGCGAGCACCCACGTTTTCGCCGGATGCGCCTCGCGCAGACGGCGGAATTTCGCCCAGTCGCCCGTGTGCCCGGTCCCGCCGAAACTCTCGGCGCGGTAGGTGTCGAGCAGCCACGTGTCGGCCAACGCGAGCAGCTCCGGCGCAAGCTCCGCCTCGGGCGGCAGCTTCGGCGCGAGCCACAGCCGCGCGGCGCCCACCGCGGCATGGGCCCGCCGAGCCGCAGCCAGGTCCGTCACCGGGAAATGGACTTGGAAGAAATCGAACCCCGCCGCCTGCGCCGCGGCGAGCTCCGCCTCGCTCGGCGCGACCATCACCGCGACCGTCGGCCGGGCGGGCAGCCGCGGCCGCAACTCGCCGAAGCGCGCCAGCGGCAGATGCCGCGGTGACTTCGGATACAGGATGAACCCGAGATAATCCGCGCCGATGCCGGCGGCGGCCGCGGCGTCTTCCGCCGTGGTGAGACCGCAGACCTTCAGCCGAAGTTCGCCGATCATCCCTGGAACGCGTTGATCGTCGCGATCACGTGGTCGACCTGCGCGTCGGTGAGTTCGGGGAAGATCGGCAGGCTCAGGCAGTCCGCGCACACCCGCTCGGCCTGCGGCATCGAGCCCGGCATGTAGCCGAGCGCGGCGTAGCAGGGCTGCAGATGCAGCGGCATCGGATAGATGAGGTCGGTGCCGATCTCGGCCTTCGTCAGATGCTCGCGCAGGGCGTCGCGCCGCGGATGGGTGACCGTGAACTGGTGGAACACCGCCTCGCCCCACTCCGGCACCTGCGGCAGCGCCAACCCGGCGAGCTGCAGCCCGGCACGATAGCGCGCGGCGATCTGCCGGCGGCGGGCCGTCCAGCGGGCGAGATGCTTGAGCTTCACGCCAAGCGCGCCGGCCTGCAGGCCCTCCATGCGGAAATTGCCGCCGACGTAATCGTGGTAGTAGCGCCGGTCGGAACCGTGCACGCGCAACGTGCGCACACGCTTCAGCACCTCGGCGTGCTTGGAGATCACCGCCCCGCCCTCGCCGCAGCCGCCGAGGTTCTTTGTCGGGTAGAAGCTGAACGTGCCGGCGTCGCCCAGCAGGCCGACGGGCCGGCCGCGGTACTGCGCCAGGTGCGCCTGCGCGCAGTCCTCGATCACCTTCAGGCCACGCTCGGCCGCAAGGGCGAGGATCGCATCCATCGGCGCCGGCTGACCGAAGAGATGCACGACCACGATCGCCTTGGTCTGCGGCGTGAGCACCGCCCGGATCGTGTCGGCCGTCACGCAGTAGTGCGCCGGATCGATGTCGGCGAAGACCGGCCGCGCGCCCACGTAGGTCGCCGTCCACGCCGAGGCGATGAAGGTGAAGGCCGGCACGATGACGTCGTCGCCGGGCCCGAGCCCGAGCGCCTGCGCGACGAGGTGGAGCGCGCTCGTGCCGTTGTCCACGCCCACCGAGTCGTTCGCGCCGCAGGCGACCGCGAACGCCTTCTCGAACTCCTCCACGTCGCGGCCGAGGCAGAAACGATTGCCGTCGAGCGTGGCGGCCCACGCGGCGAGGATCTCGTCGCGCAAGGGCTGGTGCTGGAGCGTGAGGTCGAGGAACGGGACTTTCATGGGTCCCCGACTAATTCAGACCGCGCGCCCGGAATCCATGCGAAATTCAGCTGCCCGCCTCACCGGCCCGTGCGACGCCGCAACACGACCTCCGGGTTGAGCAGACACACCGACAGCCGCCGCGACCGTTCGTCGGGCGCCTCGCGCCGACCGGGCGAGTCCGAGTGGATTCGCATCCGAAACTCGCCCGCGCGCACCGGAATGTGCGGCACCGCCACGACCGTCCACCGCTCGTTCACCGTCCCGCGCCACAACTCGCCGCCGTCCGCGGAGATCACGATCTCGCGCGTGTCGAGCGCGCGCACCTCCATCGTCAGCGCGAGCTCGGCCTCCGGCTCCTGCAGCCAACACCGCCCCGCCAGGACGGCATCCTGCTGCGTCCACGTCCAGCGGCTCCGCCGATCCGCCTCCCACCCGTAACAGCCCGATTCCCCACGGATGAGCACCGCCCCGACCTCGCTGCGGCCGGCCACCACCTCCCGGGTATCCGGCTGCGGCGTCATCGTGACCAGACCGGCCGGGACCGAGAGATTGAGCAACAACAGCCACCCCACCGCCCGGCGACGCCGCACGGCGAGGTAGTTGCCCACGAGCAGCAACGGCAGCAGCACCCGTAGCGACGCTCCGAACACGCCCTCCCACACCGCTCCGCCGAGGACCGCCAGCAACACCAGGGAGCCCGCGCCGAGCCGCCACCACCGATTGCGCGGCCGCCAGTGCCAAAGCAGAAACACCGCCTGCGCCGTGAGCGCGACGAGCGCGAGGGTCGAGGTGACGCCCAGCCGCGCATCGCGCCAGCTCAACAGGTACGCCAGCTCCTCCCGCCACTCCCCGAGGAAGCCGGTGCCCGGCCAGGCGAAATTGCCCAGCCCGCTCGAAAGCGGTCCCACGCGCCAACGGATGTAGAGCAGCCACAGCACCAGCGGCATCGTCGCCGCGACGAGCCAGGCGGCCCGGCGCAGCCAGCCGTTGGCCCGCGACGGCCAGACGGGGAGCAGGCTCCACGCGCCCGCCATGATCGTCTCCCTCGTCAGCAGGCTCGCCGCAAACCAGCCGGCCATCGCGCCCTCGCGCCGCCGCTCCGCCGCCCGCACCGCCAACACGAGGAGCAGCAACGCCGGCAGGTCGGTGAGCGCATACCGCACGCTGGCCAGCATCCCGCCCGAGAACATCACGCCGGCCCACGCAACCACACCGATCCAGCCGCGCTCCGCCCGCAACAACGGCCAGAGCACGCCGCCAAGCACGATCCAGCATCCAATATTCAACCACGGGAAGACCCGCACCGCCCGTTCCGGATCGCCCCGCGCGAGGGCCCACGCCGTCGCCGGCAACCCAATCCGCCGCGCCCGGTACGCCAGCGTGTCGACCGCCGGCACCAGGGCCGGGTCTCGCAGCGTGGGATCGCAGGCGATCTGGGCGTAGAACTGGCCGTCGTAGCCGCCGGCGTTGAGGGCGCTCGGCTGCGCGCGCACCGCGGGCATCAGGACCGGCTCCCGCGCGGCATCGAGCCAGAGCAGGGCGGAGAAACGATAGACCGGGTGCCAGAGCGATACCAGGAGCGCGCCGAAGGCCGCGACCAACGCGAGGCCGACCACCCGGCGCCGCATACGCCCCGCCCGCGGCCACCACGCGCAAGTCGCCGCCCAGACCGCCCGGATCCGGCCCGCCTTCATCCGCCGACACGCCTCCGGCGCCCGCCGGGCGCATCCGCAGTCTGGTCACGAAAAGGAAACTGCATGCGCCCAGACAGGCAGGCCGCCCGTCGTTCTCCAAACCTTTTCCGCCCGCGCCCCCCCCGCGACCGGCAACCGGCGCGGGGGGCAGGAATTGTGGGCGGCGGCGCGGTCGAGGCGCCGCCCGCTAAGGGTCAGGCCTTCTTCACTTCGGCGTAGGCCCACTCGAGCCAGGGGAAGACCTTCTCGATGTCGGCGGTCTCGACGGTGGCACCGCACCAGAAACGCAGTCCCGGGGGAGCGTCCTTGTACGCGCCGCAGTCGTAGGCGGCCTTCTCGGCACCGAGCAGCTTCACCATCTGCTTCACCTGCTCGGGCGTGGCGTCGACGGTGAGGCACACCGAGGTGTTGGAGCGCTGCTCCTTGTTCTGCGCGAGGAAATGAATCCACGGATGCGCGGCGACGAAGCGCTCGAACGCCGCGAGGTTGGCCTCGCTGCGCTTGATCAGCGCCGGCAGGCCGCCGATCGACTTCGCCCAGGCCAGCGCGTCGAGGTAGTCCTCGTTGGCCAGCATCGACGGGGTGTTGATCGTCGAGCCCTCGAAGATCTCCTCCATCAACTCGCCGCCCTTGGTCATGCGGAAGATCTTCGGCATCGGCCAGGCGGGCTTGTAGGTCTTCAGCCGCTCGACCGCGCGGGGGGAAAGGATGAGCACGCCATGCGCGCCCTCGCCGCCAAGGACCTTCTGCCACGAGAAGGTCACGACATCGAGCTTCGGCCACGGCATCTCCATCGCGAAGACGGCGCTGGTCGCGTCGCACAGCACGAGGCCCTGGCGGTTGTCCGGGATCCAGTCGGCGTTGGGCACCTTCACACCGCCGGTCGTGCCGTTCCAGGTGAAGACACAGTCGCGGCTGCCGTCGTACTGCTTCATGTCGGGCAGCTGGCCGTAGGGCGCGGTGAACTCGCGCACGTCCGCCAGCTTGAGCTGCTTGCGGATGTCGGTGAGCCAGCCGGCACCGAACGATTCCCAGTGGAAGACGTCGACGCCGCGGGCGCCGAGCAGGTTCCACATCGCCATCTCGAACGCGCCGGTGTCCGACGCCGGCACGATGCCGAGCCGGTAGTCGGCCGGCAGGCCGAGCAGCGCCTTGGTCTCGTCGATGGACTTCTCCAGCCGAGCCTTGCCGAGGCTGGAGCGATGGGAGCGACCGAGGATGTCGGTCGGCAGCGCGCTCAGCGCGTAGCCCGGGCGTTTGCTGCACGGGCCGGAAGAAAAGTTCGGGTTGGCCGGTTTGACCGTTGGCTTCATGGAGACGTGAGGTCGGAGGTTGGTTTCGGAAGAAACGAAGCGCGCAGTTGAAACACCGCCGCCACCGGGCGCAATCCCGGTTTCAGCGGCGGGCGGCCCGCGCCTCGCCGCTCCTCTCAACGGTACATCCCCGACGCGGCACCATTCCGCCGCCCGCGCTCGCCCGCAGCCTGCGTTGACCTCATCGACCCGGCTCGCCCACGTCGCGTTTGCATCGACTCGCCCCACCCCAACCGACACGTTCCCCGCCCATGCCGGACGCCGTCCCTCTCTCCGCCCGCCTCGCCGCCGCCCTCGCGCCGCGCCAACCGTTGCTCGCCGCGCCCCACGAGAGCGCCGTGCGTCTCTTCAACGGCTTTCTCGAGGGTCAGCCCGACCTCGTCGCCGAGGTCTACGCCGACACCCTCGTGCTCCTCAACCACGCCCGCCCGGCCGACTCCGCCGCTGCCGCGCTCGAGGAGGCGCAGCGATTCTACCTCGGCCAGCTGCCCTGGCTGCGCACCGTGGTGGTGAAATCCCGCTACGCGCTCCCGCTCGACCGGTGCTTCACCCGCAACGGCGTGGTCACCCACGGCGACGCCCCCGCCCGCGAGATCCGCGAACACGGCGTGCGCTACGCCGTCGACCTGCTCCTCAACCAGGACACCAGCTTCTACCCCGACACGCGCCTGCTCCGCCGTTGGACGCTCGACCGCCTCGCCGGCGCGCGGGTTCTCAACACCTTCGCCTACACCGGCAGCCTCGGCGTCGCCGCCCTCGCCGCCGGGGCGAAGCGGCTCGTCCAGCTCGACCGCACCCGCGGTTTCCTCGACCTCGCCCGCGCGTCCCACGCCCTCAACGCCCACCCCACCACGCCCGACACCTTCTGGGCCGGCGACTTCTTCGCCGCCGTCGCCCGGCTCAAGCGCGACCGCGCGCACTTCGACTGCATCTTCCTCGACCCGCCGTTCTTCTCCACCTCCGCGCAGGGCACGGTCAACCTCGTCACCGAATCCCGGAGACTCATCAACAAGGTCCGCCCGCTGCTGGCCGATGGCGGCCGCCTCGTGGCGGTGAACAACGCGCTCTTCCTCCCCGGCGCCGACTACCTCCGCACGCTCGAGGAGCTCTGCGCCGACGGCTACCTCGCGGTCGAGGAGCTCATCCCCGTGCCCGCCGACTGCATCGGTTTCCCGGAAACGCGCACCCGCCCGCTCCCCGCCGATCCGGCGCCCTTCAACCACGCGACCAAGATCGCCGTGCTGCGCGCCAAACGGAAGACCGCCGCCCCGCCAGTCCCGGCCGGTGCCCCCCCTCGTTGAGGGACGATCCGCGGCACCTGCCCACCGCCTCGCGCTCCCTCATGGCAAGCCGCGGCCAAACATTCCGCTCCGCCCTCCGTCCTCCGTCCACCGTCCACCGGCACCCATTTACCGGATACCGGAAACCGGATGCCGGCAACCGCCCACCGCCCACCGGCACCGATTACCGGATACCGGCGACCGGATACCGGCAACCGCCCACCGTCTACCGGCAACGGTCCACTCCTCATGAAGCCCGTCCTCCAGTTCTGCGCCGTCACGCTCGGGGTGACCGCACTCATCACCGGCGCCGGCGCACTCCTCGGGGCAGCCCTGTGGCCGCTGATCGGCGCGTGGGCCGGCAGTCGGGTGCCGCTGGGCGACCTCACCCTCACCGGGGCGCGCACGCTCGGCTTCTATTGCTTCATCTGGGCGCCCGGCACCGGCATCGTGGTCGCCACCATCCACGCACATCGCCGGCGGCGACCGCGCGACCCCTGATCACGCCACGGGGTCGAAAGCGCTCTGGTCGATGCGGCGGCTGGCGAAGGTGCCGGTGGCGTAGCTGTAGACCAGCAGGGCCAGCATCGTCGCCGGTGGGTACTGCTCGCGGCCCTGCCCTGCTCGTTGACCCGCGCGCGGCGCAGGTCGAGCGGCTCGACCGCGTCGATGACAAAGTGCACGAGGTGAGCCTGCGGCACCCAGCCCTTCAGGCTCGGGGGCCACAGCATCGGGGTGTCTTGGTCCACGTTCCCGAAACGGGCGGGCATGCGCAATTCGGCGCCCGGCTCGTGCCGGTGTTCATTCTTCTCCCCATTTCCCGCCAACGGGCGCAGCCCGTTGGTTTAGCAGCCTGTCGGCGAAGTCCGACAGACTGCTAGTTGAACACCTCGAACTTCACCGCGGCGTCCAGCTCCGGCGGAACCGGCA
This sequence comes from Opitutaceae bacterium, assembly GCA_035415285.1. Lineage (GTDB taxonomy): Bacteria > Verrucomicrobiota > Verrucomicrobiia > Opitutales > Opitutaceae > CAJCBL01. The sequence continues at coordinate 21,932 of DAOOFR010000023.1, forward strand.
GGTGCGCCGGGCTGAATACAACGTGCGGCAGCTGGAGATTGAGCGCAGCGCCGGTGATGCGAAACCGCGTCTTGTTGCGCGTCGCCTCGTCGCGCAGGTCGATCGTGCGCACGATCCACTGGTCCTGCGTCCGCTTCAGGTCGATCACGCTGATCGTCTTCACCGGGGTCTCTTCGGGCCCGAGTTCCTCGGCCTGCACGAGCGCGTTGAACTGGGTGTCGAGGTAGAACCGCACGCCAGCCAGGGCCGGCCGCGCCGCCGCGATCTCGGCCGGAGGATACGCCAGGAACCGGTGCGCCGGGCGCCCCCGCACGCTGACCACGCCCTCGAACACGTTATCCGGCCAGAAGAGAAACGGCATCTGCAGGTCGAAGGCCGTCAGGTCCGTGCCGGCGAGCGGCGCGAAGAGCTGCGCCGCCCCCACCGCGACCGCGTCGGCGCCGTCGCGCGGGACCGTCCAGACGGCCGATTGCGGGCCGTTCTGCACCAGGATGCGCCGGGCGCCCTCCGTGGCGGGCGGAAACTCGACCAGCGACAGCGGCCCCGCCTCGTTGCGCGTGCCGTACAGCCGGCCGGTGACCGTGCGTTCGTCGCCGCGCCGCGGCATCACCCGCAGCGAAAAATCCAGTGCGTAGTCCCCCGCCAGCCCGAGCTGGCGGAACTCCGCCAGGATGCGCCGCCCCTCGACCGGATCGGCCGACCCGGTGAACGCATACCGCGGCTCCGGGCGAATCCGCCGCTCGGCTACAGCCGTGAGCGCCAAAAAAAACGCGAGACCGCAGACCGTGTACCGGCCGATGCGCCTCGCGTTCATGGGAAGGGAAGCCCCCCGAACCTCAGGGTTGCGCGGCCGGAGCCGGAGTCGGAGCCGGCACCGCCTCGGGGGCGGGCGTCGGGACGGCGGGCGCGGTGGACACCGGGGCCGCCGGGAGGCTCTCGACCGACTTGTCCTTGTGCTTCACCACGTAGATCTGGCCCAGATACGCGCCGAACCCCAGGACGAAGAAGGCGACCGCGAGCACGATCGTGGAGCGCGTCAGCACGTTGCCGGTCTCGGCGCCGAAGGTCGCCTCGGCCACGCCGCCGCCCATCGCCGTGCCCAGACCGCTGTCGGAGCGGGGCTTCTGCACGAGCACCAGCAGCCCGAGGAACAGCGAGACGAGCACGAGCAGGAAAGTCAGGACAACGATCAAAATGTTCATGAAGCGGCCGAGGCAACCGCCCGCCCCCGGCTTTGTCAAGGCAGGTCCCGACACCGCACCAGCCCCCGGAAGGGCGCGCGCCCGGGGGGCCTCGCCTCGCCCCGGGCCACCCATTTCCACCGTGCCCTTTTCCGCGCCTTGCCCTCCCGCCCCCAGCCCCACACAGTCCCGCATGGAAAAGCGCAAATTCACCGAACTGGGCCTCACGCCCGAGCTGCTCAAGGCCGTCGACAAAATGGGCTTCGAGGAGGCCTCCCCGATCCAGACCGCGGTGATTCCGCTCATCCTCGCCGGCCGTGATCTCGTCGGCCAGTCCTCCACCGGCTCCGGCAAGACCTGCGCCTTCGCCATCCCCGCCGTGCAGCTCGCCGACCCCGCGGTCAAACAGACGCAGGTCCTCATCCTCTGCCCCACGCGCGAACTCGCCCTCCAGGTCGCCGAGGAGGTCGCTAAGCTCACCCTCTTCAAACGCGGCATCCGCGAACTCCCCGTCTTCGGCGGCCAGGCCTACGACCGCCAGCTCCGCGGCCTCGCCGCCGGTGTGCAGATCGTGATCGGCACCCCCGGCCGCGTGCTCGACCACCTCGAGCGCGGCACCCTCAAGCTCGACGCCCTCAAGCTCCTCATCCTCGACGAGGCCGACCGCATGCTCGACATGGGCTTCCGCGACGACATCGAACGCGTCGTCCAGTCCGCCCCCGAGAAGCGCCAACTGCTCTTCTTCTCCGCCACGATGCCGCCGCCGATCCGCGCGATGATCAAGCGGTACAGCAACGATCCGGAGATGGTGAAGATCGAGTCCCTCGCCCAAAACGCCCCGCAGGTCGAGCAGGTCTATTTCGAGGTCGAGCGCCGCTCCAAGCTCGAGGCCCTCACCCGCCTCATCGACGTCCACGACTTCCGCTACGGCATCGTCTTCTGCTCCACCAAGGTCATGGTCGACGAACTCGACGAGGCGCTCCACACCCGCGGCTACGCCGTCGATCGTCTCCACGGCGACATGGCGCAGACCCAGCGCGACCGCGTCATGTCCAAGTTCCGCGACCGCAAGTTCGAGTTCCTCATCGCCACCGATGTCGCCGCCCGCGGCCTCGACGTCGACGACCTCGAGGTCGTCTTCAACTTCGACCTGCCCAACGACGCCGAGGACTACACCCACCGCATCGGCCGCACCGGCCGCGCCGGCAAGTCCGGCCGCGCCTTCACCTTCGTCTGCGGCCGCGAGATCTACAAGATGCAGTTCATGATCCGCATGGCGAAGCTCAAGATCCGCCGCGAACGCATCCCCTCCATCGACCAGGTCGAGGAGGCCCGCGAAAACGTCTTCTTCGAGAAGATCCGCGCCACCCTCGAGGGCGGCAAGTTCGAGAAGCAGGACCGCATGATCGACCGCCTCATCGAGCAGGGCTTCGCCCCCACCGACATCTCCTCCGCCCTCATCCACCTCCTGCGCGACGGCGAACCCGGCAAGCCCGCCGCGCCCGCCGCCACCATCGACACCCCGCCGCGTCCGCCGGCTCCGGATTTTCGCGACGAGCCGCCGGCGCGCTCCCCCTTCCCGCCGCACCGCGAGAAACGATCCCGCGACTCCGCCCCGCCGGCCGCCGCCCCCGCCGGCCGCTGGATGCGCCGCACCGGCAACGAGGAGGGATTCACCACCATCGCCTTCAACGTCGGCCGCATGCATGGCGTCACCCCCGCCGACATCGTCGGCAAGATCGCCGGCGTCACCCGCCTCACCGCCAAGGCCATCGGCGCCATCGACCTGCTCGACCAGGAGAGCTACGTCGACGTCTCCGACGAGAACCTCGACCTGGTCGTGCACAAGATGCCCGGCGTGATGATGCGCGGCATGCGTATCCAGGTCCGCCGCGTCGACGACCCGGTCGCCTGAGCAAGTGGGTCGGGTCTCCGCCCCTTCCCCCGGCCCTCGCCTGCCCGGGCCGGTCGCAGACCGGCCCTACCCACCGCTCACCGGCAACCGTCTACCGACAACCGGTCTCCGTCCACCGTCCACCGCCCACCGTCGACAGCCCACCGGATACCGGCAACCGGATACCGCCCACCGTCCCTCGTCCTCTCCCGACTTGCAGTCCCCCGGCGCCACCCGCACATTTCGCCCCGCATGCAGAACGATGTTGTCGAAGTCTCCGTCAAAGGCGTGATGCCCACCGCCAACGGCTGCGCCGTCTTCCTCGGCGACGACGACAAGAACTTCGTCATCTACGTCGACCACTCCGTCGGCAACGCCATCTCCATGACGATGCAGGGGGTGAAGAAGGACCGCCCGCTCACCCACGATCTCATCGGCAACATCTTCCTCGGCCTCGGCGTCGTCCTCGAACGCGTCGTCATCAACGACGTCGACAACGGCACCTTCTTCGCCCGCATCATCCTCACGATGTCCAACGAACTCGGCCGCAAGATCATCGAGGTCGACGCCCGCCCGAGCGACTCCCTCGTCCTCGCCCTCCAGCAGAAGAAGCCCGTCTTCGTCGCCCGCGCCGTCTACGACGCCGTCGAGGACATGACCGAGATCCTCGAACGCGTGCTCAAGCAGCAGAACGAGGACGAGGATGACGACGCCGACGACGAGGAAGACGAGAACGACAAGCCGCCGTTCTGAACCGCGCCTCCGGCCGCTTCCCTCCGGTAGCGAAACGCGTAAGCGTTTCGACCAACCTCCGCCCGAACTCCCGCCGGCTGCGCACCGCCCACCGGCAACTGCCCACCGTTCACCGGTACCCATCTCCTGAGCACCGCCCACTGTCCACCGTTTACCGTCCACCGGTACCCATCTCCTGAGCACCGACCACAGTCCACCGCCCACCGGCGACCGTCCACCGCTCACCGTCCACCGGCAACTGCCGCCGCCGCTGCGCCCCGGCCTGCCGCTCACCGCGCTCGCGCCCATGCAGGACGTGACCGACCTCGCCTTCTTCGGCGTGAGCGCCCACTACGGCGCGCCCGACTACTTCGTCACCGAGTTCTTCCGCGTCCACGCCACCTCGCGCCTCGAGGACCACATCGTCCGCTCGGTCACCGAGAACCGGACCGGCCGCCCCGTCTTCGCCCAGCTCATCGGCGAGAGCCTGCCCGACCTCGCCCGCGCCGCCGCCGATCTGCTCAAGCTCCCCATCGCCGGCATCGATCTGAACCTCGGCTGCCCCGCGCCGAAGATCTACCGCAAGAACGTCGGTGGTGGCCTCCACCGCGATCTCGCCAAGGTCGACAAAATCCTGCGCACCCTGCGCGCCGCCACGCCCGGCCTCTTCACCGTCAAGACCCGCATCGGCTTCGACGACGGCGCGACCTTCGACGCGCTCCTCGAGCTGATCGACAAACACGACGTCGACCTGCTCAGCGTGCACTGCCGCAGCGTGAAGGAGCTCTACCGCGGCGAGCCGCACTACGAATACGCCGCCCGCGCCGCCGCGCGTCTGCGCTGCCCCGTGCTGGCCAACGGCGAGATCTCCTCCGCCGCCAAGGCCGCCACCGTGCTCGCCGCCACGCGCTGCGCCGGCGTGATGGTCGGCCGCCACGCCATCCGCAATCCCTGGATCTTCCGCCAGCTCCGCGAGCACTCCGCCGGCGAACCCGTCTTCGCGCCCACGCTCGGCGACGTGCGCGAGTACATCGACCGGCTCCACCGCGCCACCGCCAACCCCGCCGCGCCCGAGTTCGCCCGCACCGGCAAGCTCAAGAAGTACCTCAACTTCATCGCGCAAAGCGTGGACCCCGAAAGCCGTTTTCTCCGCGCCATGCGCCACGCCCGCACCGAGGCCGAGCTCTTCGCCGTGTGCGACGAGCACCTTCTGCGCGATCCCACCATCCCGTTCGCCACCGAGCCCTACCCCGGCGTGATCGCGCGACCGAATTGCGAGCTCCCGCTCGGCATGGCCTGCACGTGAGTTCCAGCCGCGGGGCCCCGGCGGCACAGCTGGAGCCACGCCGCGCCCCCGAAACGCGAGTGGTCCCTGTCTCCACACGCACGCCGGCCCGATGGGCGCCCCGCCGGACCGTTCACGCCACCGGACAACACAAAACCCGACAAGCAGATCGCACGTCGGGTTTCAAAATGGCTGCCCAGGCTGGGATCGTACCGAGGCCCGCGCGCGGGCCGACAGCTCGCCACCGCACTTCGCGCATCACCGGAATCCGGCGACACACAACCGAACACTCTGGGGGGCCAGTGGCGCGAGCGTCAGGCCCCGTTTCAGCTCGCGCGGGCGTTTGTCGCTGCAGCCACGGTTCAACCGGCAACGCGGGCTCTCACCGGTGTTCGAACGCTCGGTCCGACTGCGCCCGGATCGCCTCCCGGGCTCAACGGAGTGCGTTACTCCGCTCGTGCAAAGGGCCAGCCGTTCGAAGTCATCCAGTCGATGATCACCCGTTGCCACGCATCCGGCGGGAGGAGGAAGAAGCCGTGTTGGCCCTTCTCGAAGAGTCGCGCTTCGACCGGGACGCCGGCGTGCCGCAGCGCTTGGAAGAACACGACGCTGTTGTCCACGTCGACGAGCCCATCATCGGCCGCATGCAGGATCAAGGTGGGAGGGGTGTCCTTGGTCACCTGAAGCTCGTTGGAGAAGAGCCGCACGTCGTCTTCTGACGGGCTCGGGCCCAGCAAGGCCTTGCGCGAATCGAGGTGCGTGATCTTCGCGTCCATGCTGATGACGGGATAGACCACAACGAGGAAGTCGGGGCGAAGGCTCACCTGCTCGGGGTTGTCGATATGCGCCGTGGCGAAGTGCGTCGCCAGGGTCGAGGCCAGGTGCCCTCCCGCGGAGAATCCGATGGCACCGACCCGGGCCGGATCCAGGTTCCACTCCTTCGCGTGCAGGCGGACGAACCGCAACGCCTGCTGGGCATCCTGCAGCGGGCCGATGGCTTTGTTCTCCATCGTCTGATCGCTTGGTAACCGGTATTTGACGACGAACGCCGCGAAACCGTGGGCGACGAAGAAGCGCGCCTGTTGGGTTCCCTCGTACTCGAACGTGAGCCCGGCATAGCCTCCTCCCGGGAAGATGAGCATGCTCGCACCGTTCGCCCGGCTCGGCGCCGGCAGGTGAACCTGGATCTGCGGACGAGAGACATTGCGCACGAAGCCGCGGTCCGCGCCGGTCTCTTCGTCGGGGCTCGGTTTCGAGTTCGGGACCTTGCCGTCGCCGTAAAGAGCGAAGCTTTGCATCGGCGGCGGGAAAAACCGGCTCATGTCCGGAGGCGCGCTGGTGGTCTTCTGCGCCGCAGCGGTCTGTGCCGTTTGGCCGAGGGCAAAGGGCGCGATGCTGGCGACAACCGCAACGAGGACGGGGGTCAGGAATTTCATGGGGACGGCCGCAGACAAACGCGAGGCCACCTCGGGGTCGAGAAAACAGAACGCCGCGCGAACCGCCGTCCGGGTCGCGGAAACACTGCGAAGCCGACTGCGCACACAAAGCTCCGACAATTCCGGTCACCCGGTGGCACGGCCCGACTTTCTGCAACAGGTCCGCGATCTCCTGCAAAGCATTGAGCTCCAGGAAAAAAGACACCCGGCGTCATCGTCTGACACCAGGTGCGCTTTCGGTAAATTGGCTGCCCAGGCTGGGATCGTACCGAGGCCCGCAAGCGGGCCGACATCTCGCCACCAAGCGCGGCCTTTCTGCAAGCCTGCCTCGCCACCGTGCTTTGCGCATCACCGGATTCCGGCGACACACAACTGCGCACACAAGACCTCGCCGCCCTCCGGGAGATCGTTGCCGCGTGGCCGACCCTGCCGCCCGAACTGCGCACCGCGTGCCTGGCGGTGACACGGGCGGGCAAGGTGTCAGCGGTCACCTCAAACCAGCCACTCAGGGTCGAAATAGAACCAGCCACCCTAAATTGCCTAACTCGCACTTCCTTTCCAACAAACTCCATGCCTAACGGCTGATATGGAGCTTGTTGGAAAAGAAGTGCTCTTTGCTCTCCACGTTTTGGGGTGGCTGGTTTTTTGGTGACCCGAGGTGGCTGGTTTTGAAGTGACCGGTGACACCGATTAGGAACGCACGCGGCCAATCCGAGATGATGTGGAAATCAGCGTAGACGCGCGCCGGGGCGCGGCCTTGCAGGAAAGCAACGCTGTGACGCGATCCATCCGAAAATCGACCATTCTGCCGTACGGCAGAACACGGATGGCCGGAGAACGATCCATGGACATCCGTGAAATCCGTGGTTTCTGGTTCATGTTGCTTGAGAGGGAATCAGGAACGATCCGCCTGTAGCCGGAGGCGCCGTGCGTCCCAGCCGGCGCCGTCATACGGACAACCCCGTGCGCAGAATCTGGAACGCAAGAGATCGAGAGTCGAGAAACCGGGAAACGCCCCTGCGCGCACAACGGCGGAAGCGGAGCAGAGCCGTGGCGCCCCGCGGCCCCGCCGTCCCGGCCTACCGGATCACAGCGCCGCGAGCCACTGGATGAACGGGCCCTGGTAGAGGCCGAGGACCACGGCACCGAGGGCGAGACCGACCATCGTGATCGCGGCGGCGACGCCGATGTGCAGCGGGGCGACGTTGCGCTCCGAGGCGGGCACGTCCTCGTAGAACGCCGCCCGGATCCAGCCGAAGTAGTAGAAGATGGAGACAACCACCGCGACGATGGCGATGCCGAGGAGCGTCCACTGGTGCGCGTGGAACGCGGCGACGAAGATCAGCAGCTTGCCGATGAAGCCGGCCAGCGGCGGGATGCCGGCCAGCGAGCCGACGCCACACGCGAGCACCGCGCCGAGCAGCGGGCTGCGGCGCACGAGCCCGGCATAGTGGCGGAAGTCCTGGTCGGCATCGTCGCCCACGGACACATGCGCCATCACGCCGAACGCGGCCATCGCACCGATCAGGTAGGTAAAGAGATAGAAGTAGACGGCGGCCGGCGCCCAGACGACGGCGTCGCGCGGCGCGATAGCGGCGACCACGCCGACGAGCAGGAAGCCGGCATGCGAGATGCCGGAGAGGCCCATGAGGCGCTTCACGTTGCGCTGGCCGAGCGCGGCGAGGTTGCCGAAGAGCAGGCTCAGCGCGGCGAAGATCGAGAGCAGCGGTACCGTGATGAACGCCAGCGTCTGGAACGGCCCGCGCACGAGGATCAGGAGCAGCGCGAAACCGGCGGCCTTCGACGACACGGCGAGGAACGCCGTCACCGGCGTGGGCGCGCCCTGATAGACGTCGGGCACCCAGATCTGGAACGGCACGGCGCCGATCTTGAAGGCGAGGCCGCAGAGCACGAGCGCGGCGCCGACGAGCGCGAGCGGGT
>DAOOFR010000024.1:0-28313 GCA_035415285.1 Opitutaceae bacterium
GATGTCGGCGAGGATCGCGAAGGCGATGAGCTGGTCTTCCTCGGCGGGGTCGAAAGGGACCGCCTGCAGCCAGCGTACGGCATGGAACAAGCCACCGAGGGTTTCGTTCTCTGCGTAGAAACCGACCGGTTTCATCCGCGTGTAGTCGATTCCGAGTACCGAGCCCGAGACTCCAAGCCATGGCGGCATCGCCCGGTCGGTCGCGGATTCGATGAGCCGAAGCTCGTTGCGGCAGTTTTGCTCGATCATCGAGTTGTCGAACTCGATCTCGGTTTCGAGGCAGAGCAGCGCGGTGCCGATCACGTTTTGTGCGATCTCCAGTGCGCGCTGGGTCTGCTCCGGAGGAAGTTGTCGGCGCTTTGCCCAGCCTGGCAGTTGCAACCAGATATGGCGGAGGTCGCGTCTGAGCTTGGGGGCTCGTTGGAGTTCCAGCGCGCGGATGAAGTCCGCGACCATCAGATTGTAGGCGTGCAGAACCAGATCCGAAGTGACGAAGACCCCTTCGAGCGGCTTGTCGGGACGCCGGTCGAGCTCCTTGAACCGTCGCCTGGTGGCAACCACACCGTCGGAGTCGAGCCGTTGGATTGCGGCTGAGGAGAGACCGCGTCGGCGTGCGGCGAGCTGCCAGCGATTGTTGGCGTCGTGTCGCTCGGCGATGGCCTCTTTCTCGAGGGCTGCATCGCGCTCGCGCCAGTTGAGCGACTCCAGCCATCTCGCGCGTTCCTGATGCCATTGTGTCCAAGTGGCGTCAGAGGCGTCGGGTGCCGGCGTATTTGGCTCTCCTGCCGCGCTGAGCGATGCGGCGGATGCGCCCAACAGTAGCGCGACCGCGATCAGTGGGACTATTCTGCGGGGGTGGATGGTTCGCCTGTGCATGGGTGGCGTCGACTGGTGTCGGCAGAGTATCACGACGGCTCGGCCCGGTTGTCATGGTGGTGTAATAGTTTGTCAGAAGATGTCAGGGCTCGCGCTTGTCGGGCGAACGCCGACACTGCGGGATCAGATCTGCGCGGGGCCGAGTTGGACCAGTTGCACTCGATGGGTGGGACGAGTGCCGAAGCGTGATTCGGGGAGGCCGCAAAAGTCTGTCCCGGTCGAGCCACGTTTTGCGTCATGCGTGCAGCGGCTGTATCTGGCACATCGAGTGAAACAAGAAGCCGCGTGGCAGCGTGGGAAGCTCAACCCTGCGGTGCTTGCGTCAGGGCGCGGGCGCGATGCGTAGCCGGAGGAAAACGCGGGGGCCGGCCGCGGCCGGGAGCGTGACCTCGTTTGCGGTGGAGCCGGCCGAGATCCACTCGGTGGGCACGGGTTGCCAAGGGCCGGCGAGATCGGCGGTCCACTCGACGGAGGTGAGGGCGTAGCCGCCGGAGTGGTCGAGCGGATATTCGAAACGGGCGACGGAGTCGGGATCAGTTGGCGGAATGGCGCGCAGCGGCGCCGCGTCGGGCTGGGTGGGCGAGAGGCCGAGCGCGAACTCGGTGAGGAGCGGCAGGCCGTCGGTGTCGGGATCGGCGGTCGGCGCAGTGTCGGCGGGCAGCGCGGCGGCCGCGAGCCAGTCGCGCAGCGGCTGGTCGGGGTCGAGGCCGAGTGTGACGAGGATCTCGGGACCGGACAGCGGGGTGAAGCCGGCGCCGTAGCGGGCGTTCATGGCCCGGAGGATTTCGTTCGCGATCAGCGCCTGCAGGACGGTTGAGGCGTGGAAGCCGTCCTTGGCGAAGAGGTGGTGCGGGTCGTTCTCGGGGTGGGCGGTCGGGAGGAAGACGGTGCCGTTGAGCCGGAACGGTGCGGCTTCGGCGGCGCGGCGGGTGAGGGCGAAACTGTCGGCGAGGGCGATGCCGCGGTCGGCGGCGAGGGCGGCGAGCATCGTATTGAGGGATGCGATGCCGACGGTGGCGACCGCGCGGGCCTCGGGCGTGGCGCCGCGTGCCTGCACGGCGGGGGTGACGCCGATGTCGGGCGCGTTGACGAGCACGATCCTGAGCGCGGCGTTCTGGGCGCGGACGAAGTCGATCGTGGCGGCGAGGTTGTCGCGGATGGCGGCGAGCTGCGCGGGCGTGGCGGTGCCGGCGGCGAGTTCGGCGTAGAGGGAGCTGAGGTCGTTGCCGCCGCAGAAGATCACGACCCAGGCGACGTCGTTCTTCAGCTGGCTCCTGAGCTTCGGGTAGGAGAGGGCGTCGAGGAGCTCGAGCTCGTCGCGTGGGAGCAGCGGCGGGTTGATGAGCTCGGCGAGATCGGTGGTCTTGAAGCCGGGCACGGCCCAGTTGAAGGCGTGGCCGCCGTCGCGATAGTCGGGGTACGCGGCGAGGTGGCCGTCGTAGCTGCCGAAGGAGACCTCGGCGGGGCGGGTGGCGGCGAGGAGCTCGACCCAGTTGCGGAGGTTGGCCGCGAACGGGGCGCTGTCGGGCGCGGAGAACGGGAGCTCGAAGGCGTACTCCTCGGATAGGCTGTCGCCGAGCACGAGGACGTGTTGCGGGGCGGCCGGGAGGGCGAACGGCAGGAGCACAGACGCGACGGCGGCGCAGGCAACCCGGGGGCGGAGGATCGAGGCCGGCATGGATGGTGAGCGAAGCGGTGCTGTTTCCCGGGCCGCGCCGGGGCGGTCGAGGGGGCTCAGGACGCGTAGGTGAGGAACTTGAGCACGCCGAAGAGCGAGTAGGCGTTGCCGGCGGCGAGCCAGGCCCAACGGTGCGGCTGCTGCGGTGTGCGCACCAACTGCAGGTTGAAGGCGATCGTCAGCGGCAGCAGGAAGCGGCAGGCGCCGTTGGGGATCGCCCAGACGAACGCGCCGAGGAAGACCATCAGGACCGAGAAGGCGACGCCGACGCGCCAGAGCGGATCGGCCGGGCGCCGGTGGGTCCAGAGATAGGTGGTCTGGACCAACAGCCCGGCGATGGTGGCCACTCCACCCAGGCCGCCGGGGCTCAGCTCGGTGAGAAAGCGCAGCAGGTTCGACCAGAGCGCGGCGGCCATGTGCACGAAGGGCAGGCCGAGCGAGCCGCTTGTTGTGAACGAGGAATCCCAGCGCCAGAGGAGGTATCCATTCCAGAGGGCGAAGGGGACGAGTGCGGCCCCGGCCAGCGCGAGCCGTTGCCAGAGGGGGCGCTGCCCGGGCGATGGCGCGGCATAGAAGGAGGCGACGGCCAGGAGGCCGGTCTCGCGGGTGAGGCTCGCGGCCGCGAGCGCGGCGCTGCCGCCGATTCCGGCCGCGCCGAGCAACGCGGGCAGCACGGCGAAATAGGAGGCCAGGAGATCGGTCACGGCCAGGCGCACGCTCTCCAGCGCCCCGGTGGAGAACAGGATCGCGGTGATCGCGGTGCGCTCGAGGCCCGTGGCCCCGGGGACGACGCGCAGCAGGAGCGCGAGCAGGAGAAGCCAGAAACCGACGTTGAGCAACGGGTAGAGGTGGACGATCCAATACGGCTGGCCGGCGCCGAGGAGGTAGGCGAGCCACGGCACGAGGATGCGCCGGGCGCGAAAGGACGGGACGTCGAGCGCCTCGCGGGTGTGCGGGTCGCGCAGCAGGGGGTCGAGGGCGAGCTGGCAGTAGAACTGCCCGTCGAAGCCCGAGGGACTGCGGACGTGGTGGGGGATGGCGGCGAGCGCCGGGACCTGGCGCGGCTGGAAGACGACATCGAACTGCGTGAGCGCGGTGAAGCCGTGGCCCGGCTCGTAGCGGAGGGCGACGAGCAGCAGGAGCGCGGCGATCATTCCGGCGATCCAGACGGTGCGGGCGGTGGGCATGCGGAGCAGGCGATCGCGGGTCAGCGGCGCTCGAGCACGCTCACGAAGAAGGCGTCGGTGTCGTGGACATGCGGCAGGATGGCGGTGCCGAGTTCGCCGACGGTGCAACCGAAGGAATCGGCGGGCGGGGCGACGCGGAAATCCGGATGCGCGGCGAGGAAGGCGGCGACGGTGCCCTCGTTCTCGGTGCGGGCGAGCGAGCAGGTGGCGTAGACGAGCCGGCCGCCGGGGCGGACATGGGCGGCGTGCTGCGTGAGGATCGCGAGCTGGCGCTCGTGCTGGCGGCGCAGGTCGGCGGCGGCGGTCTGCCAGCGCAGGTGCGGCGAGCGTCTCCAAGTGCCGGAGCCGCTGCACGGGGCGTCGACGAGCACGCCGTCGTAGAGACGGTCGGCGGCGGGCGGAGCGGGGAGCGTGGCGACGTTGGCCAGACCGGCGCGGGCGGCGCGGGTGCGGAGTTCGGCGAGCGCGGCGGGGCGGATGTCGGTGGCGTCGACGTGGCCGGCCGGGCCGAGGATGCGGGCGAGCTGGAGCGTCTTGCCGCCGGCGCCGGCGCAGGCGTCGAGCCAGCGGGTGCCGGGCGCGGGCGCAGCGATAGCGAGGATGAGTTGCGAACCCAGATCCTGGATCTCGAAGGCGCCGGCGTCGTGGAGCGGGCTACGGGCGACATCGGCCTCGACGAGCAGGGCGCGGGCGTCGGGCAGGAGCGGGTGGTGGCGGAAGGGGATGCCTTCGCGCCCGAGCCAAGTGTCGACTGCGGCCGGATCGGAGGTCTGGAGACGCAGCCAGAGCGGCGAGCGGGTGAGCAGAAGGTCGCGGGCGACGCCGGTGAGCTCCGGGGCCTCGGCGGTGAGCCAATCGGGGAAGAGCTGGTCGACTGTCACCGGTTGGCCGAGGCGGGCGGCGAGGAGCGCGGCTTGCTCGGCGGGCGTGGCGGGCAGCGCGGGCCAGCCGGCGAGGAGCTCGGCGCGGAGGCTGGCGAGGGTGGGCTCATCGCCGGCGAGCCAGAGGGCGAGGTCGGGCTGGAGTGAGGCGGGCGCCGCTTCGATCCAAGGCAGGTGGCGGACGGCGGCGTAGGCGAGGGCGCGGTAGATGCGGCGGTCGCGGGAGCCGAAACGTTTGTCGCGGCCGAGGCGGTGTTGCAGGTAGGCGGGGAAGTTGGTCTCGCGGCGGGCGGCCGGAAGAAGGCTGCGGAGGAGTTCGCCGAAGATGGCGAGCTGGCGGTGCGCGCGGCCTGAACCGGGGGCGGGAGTGGGTTGGTCGGGCGTGGTCATGGACGGGAGAATGGACGATGGGCGATGGATGATGGCGGATGGAGGGCGGACGACGGAAGGGAAGAGGAACCGCTGATTAACGCTGCTGGACGCTGATTTCGGCGGGAGGAGGGCGGGAACCACTAATCCACACTAATGAACACTAGTGGCGGAGGGCGGAGGAAGGAGGCGCGATGACGGATGACGGATGACGGAAGACGGAAGACGGATGACGGATGACAGAGGGCGGAGGATGGAGTACCACCAATGCACGCTGATGGCGGTGAGATCGGGGAGTGCTGAGGGCGGAGTGGTCGGCACGTTGCGGGTTGCGGAGAAAACGGAAGGCGCCGACGAAGCGGCGCCCTCCGGGGGAAACGGCTCGGCGGGTGCGGGGCCGACCGGTCGTCCAGTTGCGGCCGGCTCAGAACTTGAAGACCTCGAGCTGGAGGCGGAATTGGAAACCGGATTCGCGGCGCTGGCCCTCGTAGAAGGCGATCTGGTACTCGAGGGACCAGAGGTTGCGGAACGTCTGCCGCAGGCCGTAGACCTGCTCGTAGAACTGCGACTCGATGGTGTCGTAGCGCCAGAGGCCGGTGAGGGTGAAGCGCTCGTTGAGCCGGTACGCGACGTCGAGCGTGTACTCCTCGAGTTGGTCGCGGAGGAACTGCATGCCGAAGCGGGCGGTCCAGAACTGGGCGTCGGTGAGGGTGACGCCGGCATTGAACTCCTCGACGCGCCAGTGGTGGGGATCGAGGCGCTGGAAGGCGTCGAACCGGAGCCACTGCGCGGGCATCAGCGCGATGTCGGCGTGGAGATCGGAGCTGCGGCGGAGGGCGGGGGCGACGAGGCGGTTGAAGTGGCGGTCCTGCGCGAGGGTGAGGATCACGAGGTCGCGCACGCCGCCCTTGCCGTCGCGGGTCTGGAGGCGCTGGGCGAGACCGTAGCGGAGGGTGTTGAACTCGGTGAGGTCGTCGAGGTGGCGGATGTCGCCGAGATCGATGGGTTGGAGCCGGGTGGAGAAGACGGTGCGGTCGATGTCGGGGATATGGGCGCGGCCCTTCTCGGCGTCCGGGATGTAGCGATACTGGGCGAACGGCTCGATGAGGTGCCGCAGGCCGTCGACGCCCCAGCGCTCGCTCTTGACGGCGAACTCGCCGTAGGCGCGGGCGCGCAGGTCGGCGCCGAGCTGGCCGAGCACACGGGTGTAGGAATCCTTGTCGCCGAGCGGCGAGAAGTAGTGGGTCACGCGCCCGCCGGCGACCGGGGTGTAGGTGAGCCACGGGGTGATCGCGGTGGGGCGCTCGAGGCCGAAGAAGGCGTCGAAGCGCTCGCTGGAGCGGTCGAGGGCGATGGTGGAGTCGTCCTCGCGCAGGCGGACGAAGCCGACGGAGCCGCGCTGGACGACCCCGAGGTCCTGGGGCGAGGCGAGGAGCTCGAGCTTGAGCTCGGGCTCGCGGCGGCGGGTGGAGTGGAAGTCGTTGGGCTGGAAACGGCCGAAGGCGGAGGCGACGTAGTTGTCGCCGGTGTAGGCGGCCTCGAGGAATGTCTCCGGCTGCTGGTTGCGGGGGAAGCGCTGGCGGGCGTAGTCGCGGATGACCTCGGAGTCGCTCCAGTAGGCGAGCTGGCCCATGAGGGAGAAATGGTCGCCGTAGGTCTGGAGGTGGCGCCAGTCGAGGTAGGCGCGGCGCGGGCCGACCTGGCGGTCCTGGATGTCGCGGCCGCGTTGTTCGCGGTCGCCGAAGTCGTAGATCCAGCCGGAGCGGAGGTGGCCGAGATAGGACGAGTCGCCACGTTGGGTGTCGTAGTCGGCGGCGGGGCCGAGGATGAGGCCGCGCTTGGAGTAGAGGCCGATCTCGGGCCCGAAGTACACTCCCTCGGTGATGGGGGCGAGGGCGGTGACATCGAGGAAGGCACCCAGCGAGCTGCGGAAACCGGCGCGGATCTCGGCGTCGAGCGGCGGGGTGTCGAGCCGTTGGCTGAAGACGGGCAACGGCAGGAGGGGGATCGGGCCGAGGCGCAGGTGCGAGCCGTGGGCGCGGAAGCTCTTGCCCTCGACGAAATCGAGGGAGGCGGCGCGCAGGGTGGGGGTGAAGGCCCCGGGTTCGCCGTACGAGAGGGTGGCGTCCTGGAGCGTGAACTCCTGGGTGTTGCCCTCGAGGGTACGGCCCTGGAGGTAGAGCGGGTAGTAGCCGGCGCGCGTGTTGGTGAGGTGGACTTTGCCCTCGGTGAGCGAGTACGTGCCCTCGTCGGCGACGAGGCGCAGGGTGCCGCGGGTGAGGACGAGGTGGCCGCGGGCGGCGGCCTGGCGGGTCTGGTCGTTGTAGCGGATCTGGTCGGCGGTGAGCACGAGCTCGCCGTAGGTGAGGCGGGCGTCGAGCACGACCATCTCTCTGGTGCCGTAGTCGAACTCGATCGGCTGGTCGGAGAGGGAGACGAGGTCGAGGGTCTCGCCGGCGGCCGCCGCGCGGAGGGCGGAGAGGAGGGCGAGGGTGGAGACGAGGAGATAGGGACGGAGCTTCACGCGGCCGGCAGCAAAGAGGGAAGCCCGCCGCGGTGCAATCCCGGGGTGCGCCCGCGGCGGCCGGGCTGAATCCGCCCGCTGGTGGCAGCGGGGGCGGGCGTGCGCGCAGGTGTATCGCCACGAAGCGAGCCGCTGGCACGGGGAGCGCTTGCTTCGCCGGTCGCACCGCGAATACTCCCTGCACTTCCTACCGCATGAGCGCCCAACCTGCCGCCGGCCCCACCCCCCTCCAACTCCTCCTGCGCGCCGAGCTCGCCGAGCCCCACTCCTTCCTCGGGATGCACCCGGACACTCGCGGCGGCGAACAAGGGGTCGTCGTCCGGGCCTTCCTGCCCCAGGCCAGCGCCTGCGAGGTGGTCGACCCGGCGCACAAGCCGGAGCGGCGCCACCCGATGAAGCAGCTCGCGCCGGAGGGCTACTTCGAGGTGTTCATCGCCAAGCGGTCCGAGCCGTTCCGCTACCAGCTGCGCGCGACGCTGCGCTCGGGCGACATCCGGCAGTTCGCCGATCCGTATTCGTTCCTGCCGACCATCAGCGAGCACGACCTCTACCTGTTCAACCAGGGCAACGAACATTTCATCTACAAGAAGCTCGGCGCCCACGTGCGCACGATCGACGGGGTGCCGGGCGTGACGTTCGCCGTGTGGGCGCCGTCGGCCAAGCGCGTGTCGGTGGTGGGCAACTTCAACCGCTGGGACGGGCGCGCGCACCCGCTGCGGCCGCTCGGCGGCTCCGGCGTGTGGGAGATCTTCATCCCCGGCCTGGCCGAGGGCGAGGTGTACAAGTACGAGCTGCGCTCGCCGGGCGGGACCGTCTTCCTCAAGACCGACCCGTACGCCACCTACTTCGAGGCCCCGCCGAACAACGCCTCCATCGTCTGCAACACCCGCCGCTACCAGTGGGGCGACGCCGAGTGGCTGGCCCAGCGCGCGGCGCAGCCCGTGCTCGACCGGCCGATGTCGGTCTACGAGGTGCACCTCGGCTCGTGGAAGCGCATCGTCGAGGACGCCAACCGGCCGCTCACCTACCGCGAGATCGCGCCGCTGCTCGCCGACCACGTGCTCGAGATGGGCTTCACGCACGTCGAGCTCATGCCGATCGCCGAGCATCCATTCGAGGGCTCGTGGGGCTACCAGGTCACCGGCTTCTTCGCCCCGACCCACCGCTACGGCACCCCGGAGGACTTCCAGTTCTTCGTCGACTACCTGCACCAGCGCGGCATCGGCGTGATCCTCGACTGGGTGCCCGCGCACTTCCCGCGCGACAGCTTCGCGCTGCCGCAGTTCGACGGCACGCACCTCTACGAGCACGCCGACCCGAAGCAGGGCGCCCACCAGGACTGGGGCACGTTGATCTTCAACTACGGACGCCACGAGGTGCGCTGCTTCCTCGTCGCCAACGCGCTGGCCTGGCTCGACCGCTTCCACCTCGACGGCCTGCGCGTCGACGCCGTGGCCTCGATGCTCTACCTCGACTACTCCCGCAAGGAGGGCGAGTGGATCCCGAACAAGTTCGGCGGTCGCGAGAACCTGGAGGCGATCGAGTTCCTCAAGCAGGTCAACGGCCTCGTGCACCACTACTACCCCGGCGTGCTCATGATCGCCGAGGAGTCGACGGCGTTCGCCGGCATCACCAAACCCGTGCAGGACGGCGGTGTCGGTTTCGACCTGAAGTGGAACATGGGCTGGATGCACGACACGCTGCGCTTCTTCCAGAAGGAGCCCATCCACCGCAAGTGGCACATGAACGACCTCACCTTCGGGATGCTCTACCAGTATTCCGAGAACTTCGTGCTGTCGTTCTCGCACGACGAGGTGGTGCACGGGAAGGGCTCGCTGCTGCTCAAGATGGGCGCCTGGCACATCCCGGACAAGGCCGCCAACCTCCGCGCGCTCTACGCCCACCAGTGGATGTGGCCCGGCAAGAAGCTGCTCTTCATGGGCAGCGAGTGGGGCCAATCCCGCGAATGGGCCTACGACCGCAGCCTCGACTGGCACCTGCTCCAGTACGTCGACCACGCCGGCATCAAGCTGCTCGTGCGCGACCTCAACGCCCTCTACCGCACCGAGCCGGTCCTCGGCCTCAACGACCTCGACCACCAGGGCTTCCGCTGGATCGCCGCCTGGGACGCCGATAACTCGGTCCTGGCCTATCTGCGACACAGCGAGCGGTTCCCCGACGAGCTCATCGTGGTGGTCGGCAACTTCACCCCGGTGGTCCGCCGCAACTACCGCATCGGGGCCCCGCGCCCCGGGTTCTGGCGCGAGTTGCTCAACACCGGCTCCGAGTTCTACGGCGGCAGCGGCGAGGGCAACGGCGGCGGCCTCATGGCCCAGGATGTTCCGTGGGATGGCTACATCCACTCCCTCGAACTCACGCTGCCCGCGATGTCCACGACGGTCTTCAAGTGGCGCAAGGACGAGTGACGTGGCGCCACCGCCGCGGGCCGGGAGGCGAGCCGTAGCTCGGCCGCCTCAGGCCGCGAGCAGCGTCATGGGGCAGGCCGGGAACCGCCGGCCGGTCCGGCGCGTGCGCGCATGGGCCGCGGGGCGGCGCGGCCGGTCGGCCAGGTGTGCGTAACGTTCGCGGAGGACCTCGCCGGCCTCCCGCAGGACATGTTCGAGGAGCGGCTGGTGGTTGTCCTCCTCCGGCTGGTGGGCGGCGAGATGGGCGTTGGCGGCGTCGGCGAGCCGGCCGAAGAACGCCCGCTCGGCCCAGGGGCCGCCGGTGAGCCGGCTGTCGTTGCGCAGTTCGAAGAACAGCCAGGAGAGCGCGCGGGCGTGGCGCGTGAGCACCCCGAGGTGGCCCTGCTCGGCGGCTGCGCTGTGCGAGAGCGCGAGCGCGTCGTCGGTGACGAAGACGCCGGCGGCCTGCCAGAGTTCGGCGGTCGGGGCGTAGGCGGACATCGGGCCGGCCTGGGTGGAATCGATCTCGGCGGCGAGGGTGATGAGGAGCGGATGGCGGAGGGAGGTCGAGTGCATGCGCGCACTCTAGCGCACGGGCTCGGACATCCGCTGGCCGACCTCCCCGGCGCCGGAGAACACCCCGGGCGCAGGCTGGGGAAACGACCCCACAGGTTTTTCTTCAAGCGCGCGGGTGGCCGGCCGATCTCCGGGATATACCGAGAATCTACGTTTCCCCACCATGACCCTTTTCTTCGCCATCGTTGCCGTCGTCCATGTCTGCGGGTTGTTCGCGATGCTGATCGCGCTCCGGCGCGCCCCCATCGCGGTGGAGAATGCCAGCGGCTTCCAGGTGATCGCCGAACCGCAGAGCCAGCCGGAAGCCGCCGCCGCACGCGCTTGCACGGCTTGAACCAATTTTCAGGGGACTGTGTTTCAGGGTAAGGCTCCCGGCTCGCGAGGCCGGGAGCTTTTTTGTGTTCCCTCGCGGCGCCGCGTGGCGACAGTCGGCCGATGACCACGCCCGCCCTCCGCCTGAAACACAATGCCGCCGCCCGCGCCCTGCGGGGACACCCCTGGGTCTTCGGCAACGAGGTGGAGACCCTCCTGCCGCCGGAACACGACGGCGCGGCGGTCGAGTGCCGCGACAACCGCGGGCGGTTCCTGGGCAGCGGCATCTACAATAGCCGTTCGCAGATCGTGTGGCGGCGCTTCAGCCGCGACCACGCCGCGTTCGACGCGGAGTTCGTGCGCGGGGCGCTGGCCCGGGCGCTGGCCCGCCGCGAGGCCTTGGCGGCGCTCGAGGCGGGGGCACCGACGGCCCGCCGCCTGGTCTGGAGCGAATCCGACGATCTGCCGGGCCTGGTGGTCGACCAGTTTGGTGGTGTGCTGGTGGTCCAGACACAGACGCTCGCCGCCGAGCAGCGGCTCGACGTGGTGCTCGCCGCCCTCGGGGAGTTGCTCCACCCCGAGGAGATCATCGTGCGCAACGACGCGCCGATCCGCCGGCTCGAGGGGCTTCCCTCCGAGGTGCGCACGCTCTCCGGCCGGCCGTACGAGCCGCGCTGGGTGCGCATCGGCGGGCTCGACTACTGGCTCGATCTGCAGGGCGGACAGAAGACCGGGTTCTATCTCGACCAGACGCGCGAGCACGCGAAGGTCGCCCGCCACGCCGCGGGGCGGCGCGTGCTCGATTGTTTCTGCAACCAGGGCAGCTTCGCGTTGCACGCGGCGAAGGCCGGCGCGACGCGGGTGCTCGGGCTCGACAGCTCGGAGGAGGCGGTCGCGCTGGCGCGGCGCAACGCCGAGCGCAACGGGGTGGCGGGCGCCGAGTTCACGGTCGTCAACGTCTTCGATTATCTCGCCGCGGCCGAGACGGCCGCGCCGTGGGATCTGGTCGTGCTCGATCCGCCGCCCTTCGCCCGCTCGAAGAGCGCGCTGCCCAACGCGCTGCGCGGCTACAAGGAGATCAACCTGCGGGCGATGAAGCGCCTGGCGCCCGGCGGCGTGCTCGCCACCTACAGCTGTTCGCACCACGTGACGGCGGAGGTCTTCCGCGACGTGCTCGCCGAGGCGGCGCACGACGCCAAGCGCAAGGTCCAGGTGCTGGAGTTCTGTCACCAACCGGCGGATCATCCGGTGCTGGTGACGATGCCGGAAAGCGAATACCTGCGCGGCTACATCCTGCGGGTGGAGTAGGCGCGAGACCGCGCGGGCCGCGCCGCCTTGGTCGCGTGGCGCGGAGTGCCGCGCCGGGTGCCCGCGTCAGCGCTTGGGGCGCTCGGCCAGGGCGCGGGTGATGGCGGCGGCGAGGCGCTTGGTCTCGTACGGCTTCGGCACCACGGCGACGAAACCGTGTTCGCGGTAGCGGGTGAGCGTCCGGTCGTCGGCGTAGCCGCTGGAGACGATGGCGTGCACGGCCGGATCGAGCTTGCGCAGTTCGGCGATGGTCTCGCGCCCGCCCATCCCGCCCGGGATGGTCAGGTCCAGGATCACCAGATCGAAGGGCCGGCCCTCGGCCAGGGCGCCGCGATAGGCGGCGAGGCAGGCGGCCCCGTCGGCCACCACCACGGCGTCGCACTGCAACTGGCCGAGGATCATGGTGACGAGGAGGCGGATGCCCTCCTCGTCGTCCATCACGAGCACGCGGGCGCCGGGGGCGACGGGCGGCGGCAGACTCGGGGCGGCCGGCTCGGCGGCGGGCGCGGGGGCGGGCGCTGTATCCGAAGCTGGGAGCCAGAGGGTGAAGGTGGTGCCGCGGCCCCGCACGGACTCGACGCCGAGGTGGCCGCCGTGCTTGCGGGCGATGGAGTAGGCGGTGGCCAGGCCGAAGCGGTCGTCGCTCTCCCGGGCGGCGGCGTAGGGGTCGAAGATCGAGGGCAGGCGCTCGGCGGGGATGGCCTCGCCGCGATCGGCGATCTCGATGCGGACGTACCGGCCGGCGGCGAGCGGACTGGCCTGGCCTTCGACGATGGTCTCGTTGGCGAGGTCGATCGCGACGACGCCGCCCCCGGGCATGGCGCGGTGGGCGTGGTCGAGCAGGTTGTGGAGCGCCCGGTGGACCTGGGCGCGGTCGGCCTGCACGGGTCGCAGCGTGGGCGGGGCGCAGACCTCGGCGCGGACGTTGGCGCCGCTGAGGGCGAGGGCGATGGTCTCGTGCACGAGGGGCGGCAGCGCGAAGGCCTCGCGGACGGGGTCGCCGCCGCGGGCGAAGGTGAGCATCTGCTGGGTGAGTTCGCGGGCGCGTTGCGCCCCGGCCTCGGCCTCCTTCAGGCAGTCGCCGGCCAGGGCCATGACCCGCTCGTCGAGCATGGCGAAGGTGACGTTGCCCATGATGACGGTGAGGAGGTTGTTGAAATCGTGGGCGATCCCGCCGGCGAGCGTGCCGAGAGAGTGGAGGCGCTGGGCGCGCTCGAGCTCGGCCTCGAGGTGGGCCTCCTTGGCGAGCTGGGTGCGCAGGAGGGCGGTCTGCTGGCGGAGCCGGCGGCGCAGCAGGACCACCCACAGCACGCCGATGGCGGCGCAGAAACCGAAGACGGTGGCGGCAATCCGGATGCGGTCGGAGGTCCACCAGGGCGCGGGGGTGAGGATACGCACATCGTCCGGGCTGCGCAGGAGCAGCTCGAACCCGGTGCGCCGGCGGTGCTCGTCGAAGTTCAGGCGATAGATGCCGGTGAGCTCGACCACGCTGCCCCGCCGCCAAGTCCCGGGGGAGGGCGTGCCGGGGGCGGCGGGCAACCGGGCGACGAGGGCCTGTCCGAGGTGGCGGAGCTCGAGGAAGCCCTCGCCGCCGATCTCGGTCACCTCGTCGAGCGTGCCGGTGAAGCGGACCAGCCGGGAGTCGAAGTGGTCGTCGAGCCGGGCGGGGTCGTCGAGCGGGAACGGTTGGATACGGGGGGGGTTCCCGAGCGGGCGCAGCCGGGCGTTGCGCAGCACGATGCGCGGGCCGTCGCGGCCGGGGACGCCGACCACATCGACGCGGGTCCCGATGCGGAGCGGGGCCGGGGCCTCGGGGAGGACGGTGAGGGCTTCGGTGTTGTCCTGGATGATGAGATAGCCGCCGGGCGCGTGGTAGGTGACGATGCCGTGCGTGCGGTGCCAGTGGGTGCCGGCCTGGAACGGGCCGAACTGCCGGAGGCTGGTGATGGAGTTGACGGGCAGGGCGAAAAGGTCGGAAGGGGGCGGTTCCTCGATTTCGATCTGGCTGGCGGCGGGCACGCGCAAGCGGATGCCGGTGAGCTGGCGGCGCTCGTTGGTGAGCGCGGCGCAGACTCCGCGCAGTCGCACGAACGATCCCTGCATGGGCTGGAGGCGGGCGTCGGAGGGAACCAGGGCTTCGAAGTTGCCGGTGGCGGTGGTGATCTCGAGCCGGGTGTGGCGACCGCCCGGGTGGACTGCATGGAGCAGGCCGCTCATCTCGACCCACCGGGCTTCGTGGGCGCCGGACTCCGCCTCGTGCAGGGACAGGCGGAGCGGGTCGGGAGGACTCATCACGTAACGCGTGATGAACCGGGTTGCGGTGACAGTGGGGGCGAAGGCCCCCATCGAGCTGAACCCCTCGACCGCCAGCCCCGCGTTGAGCTCCGGCACCGCGAGCGTGGGGTCGGACCAGTCGATCCGCACGCCGCCGCTCGAATCCTGCAGGTAGATGAACGGCGTGCCGGGGGCGGACCAGGTGACGACGCCCTGCAACAGCACGGGCTGGCGGGCCTCCGCTGACTCGCCGGGCAGCGCGAGGACCTGCGCGGCCAACCGAAGCAGCGGCCGGCCCGCGGTGCCCGCGCCGGGACTCCGCGGGATCGCCCGCCGGACGAGGGCTTGGCGGAGTTGCCAGCGCCCGGCGGAGCCGGCCGGGTAACCGATGGCCTCAATCTCGTCGTTCGCCTGCAAGCCGGCACTCTGGGGTGTCAGGAGTTCCAGTTGGCCGGTCGGGTCGCGGACGACGATCGCCCGACCGGGGGTCAGTGAGACGATCCGCCCGGCGACGTGCAGCAGCGCGGCCGGGTCGGAGGCGGACAGGTGTTCGATCGCGGCGAGGGGGGCGCCGAAGCGGGGATCGGTGTGGATCTGGCCGGTGATCTTGATGCGGTCGGTGGCCGGCACGACCAAGGTGATGGACTGCAAACGGCCCTCGGGGTCGAGGCGGCTGCTGTAGACCCCTTGCATGCGAACGAATGAATCGGTGAGTCGCGGGGCGGGGCTGTCGGCCTCGAGCCAGATGTTGGCATCGAGGCGGATGCCTTCCGCGATGAGCACGGCCCGCAGGTGGTTGGTGTCGATGCGGGTCTGGCTCTCGACCAAGCCGGCGACCTCGACGAGGCGTTCGTTGAAGCGGTTGAAGTCGCCGAGATTGCCCGTCGTGGCCATGGGCGGGAGGGCGGGGCGGTCGTCGAGCACGGCGGCCGAGAGGGTGGCGACCTGGCTGAGGTTGGCCGGCGTGGTGACGCCGGTCAGCCGCACGAACTGGCCGGAGCGGATCGGCAGGGGTGGCCCGCTGGGGGCGAGGAAGAAAGTGGTGTCGCCCTCCTGCGCCCAGAGTTGGTGCCACACCGGATCGTAGTGGTGGACGACCGCATCGATCTGGAAGCGGTGCGGCTGGCTGCGTTTGGTTTCGTCCAGAGCCCAGAGCGCCTGGATCCCCACGATCGGCTCGGCCGCCGTGGTGGGCGGCGTCGGCACTGCGGCACGCAGGAGGTGCGGGGCCGCCAGCGCGGTGAGGAGCGCGAGCAAGGGCAGGGAGAACCGACTCGGGTTTGACGGGGTGCGCGGCACGGGGTGTTGGCAGGTCTAGCACAGTGCCGGCGGGTGGCAATCACGGGCCACCGGGGAGGATTGCCCGGGCGGCTCCTCGCGGTGGTCCTCCGCGAGCCTGCCGGGCCCGGCCGGCTTGGAAACAAAACCGCCCGCCGGCACCGGGCCGGCGGGCGGAGTCAAACTTGCGGGACGCGGGTCTCAGCTACGACTACGGCGACCGCGGGGAGCTTGTTCCTCCTCTTCTTCGGCCTCGTCGTCGTCCTCCTCCTCCTCGTCCTCGTCGTCCGTCTCCTCGCCCTCTTCGCCGCGGGCGCCGTGCTTGTCCTTGGCTTTGGCGTCCTCGTCCTCTTCGCCCTCGGCGTCCTCCTCGTCCTCGTCCCACTTCAGGGAGGCGTCGCCCTTGAGCTTCTCCTCGTCCTCGTCGTCCTCGATGTCGGGGAACTCGTCTTCGCTCTCCTCGGCGGCGGCCTTGATCGGGGCGTCGTCGTCGGCTTCCCAGCCTTCGGGAACGTAGTCGAGGATGGCGATGACCTCGTCGAAAAGGTGGATGGACTTGGCCTCCATGAACCGGTTGCTCTGCTCCTCGCGCAGCTGGTCCTCGACCTCGTCGACGGTGAGCTTCTGCTCGAAGTCGAAGAGATCGTTGAGCATCTTCACGCGGGCGCGGGTGATCTGGTCGAGGAAGTCGGCGTAGGGCCCGTTCTCCTCGTCGACCACGTCGGGCAGCGCGAAGAGCTTCTCCTCGGACTCGAGGAAGGAGTCGCGCACGCGCACCAGGCGCACGCGGCCCTCGCCGAGGTCCTTGTCGATGCGGAAGGGGATGAAGGCGGTGTCGATGTCGTCGAGATCCAGGCCGTATTCGCGCAACGGTTCACAGAGCTCGACGATGTGGTCGATCTGGCGCGGATCGATGATGCTCAGGCCGTCGACGTCCCAGTGGACGGTGTCGCTGAGTTCCTCTACCCACCAGTTGTGATCGTCGCCGAGCCGGGTGATGACCCAGGCCAGCGTTGGGGTTGATTTCGCCATGTTGTTTGGAAGTCGGTTCCGAGTGAAAAAGGCCCGCGTTTGTAAGTGCGTGGATAGGTGCCGCCAAAATCGGGCGATGCGTCAACACCTTTAACGAAGGTTTTTTTCGGGACGTGCGCGGATTGGCCCGGCGGAGGGAAATCGTGCTTGCGGGCGCTTGAGTAATCGCACTGCGCCGCCCAATGTCCGGCCCTCCCATGGGCTTGATTTACGAGAAATTGGTCCGACCGCTCGCGTTCCGCCGCGATCCGGAATCGGTGCACGAACGGGTCGTCGGCGCCTTGTCGGTGCTGGGCCATCTGCCGCCGGTGTGCCGGCTGCTCGAGTGGTGGAACGGCCTGCCGGCCAGCGCGCGCAAACCGGTCGAGTGCGCCGGTCTCCAGTTTCCCAATCGCGTCGGCCTGGCCGCCGGCTTCGACAAGGACGCCCACTGCTGGCCCGCGATGGCCGCGCTGGGCTTCGGCCATGTCGAGATCGGCACCGTCACCCGCCAGGCCCAGCCGGGAAATCCCCAGCCGCGCCTGTTCCGCTTCCCCGCCGAGGAGGCGGTCCTCAACCGCATGGGCTTCAACAACGCCGGCGCCGCGGCCATGGCCCGCCGGCTCGCCGGGCAGCCGCCGCGCGGCCGCCGCCGCATCCCGCTCGGCATCAATCTCGGCAAGACCAAGGTCGCCGCGCTCGACCAGGCCGTCGAGGACTACCTCGGCAGCTTCGCCCTGCTCGCCGAGCACGCCGACTACATCGCGATCAACGTCAGCAGCCCGAACACCCCGGACCTGCGCAAGCTCCAGGAACACGACCGGCTCGTCGAGCTGCTCGGCGCGCTCCAGAATGCCAACACGGAGCGCGAGGCCGCCGCGATGGGGGGCCGCCGCCCGATCTTCCTCAAGATCGCCCCCGACCTCACCTGGCCGCAGATCGACGACATCCTCCAGATCCTGCACGATCTGCGCCTCGACGGCATCATCGCCACCAATACCACGCTGGCGCGCCCCGGCCCCTTCGCCGCCGTCGACCAGGCCGGCGGGCTCAGCGGCCGGCCGTTGTGCCGCCGCTCGACCGAGATCATCAACTACATCGCCCGCGCCACCTCCGGCCGCCTGCCGATCATCGGCGTGGGCGGCATCACCGACGCGGCCTCCGCGGGCGAGAAGCTCGATGCCGGCGCGACGCTCGTGCAGGTCTACTCGGGCTGGATCTACCGCGGACCGTTCTTCGCCGCCGAGCTGGCCCGCGCCTTGGCGGGCTGCTGAGTTCGCGCCGGCGGGTCCTCAACCCCGGCGTGGCGCCTGCGGCCCGCGCGGCGGAGTCGCCGCCGCGGCCGGCCGGCCGGTGGCGCCGCGGGGCGGCAGGTCCAGCGCCACGCGCATCGGATCGATCTCGGCGGCGCCCAGTTCGCGCCATTTCCCGGGAGCGAGCCCCTCGAGGGTCCAGCGCCCCATGCTCACGCGGCACAGGTCCACGACCGTGCGCCCGAGCTCCGCCATCATCCGGCGGATCTGGCGGTTGCGGCCCTCGCGCAGCTCCAGCGTCACCGTCCGCCCCTGTTGCGTCGCGGCGACGGGTTTGAGCGGCAGCTCGTCGGGCAGTTCGATCCGGCCCTCGCGCACGCGCGCGAGATCCTGCGGCGACAGCGGAGCGTCGAGCTCCACCACATACCGCTTCGGGTGCTCCCAGCGCGGATGGGTGAGCCGGAAGAGCAGCTCGCCGTCGTCGGTGAGCACGACCAGGCCGCGCGACGCGAAGTCGAGCCGGCCGGCGTAGGCGAGGCGCTGGCACTCCGCCGGCAGCAGGTCGTAGAGGGTGCGGCGGCCCTCCGGGTCGCGGCGCGTGGTCATCACGTTGACGGGCTTGTGCAGGAGCACCACCCGCCCGCCCTCGGCCGAGAAGACGCGCCGCCCGTCGACCTCGACGACGGACTCCGTATCCACCTGTTGGGAGAGGTCGGCGATCGTCGCGCCGTCGACCTTCACGCGGCCCGCGAGCACGAGGTCCTCCACGGCGCGGCGCGAACCGAGTCCGCAGGCGGCGAGAAACTTGTTGATCCTCATGCGTGCGCCTCCTGCGTGCGGCGCTCCCGCGGGAGGGGCGCGCGTTGCTGGGTGAGGTCGGACGTCGTTGCCATGAGCGGGAAAACTTCCCGGGCGCGGCGCCCCGGGCCAACCACAAACTTCCGTTGCCCGGAACGGGGCGCGCGGCGTCAGCCCGCGGCGAGGGGCAGGTCGCGCGCGAGCAGCGGCCGGCCGAGGCGGCGGCGCAGGCGGGCGCAGAGGAAGAGGAAGAGCTCGGCGGTGGTGAACGTGTCGCCGGCGGCGGTGTGGCGGTCCAGCGGCGGGATGTCGCAGTGCGCGCACAGCTCCTCGAGCGTGGGCGGGCGCTGGCCGGGGTAGGCGGTCTTGCCGAAGGCGTCGATCGTCTGCATCGCCAGCTGGGCGGTGTCGAGGCGCGGGTTGCGCAGGCCGGTGCCGAAGTGCCGGCGCAGCGCCTCGTCGAGCATCGCGCAGTCGAAGCCGATGTGATGGCCCACCACGACCGCGCCGTGCAGTTGCGGCAGGAGCGCGGCGAGCACATCGCGCTCGGCCTCGCCGCCGGCGGTATCGGCCGGCAGGATGCCATGGACGGCGGTGGCGGCGTTGACGGTGGCGGTGGACTGGCGCACGACCCAGGCCGAGGCCTCGCCGACGCGCAGGTCGCCGCCGCGCATCGGCATGGTGGCGAGGGAGAGCAGGCGGTCGCGGCCGACCGTGAACCCGGTGGTCTCGGCGTCGAGCACGAGGAAGCGCAGCTCGCTCCACGGGCGCCGGCCGGGGATGCGGCGCGGCGTGGCGGCGCGGTAGGCGGCCGCGAGCGGGTCGCGCGGGCGGGAGAACGGCCAGAAGCTCACAGGCGGGAGGGGATGTGGAAGTCGCTGCGCACGGCGTCCTGCACCATGCGCACGACGTCGAAGACGTTGGCGAGCTGCGCGCGCTCGAGCTTGGTGAGGTCGGCGGGGGCGATGTAGCGGCCGGAGTCGCCGCGGCGCAGGCCGTTGAGGTTGCGCAGGCGCAGGAGGAGGTCGTAGCCGTCGCGGGCCAGTGTCGCCAGTTCCTGGTGCTGGGCGACGTTGCGGCGGATCTCGTCCCAGCGCCCGAAGGTGGAGTAGCGGCGGCTGAGCCGGTGGCGCAGGGTGAGCAGGCGGGCGGCGTCGCGCAGCGGGGCCATCGCGCGGCCCTTGATGTCGAACTCGCCCGCGCCGCTGCCGCGCGTCTCGACCACGAACTTGCCGAAGAAGTTGAGCGGCGGCGGGGTGTCGACGACCTGCTCGGCCAAGCGGCCCTGGAGCGACTCGCTGGCGGCGACGGAGGCGAAGATGCGCTCGCGCAACGGCTCGCTCAGCGCCTTGTCGCCGGAGACGAAGCGCAGGTCGTAGAGCACGACGGCGCGCAGGAGCGCCTGGCTGTCGGAGCTCGCCGGCACGCGGTCGATCTCGGCGCACCACTCGGCGTCGGACCGGCACCAGGTGCGGTTGGCGGCCATCACGCCGCCCTGGCAACGGGCGTAGCCGCAGGCGACGAGCCGCTCGATCACCCGGGCGGCGAGTTCGAGGAAACGGGTGCGCGCGGCGTCGTCGGCCTCGGGCGAGCCGGCGGAGGCGAAGACGAGGGCGTTGTCCATGTCGGTGCGCAGGATCTGCTCGCGGCGGCCGTCGCTGCCGACGGAGAGCCAGGCCCAGGGCACCTCCGGCAGCGGTTGGCCGGCCTCTGCCATCTCCTGCGCGGCGAGCGCGAGCAGGCGGTGGACGAGCTCGTCGCTGAGCTCGGCGCAGATCTGCCCGAGAAACGCCGCGGAGACGCCGGCGCCGAGGTAGCTGCGGGCGATCTCCTCGATCTCGTTGCAGAGTTCGCGGAACCGCGCCGGGGTGCGGGCGGCGCGGATCTCGCGCAACAGGCCGGCGGGGTGGTGGCCGCTCTGGGCGAGCAGGTCCTTGTGCGAGCACACGTCGAGCGCGGGGGTGTCGGCCGTGCCGTCCTCCGTGATACAGACCTGGCCGATGCGCTGGCGCAGCATGACGAGCAGCGCGGCGGTGGCGCTGGAGTGCGGCGCCACGGTGACCACCGGCGAGGACATGATGCGCGAGACGGGCTCGGATTTCGCGACGCCCTCCACCACCACGGTCTGCATGAGCATGTTGGCGGTCACGATGCCGACCGGCCGCTGCGCGTCGTCGACGACGAGGATCGAGGGCACGCGGCTCGCCGTCATGCGTTCGGCGGCGTGTTGCAGCGTCTCGGCGGGCGGGCAGGTGAGCAGCCGGCCGGCGGGGCGGGGCTCGATGCGGCGGGCGCCGTCGAGGTGGGCCTGGAGGATGTTCTTGGCGCGGCCGGCCACCCGCGACTCGGTGGGCTCGGGCAGGGAGATGGAGTCGCCGACGCGTGTCGCCCAGAAGAGGTGACGCCGGGCGTAATCGCGGGCTTCGTCGTGCGCCTCGAGCAACTCGCGCATCGCCGGCCACGGCAGCGCATAGAAGAGGCTGTCCTCGACCACCTGCGCAGTGACGCGGAACGGCTCGTTCTTGAGCAGCGCGGTGAGCCCGAGCACGTCGCCGACGTCGCGCACGTCGACGAGCTCGCTGCGGTCCTCGACCTTCCAGATGTACTCCACGCGGCCGCGGGCGAGGAACAGGAGCTCGTCGCCGGGCTTGTCGCCCTGCGTCCAGACCTTCTCGCCGGCGGCGAGCACGCGGACCACGGAGTCGGCCGCGAGCGCGGCGACGGCCGAATCCGGCAGCATCGAGAACGGCGGGAAGCGGCGCAGCGCTTCGGTGATGCGGGTGGGGATGACGTTGTTGGCGCCCATGTTGAGGTTGCGGTGTGGCGTGGGGTTTGCGGGAAGCGGCGAGGCGTTCAAGTCAAGAGAACAGGCGGCGCAGCGGCGGCACCTGGCGGACGGCCCACGCGACGAGAAACGAGCCGGCGAGCGCGAGCGTGGAGACGAGGGCGAACTTCGGGATGGCGGGGAGCGCCAGCGGCTTGAGCGCGAGCGAGACGAGCACGAGGACGATGGCGTGGAAGACGTACACGCCGAAGGTGTTGTCGGCCAGGAAGCGCATCCAGGGTTTCTGGAAGTCGAGCTTCGCGCGGGCGATGCCGAGGAGGGCGACGATGAAGGCGACGCAGAAGAAGGACTCCCAGAGCGCATAGAGGAGGGCCCCGAGGTTCGGGCCGCCGTCGACATCGTTACGGCCTTCAAGCGCACCGCCGGCGAGGACGGCGCAGAGCCAGAGCGGCAGGCCGAGGCCGAAGGCGGCGAGCAGCCAGCGCTTGGCCGAGCGGAACGAGATGCGTTCGAGCCAGCCGCGCGCGCCGGCCAGCACGCCCACGGCGAACGCCGCGATGTAGGCGGCGAAGTAGCAGAACTGGAGGTTGGCGAAGGAGGTGCCGATGGGGAAGACGAGGCGGATCGAGAAGGCGGCGGCGGCGACAAGCGCGATCAGTGTCCAGATTGCGGTGGCGGGCAGGCCGGCGGCGGACGAAGCCGGTGGGCGCCGGAGGCGGCCGAGGAACGGGAGTGCGGCGAGGGTGAAGACCAGGAGCGCCTCGACAAACCAGAGCGGGCCGGTCCACGAGAAGATTTCGCGCGTGCGCAGGCCGTACAGGAGGTAGTCGGCGACATCGAGATTTGGTTGCAAGATCTTCACGAGCAGCGGGTGCAGGACGAGGACGTAGATGAGCAACGGCACGCCGAGGCGATAGAAACGGTCGACGAGGAAGCCGCGCGGGCCCTTGCGTGCGAACGAGGCGGGTACGAAGTAGCCGGCGAGCAGGAAGAACAGCGACATGAAGAACGCCTGCGCGTGCGTCTGCCAGAGCCCGAAGAAGAGAAACTCGATCTGCCCGAGCGGGGCGCTCTCCTTGTAGTACCAGCTTCCGAGGCCGCTGTAGGTGACGGCGGCGTGCTGGAGGACGACGAGCGCGATGGTGAGGACGCGCAGGTTGTCGATGTAGAGGAGGCGGGCGGGTTTGGAGGGAAGACGCATGGGGCGATGGGCGTCGAGCATCGCATGGGATGTGCCAAGGCCGACGATCCCCCGTGTTGCGGCAGTGGCAGTGGCTTACGGTGCTGGGGCCCGGTCGGGGCGGTTGTCTCGTCGGTGAATCCGGGACTGGCTGATCCTGCATCTGGGACGACGCGGAGCGTGTTTGCCGGGCGGTGGGGCTACGGCTGGGCCGGCGGGGGCGGGGTGTGGTGGAGGAGCCGATTCGCCCAGGCGAGGAAGAAGCTCATGTTGGACCGGTCCTCGTGGCCGCCGTCGTGCTGGCGCCAGGCGAGTTCGCCGTCGAGCAGGCCGGTGTTGTGGGGCGGCATCTGGGCGGTGCGGTAGTCGGCCGGATCGCCGAGGTCGCGGACGCCGAGCAGGCGGAAGACCGGGCCGGCGGCGACGGTTGCCATGTAGCTGCCCTGCTGGTCGAGCCAGTGGGCGTCGCCCTTCTCGGGGATGCCGTAGCTGACGAAGGTCGGGCGCGGGGCGCAGAGCGCGAGGAGCATCGGCGACTCGACCGGGATGTCGCCGGCGTCCTTGCGGCCAAACGACGACTCCTCGGCGCCGTACTTCAGGAAGTTGCCCGCCATCCAATGGTATGCGCCGGACCCGGTGAGGTTCTCGACGGCCTCGCCGAAATCGCGCCGGTGCGGCTTCACGCCGCCTTCGCCGGAGGAGCCGATCAACGCCACCGCGAAACGCGGCTCGAGCGCCATCGCGACGAGCGCCGCCTTCCCGTAGCGGGAGACGCCCTCGATGCCGACGCGCCGGGCGTCCACCGCGGGCAGGGTCTCCAGAAAGTCGAGGGCGCGGGCGGCGCCCCAGGCCCAGGCGCGCAACGCGCCCCATTGCTCGGGCGTGCGGCGTTGGCCGTTGTTGGTCAGGCCGATGATGCCCGCGGTCAGGCCGGCGGCATTGTCCGGTTGGATACTGTGGGGGACGAGCGAGACGTAGCCCCAGCCGGCGGCGATGAGCTGCTCGTGCGAGGGCGGGGCGGCGGGCTCGGGTCCGAAGCGCGGCGCCGGTTCGTCGGGCAGGTTGCCCCAGCCGAACATGACCAGCGTCGGCACCGGTCCGGGGGCGTCGGCCGGCACGACCACCACCATCCTGATCTCGACCGCGATCGCGGGGCAGGCGGAGTTGTCGACGCGGCCGACGACGCGGCGGGCGACGACCGGGCGCCCGGCTACGGTGGTCCGAACGGTCTCGGTGACTGACCAAGTGACCGTGGGCACGGCGGCCGGGATGCGCCCGACGACCTCGCGCTCGAAGTCCTCGACGATCTCGGGGCGGCGCTGCTCCCACCACTGTGCGGCGGTGGCGACCTTGCGTCCGTCCTTGAACGTGAGCGCATCCGGCCAGTCGGGGAAGGGGTTGGCCTTGGCCGGGTCGTAGTTGGGCAGATTGGTCGAGCCGGGGTTCGGGTTGCGGCCGGGGCGGAGCTTGGTGATGCCGAGCTGGCGCAGCATGTCGGCCTGGTCCTCGAGTGCGAGTTGGTGGAGACGGGCCTGCTCCTCGGGGCTGAGCAGGAACGGGTTCGCGGGCGCGGCCTTCGCGGCCGGCTTCGCTTCCGGGGTCGTGGCCGAGGCGGACGATTGGGCTGCGAGCGAAGTGGCCGAGAACAGCAGGAGGCCGGCGAGAGCCGGAAGACGCAGGGGCGTATTCATGGGATAAGGGAGCGGGCGTCAGTCCGCGGATCGGAGCACGAAATCGCGACCGGCGATGTTCTGGCCGTTGACCAACAGATCGATCCGGTGCGGGCCGGGGTAGAGGCGGCGCGTCGTGACGGGGCGGAGGCTGTGCTGGAGCGCGAGCGAGCGCTTCTCGCCCGGGGCGAGCACGAGTTTCCAGCCCTTGAAAACCTTCGGCGTGCGCCCGCCGTTGGCGCGCACGTGGTGCACGGCGTAGTCGATCACGAGCGACTGCGGCGCCGCGGCGGTGGAGGTCAGCCGGACCGTGAGGCCGAGGCTTCCGCCGATGGCGACGGTGCGGGCGGAGAGGGAGAGCACGGCTTTGCCGTGCAGGCTGTGGTCGAGGCCCCACGCCTCCAGCGTGGCGGGATGGCCGGCCTTGATCAGCGTGCGGCTGGCATGGCGCAACAGGGCGACGCGCTCCGCGGCGGCGCCCACGAGGTGGTCGCGTACCCAGGACGCGACGAGGTCGGGGTGGTCCTTGGCGATGTCGTTGAGATGGTTGGCCACGCTGCGGCGCACGTAGGCCGAAGGGTCGTCCTGCAATGCGCGCAAGAACGGCAACGTGGGCGCGGGATCGGTGACGAGAGCTTGGAGGCGCAGTCCCCATGGCAGGCGCGGGCGGCTGCCTTCGCTGACGAGGCGGCGGACGTGCGCGCTCGGATCGCGGACCCACTTGGCGAGGGTGCGGAAGACGGCCTCCGGGGCGCGCTGGAGGAAGCGCCGGATCGCGAATTCGGCGGTCGAGCGCTGCGTGAGCGCGTGCAGGCAGGCGAGGGCCCGCGGGGTGTGGTCGAGCCCGCGGCTGGCGACGAACTCGCCGAGCGACCAGATGATGATGCCGGAAAGCCCCGCGGTGCGGGCCGTGGCGTCCTGCTCGGCCGGCTCGCCGTAGGCGTCGAGCGGGACAGGCGGCGCGAGCGCGGCCTCGATCACGTCGCAGGCCTGGGCGAAGTCGGCCGGCAGGGTCTGTGCGAGCGCGGCGGCGAGGTGGAGCACGCGGGCCTTGAGCTCCAGCTTCTCGAGACCGTCGCCGGCGAGCGTTTCGAACCGCGCGCGGTCGAAGCGGGGCCAGGCGCGGGACAGGTGGCGCGCGGCCTCGGCGACGGTCTCGCGGTTGACCAGGTTCTTGAAGGGCTCGGCCATGGGTGCGGCGAAGTCAGGACCGAACACGCGGCGGCGGCAAGCCGCGCGAGGGCTCGCCGGATCAGCCGGCGGGCGGCGGCGGATCCTCGAGCGGGAACCCGTAGATGACGCGCGCGCCGCGGCGGAACGTCAGGTACGAGTACGTCCAGGATAGCAGGACGGAGAGTTTGTTGCGGAAGCCGACGAGGAACACGAGGTGGATGAACAGCCAGGCCAGCCACGCGGTGAGCCCGCTGAACTGGAGCCGCCCGATCTTCGCCACGGCGCGCGAGCGGCCGATCGTCGCCATCGTGCCCTTGTCGAAATAGACAAACGGCGCCCGGCGCGCCGGGGCGGCCGCGGCGCCGGCGCGGAGTTCCCGGGCGAGGGTTTGGGCGGCGTAGGCCCCCGCCTGCATGGCGGCCGGGGATACGCCGGGCACGTTCTGGCCCTTCGGATCGGTCAGCGCGATCATGTCGCCCAGCACGCGCACCTCCGGGTGGCCGGGAAGGCTGAGGTCGGGCAGGACCTTCACGCGGCCGGCGCGGTCGGTTCCGGCGCCGAGCTGCGGGCCGAGCGGCGAGCCGGCGACGCCGGCGGCCCAGATGATGTTGGCGGCGCGCAAGGTCTCGTTGGGCAGCACCACTTCGCTGTCGCGGATCTCGCGCACCTGCACGCCGAGCCACACGGCCACGCCGAGGCTCTCGAGTTGCGCACGCGCCCGGTCGGAGAGTTCGGGCGGGTAGGCGTTGAGCAGGCGCGGGCTGCCTTCGACGAGGATGACGCGGGCGGTGCGCAGGTTGAGTCGGCGGAAATCCCGCGCGAGCACGTGGCGTTGGAGTTCCGCGAACGTGCCGGCGAGTTCGACGCCCGTGGGGCCGCCGCCGATCACGACGATCGTCATCAGGCGTTGGCGTTCGGTGGGATCGTCGGTCATCTCGGCGCGCTCGAAGGCGTGCAGCACGTTGCGCCGGATACGGAGTGCGTCGTCGATGGTCTTCAACCCCGGCGCGTGCCGCTCCCATTCGGGATGGCCGAAGTAGCTGGTGCGCCCGCCGAGGGCGACGACGAGGTGGTCGTAGGACAGCACGCTCTGCCGGAGTTGCACGGTGCGGGCTGCGAGATCGAAGCCGGCGACCTCGTCCATCAGCACGGTGACATCGCGTTTGCGGGCGAGGATGGAGCGCACCGGTTGCGCGATGTCGGGCACGGCCAGCCCGGCGGTGGCAACCTGGTAGAGCAGGGGCTGGAAGAGGTGGTGGTTGGTGCGGTCGACGAGCGTGACGCGCGCGAGTCCGGCGGGAAACTTCTGCGCGAAGGTCAGGCGGGCGAAACCGGCTCCGAGAACGACCACGTGCGGGCGGGTGTCGGCTGCGGTGCTCATGTGGGGGAGAACGGATCATCGGGAGTGGGGAATAGGCAAATCGCGCTACGTGCGGGAGCGGTCCGCGTAGGGTGCAGGGAGGGGGCTGTTGTGATCCCGGTGGGGCGCCATGCCCGGGCGGAGACTGCCGACTGGCGAAATTGCCGGTCGTCGGCATGGTGCCGGGCATGAAGTCCGGTGTGCTGCTGTTCGTGTGGGCCGGCGCTGCGGCGCTGGCGCTGTTGTCGGGTTGTACGACAGTCCCGGAGACGGGACGGCGGCAACTGATGTTGATCGACGCGTCGCAGGAGGCGCAGATGGGGCTGTCGGCCTTCGCCGACCTCAAGACCCAGCAGCCGATCTGCCAGGACCCGGTCGCGACCGAGCGGGTGCGCCGGATCGGGTTGCGCATCGCCCCGGCGGTCGGCCGCGACCTGCCCAACGCCGACTGGGAGTTCGTCGTGTTCGAGTCCGCGCAGGTGAACGCGTTCGCGCTGCCGGGCGGCAAGGTCGGCGTCTATACGGGGTTGTTGAATTTCGCGGACAGCGACGACGAGCTCGCCGCGGTGATGGGGCACGAGATCGCGCACGTGAGCGCCCGGCACGGGGCCGAGCGGGCGTCGCAGTCGCTCGGGGTGGCGGTGTTGGGCGCGGGGGTGGCGGTGGCGACGGAGGATTCGAAATACCGTGATGCGATCAACGCGGCCTTCGGGCTCGCGGCGACCGGCACCGTGCTGAAGTACTCGCGCGACCATGAGAGCGAGGCCGACCGCATCGGGCTGCTCTACATGGCCCGCGCCGGCTACGATCCGGCCGCGGCGGTCCGTTTCTGGCGCAAGATGGCGGCCCGGGAGAAGTCCGGCGTGCGGATGCCCGAGTGGCTTTCCACCCATCCCGCCGACGAGACGCGCATCGCGCGCCTCGAACGCTGGCTGCCCGAGATGGTGCCGATCTACGAGGCGCACCGCTGAACTGAACCTAAACAACGCAGTTGGGCACAGAGGGCACAGAGACAAAACAAGAGGGCACAGAGAGTTCGGAGAGAGTCTTGTGCACCGACGTGTGCACCCGCCAGGTGAGCGCTCCAAGTCGCGGCTCGGCTTTGCTGAGCGATTCTCTGTGCTCTCCCTCCGTCGCTCCTCCGCCTCCGTGACCTGTCCGAACTGCCGTTTATAGGCTGAATACGGTGGGCGCGGGCGCGCGGCGCCGGTGGAGGCCTTGGGTTGCGTGCGCTTGTGCCGTTGAGGATCCTCGTGAACGCCGAAGCCATGAATACGACCCATTCCCCGCTCGCGCGCCTGACCGAGGCCGAGCTCCCCGTCGCCTTGGATTTCCGCTACCGGATGATGGAGGAGTGCGGCATGGTGTCAGCGGTCACCTCAAACCAGCCACTCAGGGTCGAAATAGAACCAGCC
>DAOOFR010000025.1:0-28150 GCA_035415285.1 Opitutaceae bacterium
CGCGGATGCACGAGCGCGGTGACGGGCGGCAGCGCCTCGGTGAAGAGGCGGGCGGCCAGCCGCCGCAGCCCGCGGTCGCGCGCGTGGCCGACGCAGCTGCCGAGCGCCCAGAGCGCGCGCCCATGGGCGTCCTCCGAACCCTCCTCCTCGAGCCAGCGGCGGTCGTAGCCCAGGAAGTTGCGGAAACGCCGGGTGCCGGGGTGGAGGGCGTGCGCGAGAAAGCCGGCACAACGGTTCGCGAGGGCGCGCGTGGCGGCGGTGCCCTCGCCGATCTCGTCCCAGAGGAGCAACAGGATGAGGGCGCGCGCGTTGTCGTCGGTGCAGTAGCCGTGGGTCGGATTCGGCACGGAGAACAGGGCGTGCTGGAGCAGGCCGGTCGAGTCGCTCAGGCGAAAGACGTGGGCGGAGTCGTGCGGCGGCAGGGGCAGCGGTGCGCGGGCCGCGGGCGGACTTGGGCGGGCCGGCGGCTGCGCGGCCGCATGGTCCTTGCGGGCGCGGGCGAAGGACTCGGAATAGTGCGCGGCGGCGCGGTTCCAGACCATCTCGCGGCCGATGCGGTAGGCGCGGCGGCGCATGGCGAGCCGGGCGGGCCCGTCGCGCAGCAACGCGCGCACCTCGCGGGCGATGGCGGCGGCGTCGGCGAACGGCACGAGCACGCCCCGGCCGTCGGCGAGCAGTTCGGCGGCGTGCCAGTAGGGGGTGGATACGACGGCCTTCCCGGCCCCGAAGGCGTAGGCGAGCGTGCCGGAGACGATCTGCTGTTCGTTGAGGTAGGGCGTGAGGTAGACGTCGGCGGCGCCGATGAACTGCATGAGCTCGGGCAGTTCGGCGTAGCGATCATAGAAGATGACGTGCTGCTCGACGCCGTTGCGCTTGGCTAGGCGCTCGAGTCCGAGGCGGTAGGCCTCGCCCTGCTCGCGGAGCAGACTGGGGTGGGTGGCCCCGAGGACGAGATACACGACGCGGGGGAACTCGGCGATGATCTCGGCCAGGGCGTCGAGGACGTGCTCGATGCCCTTGTTCGGCGAGAGCAGCCCGAAGGTGAGCATCACAAGGCGGCCATCGACGGCGAAATGCTCCTTGAAGCGGTCGGGCTCCTCGAAGGG
The DNA here is from genome assembly GCA_035415285.1 of Opitutaceae bacterium. GTDB lineage: Bacteria > Verrucomicrobiota > Verrucomicrobiia > Opitutales > Opitutaceae > CAJCBL01. The sequence continues at coordinate 1,107 of DAOOFR010000025.1, forward strand.
CACGTCGTGGATGCCGTGGGCGATGAGATCGATCTTCGCGGCCGGCACGGTGTAGCTCTCGCGCAGGAACATCCGGCCGCGCTCGGTCATGACGACGAGACGGTCGGACAACGTGATGAGCTCGTCCATGATCCGGCGTTGCTCGGCGCCCGGGGCGCGCAGCACCGTGTGGAGGGTGGTGACGATCGGCATCTTGACCGCGCGCAGAAGCGCCAGCACATGGGCGCCGGCAACGCCGCCGAAGATGCCGAACTCGTGCTGGACGCAGAGGAGGTCGGCGCCGCTGCGGTTGAGGAACTCGGCGGCCTGGGCGTAGCTTGCCGGGTCCGCCTCGGCGATCTCGCGCACGACCTCGGGTGGGTAGCGGTAGGCGCCGGGGCGGTCGTTGAGGGCGACGACCGGGCAGGGAGGGCCACCGCATTGGGCCACCACCGCGGCGCGCAGGTCGTGCGTGAACGTTGCGATGCCGCAGCGCCGCGGGGGATAGGTGCCGAGGAAGGCGGTGTTCATCGGCGGGCGGCGGAACGCCAACGCGGGCCGGCGAACGGCGGAGGGCGTGAGTCCGGGCATCGGTTACGCTCTACGGGAGCGGAAGTAGGAGGCGACGAACAGCACGAGGAAGACGGCGAAGAGGACTTTCGCGATCAAGGCCGAGGTTCCGGCAACGACGCCGAAGCCGAGGGCGCCGGCAATGAGCGCGAGAATCAGAAAGAAAAGGGTGTAGCCGAGCATGGGAGTGGATGGGCCGAGGTGAAGGTTGGTCGGGCCGGGCGTGCGCCGCGGTGCGAGGAGGAGAACAAACGGAGAACGCCGCGGGGGAGGGGGAGCTCCGGCCGCGGCGTGCGGGTGCGTGCGAGGCGAGGACCGGAGCAATCAGCTCCTGATCGTCATCTCGTTGGTCACGGATTTCACTCCGCGGATGCTGCTGGCGAGCTTCCCGGCGAGAGACTTCTCCGCCTCGTTGCGGGCGACACCGGAGAGCACGACGATGCCGTCCTTGGTGCTGACCTTGGTCTTGAGCGCGCTGGTGGACTTGTGGCTCATGAGCGCGTACTTGACCTGGGAGGTGATCGAGGCGTCGTCGATCGTCTCGGCGACGGAGCGTTCGTCCGAGGCGGGGATGTCGATGGCGAGGTCATTGCGCACCGACTTCACCCCGGCGATCTCGGCGGCGTAGACCCCTGCGAGTTCCTTCTCGGCGAGGCTACCGGCCGAACCGGTGAGGGTGACGATGCCGTCGGCGACGTCGACCTTGGTGTTGCGGTTGCTGACGTTGGCGCGGACGAGGAGCTGGTAGCGGATCTTCCAGGCGATCCACGCGTCGGAGTGCTCCTGCAACGAGGAGTCGACGGCGATCCGATTGTCCACGCGGATGACGCCCGGGAGATTGCTGACGGTGTCTTCGGCGAGGTTCTTGAGGTCCTTGTCGGCGACCATGCCGGTGAGGGTGACGATGCCGTCGTTGGATTGAACCGTCACCTTGTCCTCGAGGACGGTGCGGTAGTTGTAGGAGGCCTTGGCGGCGTCGACGATCTTGCTGTCGGTGTCGGCCGCGGAGAGGAACGGTACCGTGGAGACCGCGATGAGTGAGGTGAGGAGGATCTGGTGCAGTTTCATGACTCGTTTTTCTTGGTTGATGGCGGTGGACGCTGTGGCGCTGACCGGAGCCGTCGTGCTCTGCGATGCGAGACCGAAGCGTTCGCCGATGGCAGAACCCGCTGCTCCGCGACCACAGCTGGCTGAAGGCACACACTAATGGATCGGAGCAATGGCGAGTATGGGGTGTTACCCGACTCGCGGTTAGTGGCGGCGCCGGTCGGGTTTCGCCCCATGGCGCACGGGGGCGGCGCCCCGTACCGTGGCCCATGAACAGACCGCGTATTTCGCACCGGGAACCGCTGCTTGCGACCGACAGCGTTGGTCCAATCGATCATGCCGTCACCTACGGACTCGGCGACGCCGCGACCTACCGGGCGAACCAGCACTGGCTGCATTCTTACGCGCCGAAGGAGAACAGCCACGGAACCGGCACCGGCGTCGGACTTTGGATCGACCACCGAAAAGCGGTGATCGTGTTCGTCGCCATGGACGGGGTCACCACGGTGTTGATCCTGTCCCGGGCCGACAGACAGCCCAGCCGGACCGACGGACGGAGATCCCCTGCCCCCGCCGGCCACCATCAGGCTCCGGCTCTCGATCATCGGGACCGCCATTTCCGCGGACAGCTCGAAGTCTACTACTCTGCGGTGATCGCCTGCCTGCGCCCCGCCCGGTTTATCATGGCCTTCGGGCCAGGCGAGGCCAGAGGCGAGCTGCGGCGTCGACTGGCGTTGAACAAGCACGACCGTCGGGTTTTCGTGTTCGAGGTCGCGGACAAGATGACGAGCCGCCAGATCGCGGCGAAGACGATGACCTGGCTCGAGACCGGCTGCCTCAAGCCGCCGCCGCCGCGACGTCGCTCCGGACGCCCCCCGCGGTGTTGCGTATCCGCTGCTTAGGTTCGGTGAAGGACGGAGCGGAGCGGTTGGCACCTCGCGGACACTCCGGCTGCGCGGCGCCTCGGCGAGCACGAGCACGACGCCGCGAAGAAACGGCCCGGTTCCGGGTTGTCGATCGGCTTCAATTCCTTCGAACTGGTGCGGCGCTCGATGGCGCCGCTCTCCCCTATGAAAAGCCTGTCCCCAGCCCTCCTTCTTGCCGCCGGCCTCCTGTTCGCCTCCGGCTTGCACGCCACGACCGACAACCGTCGGTCGGTCCGGGACCACGGAGCTCGCGGCGACGGGACGGTGCTCGACACGGAGGCCGTCAACCGGGCCATCGAGGCCGCGGCCACGGCCGGCGGAGGGATCGTCGATTTCCCGGCGGGTGATTACCTCTGCCACTCGATCCGCCTGCGCAGCAACGTGACGCTCCACCTCGGCGCCGGTGCGACGCTCATCGCGGCCGATCCGCCAAGGCCGGGCCAGACGGGCGGTTACGATCCGGCCGAACCGAACGAGTGGAACCAGTACCAGGATTTCGGGCACTCGCATTGGCACAACAGCCTGATCTGGGGCGAGGGACTCGAGAACGTCGCGATCGTGGGCCCGGGGCGGATCCACGGGCGCGGGCTCAGCCGCGGCAACGGACGCATCTCGCTGCCGGTGGGCGCGCCGCCGCCGAGCAGGCCGGACGGGGCGTTGGCCGACGTGCTGGCCGCCGACGGGGAGTTCGAGTTTGCGCCGCGGCCCGATCTGGTGCCGGGACCGTTCAACTACCCGAACGCCCGCGACACGCTGCCCGACGGCGTGGGCAACAAGGCCATCGCGCTCAAGCGCTGCCGCAACGTCACCCTGCGCGACTTCACCGTGCTGCACGGCGGCCACTTCGCGATCCTGGCCACCGGTGTCGACAACCTCACCGTCGACAATCTCGTCATCGACACCAACCGCGACGGCATGGACATCGATGCCTGCAACAACGTCCGCATTTCCAATTGTTCGGTGAATTCACCGTGGGACGACGGGATCTGCCTGAAGTCCTCGCACGGGCTGGGCGAGGCGCGGCTCTGCGAGAATGTCACCATCACCAACTGCTTCCTGAGCGGCTTCGATGAGGGCACGTTGCTCGACGGCACGCGCACCCGAAAGATCTCGCACCGCGGCGGAGCCATCGGCCGGATCAAACTGGGCACCGAGGCCGGCGGTGGGTTTCGCAACATCGCCATCTCCAACTGCGTCTTCGACTCGTGCCGCGGCATCGCGCTCGAGCAGGTCGACGGCGGCGTGCTCGAGGACGTGGCGATCTCCAACATCACGATGCGCGACATCGTCAACGCGCCCCTCTTCATCCGGCTGGGAGCGCGGCTGCGCCGGCCGGGCGCAACCGAGCCCGGCCGCGTGCGCCGCATCCTGATCGACAACGTCGTCGCCTCGAACGTGTCCGCAGAGCACGGAATCATCATCGGCGGCCTGCCCGGGCACCCGGTCGAGGATGTCGTCCTGACGAATCTGCACATCCAGTTTGCCGGCGGCGGCACCGCCGCGCAGGCCGCGCGCGAGGTGCCCGAGTACGAACGCGCCTATCCGGACCCCGAGGTGTTCGGCACGATGCCGTCGTGGGGGGTGTTCGCCCGCCATGTCGCCAATCTCCGGGTGCGCGGCGTCGAGCTGCGCACGCTGGCGCCGGACGCCCGACCGGCGGTCGTGCTCGACGATGTGACCGGCGCGTTCTTCGCCGACTTCGCGCTGCCGGCGGGGGCGGGCGCCGCACGGTGGTCGCTGCGCGACGTCTCGGGACTGCGGACGCAGGAAGCCGCGGGGCTGTCCGACGGCGCACAGCCCGATACGGTTTCGCAACCCCGCCGGTAGCCCGCGGCCCTGCCAATGAGGATGCCCAAGTCGTTTCTTCTGCTCTTGGTGCTTGTGGTTTGCGGCGCAGCGGATGCCGCGCCGATCGACCGCGAGGCGGTGGTGCGGCGGCATAACCCTGTAGTGCGCTCGGTCGATCCCTCGTCGCCGCTCACGGTTGGCAACGGAGGTTTCGCCTTCACGGTGGACATCACCGGCCTCCAGACTTTCGGCGAACACTATTGGCGCAACGGCATCCCGCTCGAGACGCTCGCGCGCTGGTGTTGGGTGACGGATCCGAACCCGCAGGGCTTCACCCTCGCGGCCGCGAACCGGGACTACGTCCAGGCTGACGGTCGCACCGTAGGCTACCCGACGCGGTCCGACACGCCAGCTGGCGACTGGCTGCGGCGGAATCCGCGGCTGCACCCGCTCGGCCGGCTCTCGCTGGAGTGGGATAAGCCGGACGGCACGGCGCTCGCGCCGGAGGATATCCAGGAACCGGAACAGACGCTCGACCTGTGGACCGGGATCATCACCAGCCGGTTCAAGCTCGGCGGCGTGCCGGTGACGGTAACGACCGCCTGCCACCCGCAGCTTGATGTGGTTGCGGTGCGGATCGAGTCGGAGTTGGTGCGGCAGGGAAAGCTGCGCGTGCGGCTGGCGTTTCCGCGGGGACATGACCCCGGGGTGAAGAACACGCCCGCGCTGGACTGGAGCAGGCCGAAGGAGCACGAGTCGGAGTGGGATGGCGGCAACTGGATTGAACGAAGCTGCGCCGGCAACGGCTACGGTGTGAAGATCGGGTCTTTCGCTGCGCAGGGCGCAGGCGTGATCGTTGAGAGGGACGGCCCGCACGATTTCCGGCTTACTGCCGAAGCGGGTGCCGAACGCTTGGATATGACGCTCGGCTTCTATCGCGAAGCCGAGCCGCCGGCGGCCGTTGTCGTGAGCGAGAGGTTGTTCGACGCATCCGCCGCGCACTGGCGGCGTTTCTGGCAGGGTGGGGCGGCGGTGGATTTCGCCGGCAGCACGAATCCGCTCGCGCCGAAGATCGAGGAGCGGATCGTGCTCTCGCGTTACCTGACGGCCGTGCAGTGCGCCGGCGCGGTGCCGCCGCAGGAGAGCGGGCTGACCTGCAACACCTGGTACGGCAAGCACCACACCGAGATGATCTGGTGGCACGCGGCGCACTTCGCGCTCTGGGGGCAACCCGAGTTGGCGCAGCGCAACCTCGACTGGTTTCCCGCGCAGTTGCCCGCGGCGCGGGCGTTGGCGGCGAGCCGCGGGTTGCGCGGCGCGCGCTGGGCGAAGATGACCGGCCCGGAGATGCGCGAGAGCCCGGGCGGCAACCCGCTCATCGTCTGGAACCAGCCGCATCCGATCTACCTCGCCGAGTTGCTCCTGCGCGGATCGGCGGCGCCGGAGGCGGATTTCGCGAAGTACCGCGAGCTCGTCCTCGAGTCTGCCGAGTGTCTCGCCTCGATGCTCGCCCGTGACAAGACGACCGGCCGCTACGTGCTCGGGCCGCCGCTGTGGATCGCGCAGGAGATCCATGATCCGGCGACAAGTCGGAATCCCGCCTTCGAGCTGGCCTACTGGCATTGGGCGCTGGAGACGGCGCAACGCTGGCGCGTGCGTGCCGGGCGGGGGCGCAACGCCGATTGGGACGACATCCTCGCGCACCTGTCGCCGCTCCCACAGAAGGGAGGCAAGTACGTCGCCCTCGAGTCCCATCCCGACACGTGGGACAACCGCGCCAGCCGGCACGACCATCCCGAGATGCTCATGGCGCTCGGATTCCTCCCGCCGACGACCGCGGTCGATCGCGCGACGATGGAGCGCACGCTCGACGCCGTGCTCACCCAGTGGGATTGGGAGACGAAGATCTGGGGCTGGGATTATCCGATGATCGCGATGACCGCCGCACGGCTGGGGCGGCCGGAAGCCGCCGTCGAGGTGCTCATGCGCGCCGGACCGAACAACCGTTACCTGCCCAACGGCCACTGCCCGCAGGGAAGCGACCGTGCGCAGGGCAGCCAGCGCGAGGGGCGACGCGAGATCGCCGTGTACCTGCCGGCCAACGGCGCGTTCCTTTCCGCCGTCGCGCTCATGATCGCCGGCTGGGATGGCTGCGCCGTCGAGCACCCCGGGTTCCCGCGCGACGGCACGTGGACGATCCGCGCCGAGGGGCTGCAGCGCTTGCCGTGACGGCGGAGTTGGGGCGCTTGCGCTGTCGCCACGCGATCCACGGAACCTTCGGCCGCGATGGTGTTCTATGGAGCCATGCCGATGATCGCGGACTCCCCGGTCAGCTTTGGCGCAACGCGTTGGCGTGGCGCCGCCGTCGGCATTGGGGCGGGGCGTTACGCGCCGCCGCCGCGGGGCGCAACGCCCCCGCTTGACCACGCCGGGCCGCGGCCCGAATGTGCCGGCCACTAAAGCTCCGCCGAGGCCAACACCGTGGGAACATTCAAAGAGTACGTGAGTCGCAACGAGGTTGAACGCATGTCAGCCAAAGCACAGGAAGTTGCACTCGACCGCCTGCTCGTCGACCGGATCAAGGCCGGCGACGAGGGCGCGTTCAACGAGATGGTCGGCAAATACTGGGACCGCATCTACTCGATGGTGCACCAACTGCTGCGCAACCAGCAGGACGCCGAGGAGGTCACCCAAGACGCGTTCATCCGCGCCCACCGCGGGCTCGGCAATTTCCGCGGCGACGCCGCCTTCTCGACCTGGCTCTACCAGATCGCGACCAATCTCGCGCGCAACCGCTACTGGTACTGGTGGCGCCGCAAGCGCGACAAGACCGTCTCGTTCGACCAGCCGCTGGGCGACGACAGCGACAGCGCCACGCTCGCCGAGATCATCCCGGCCGACGTCGAATCGCCCGACGACATCTCGGTCACCAGCGAGTTCACCGAACGCGTGGCCATCTGCATGGAGAAGCTCGGCAAGAAACACCGGGAGATTCTCGTGCTGCGCAACGTACAGAACCATTCCTACGAGGAGATCGCCGAGATTCTCGGCATCAGCGTGGGCACCGTGAAGAGCCGGATCGCCCGGGCCCGCGAGGCCCTGCGCGAACTGCTCGGGGAGGACTTCAAATGACACACGAAAAATTCATCGAACTGCTGAACCTCTACCTCGACGGGGCGCTTCCACCTGCGGAGGCCGCCGCCCTCGAGCGCGACATCGCCGGCAACCTCGAGCATCGCCGGATCTACCGGCAGTATTGCCAGATGCAGAACGCCTGCGGCGAACTCGCCGAGCGGTTCCGCGAGGAGGCCTCGCCGGCGCCGTACTTCCGCAAGGGCGCAGTGGTCGAACTTCCGGCGCGGGCGCAGGGCGGTTGGTTCCGCTCCGTCGCGCTCATGGCCAGCGGTGCGCTGGCGGCCTGCGTGGTGTTCGTCGCCGTGCAGCAGATCGCGCCGGACGCCGCCACCCCCGGAATCGCCCAGAACCAACCGGCGCCCACCGCCACCCCGGCGCCCATCGCGTCGCAGCCGGTACCGTACACGATGACCGTGGCGACCGGCGCCAATCCCGCCGGGTTCCGCAACCCGTGGGCGGCGGCGGATCGCACCGTGGTCGACTTCAGCCGTCTTCCGGCCACCACCACGCCGCTGCTGCCGACGACCCTGGCCGCGGCCCCAGCCGGGGAGGGCCTCAAGGTCGAGCTGCAACCCTACGGCCAAGCGCCGGGCGCGGCGTTGCAGATGGAGCAGATCGAGGCCGCCGCCTTCCAGTTTCAGCGGCAATAACCGTCGCGCCCCGACGGTGTTTTCTCCGAAGCGCCCACCGTCAGGTGAGCGCTTTTTTGATGAGCGCCTCGGTGGTTGCGTTGGCCCCGAGCGCCGCCTGGGCCTTGCGGATGGCCTTGTCGGCGTCCGGCGGGCGATAGCCGAGCGCCACCAGTGCCGCCACGGCGTCCGCAAGGGTGGAGGACCCGGCGCCAGCCGCCGCGCCCGCAGCAACGCTGCCGGCGGGCACGATCGCCGAGACGGCGCCCATCTTGTCCTTCAGATCGAGGATGATCCGCTCGGCAGTCTTGCGGCCGACGCCCGGGCACTTCGAAAGCAGTTCGGCGTCGCTGCCGGCGATGGCGCCCTGGAGCGACGGGAGCGAGAGATGGCTCATCAGCGCCATCGCGACCTTCGGGCCGACACCGCTCACTTTTTCGATGAGCAGGCGGAAGAAATCGCGCTCGCCGGCGGTGGCGAAGCCGTAGATGGCCTGCGAGTCCTCGCGGTACACCACGTGCGTATTCAGGAACGCCGGTTGGCCGACGGCCGGGAGTTTCTCGGCGGTGGTGATCGGGACGTTCACCTCGTAACCGACTCCAGCGACCTCGACCACGGCATGCAGCGGTGTGGCCGAAAGCAGGGTACCGCGCAGGCTGGCGATCATTGGGCGGACTTGGGTAGGCCGAGCACGTCCTGCATGTCGTAGAGTCCGGCCGGCTTGCCGAACACCCAGCGGGCCGCGTGCAGGGCGCCGCGCGCGAGGATCGCACGGTCGCCGGCCTTGTGGGTGAGCTCCACGCGCTCGCCGAGGGCGGCGAACAGGACCGTATGGTCGCCGATGACATCGCCGCCGCGCAGGGCGTGGACGCCGATCTCGCGCTTGGTGCGCTCGCCGACGATGCCGTGGCGGCCGTGGCGCAGATCGGCTTCGCGGAGGTCGCGGGCGCGCAGGAGGATCTCGAGGAGACTGGCGGCGGTGCCGCTGGGCGCATCCTTCTTGAAGCGGTGGTGCATCTCGACGACCTCGACGTCGAAGCTGTCGTCGAGCACGCGGGCGGCCTCGGCGACGAGGTGGAAGAGGACGTTGACGCCGACCGAGTAGTTGCTGGCCCAGACAGTCGGGATCGCGGCGGAGGCGCGGGCGGAGAGCTTCGCGCGTTCCTCGCTGGAGTGGCCGGTGGTGCCGACGACCAGGGCCTTGCCGTGGCGGATCGCCAGATCGATGACCCCCGGGGTGATCGAGTGGTGGCTGAAGTCCACGACGATGTCGCAGGCGGGAATCGCGGCGGCGAAGTCGTCGCCGATGTCGATGGTGGCGGCGACGGCGAGGCCGGCGTCCTTGGCGGAGGCGAGGAGCGCCTGCCCCATGCGGCCCTTCGAACCGTTGATGAGAATGCGTGGTTGGGTCATGGGGATCAGCGGGCGAGGGCGGCGAGGGTCTTGTCGAGCAGGGCGCGGTTGGGCTCGGTCAGCTCGCAGAGCGGGAGGCGGACCTCCGGCGAGGCGATGAGGCCGAGCTTGGCCATAGCGTATTTGGCCGGCACAGGGTTGGGCTCGACGAAGAGGTTCTTGAAGAGCGGCTGGAAGCGGTGGTGGAGGGCGACGGCCTCCGCGCGCTTGCCGGCGAGGGCGAGATCGCACAGTTGCGCGACCTCGGCGGGGAAGAGATTGGAGGCGACGGAGATCACGCCCTTGGCGCCGAGGGCGATGAAGGGCAGGGTGAGACCGTCGTCGCCGCAAAGAATGGTGACGGAGTCGCCGCAGGCCTGGCGGAGCTGGTCGACGCGGTCGCAGGAGCCGCCGGCCTCCTTGATGTGATTGACGTGCGGAAACGCGGCGCGCAGGCGGGCGATGGTCTGGACGCCGATCTCGATGCCGCAGCGGCCGGGGATCGAGTAGAGCACGATCGGCTTGGCGGTGGCCTCGGCGATGGCGCTGAAATGCCGGTAAAGCCCCTCCTGGCTGGGCTTGTTGTAGTAGGGGGCGACGACGAGCACGGCGTCGGCGCCGGCGGCGTCGGCCTTCCTGGTGAGCTCGACGGCTTCGCGGGTGCAATTGGAGCCGGTGCCGGCGATCACGGGCACGCGGCCGGCCGTACGGGCAACGACACGGCGGATCACCTCGATGTGTTCGTCGTAATCGAGCGTTGGCGACTCTCCGGTGGTCCCGACGGGCACGAGTCCTTTGATGCCGCCGGCGATCTGGGCGTCCACCAGACGCTCGAGGTCGTCGTGGGCGATTTGGCCGTTGCGGAAGGGCGTCACAAGTGCGGTGATGGCGCCGGAGAACTCGCGCGGATTGCTCATTGCTAAGGGATTTTTGATTGCCGGTTTACGAAACGATACCTTGAGGAGGATTGCAGCGGACGGTAGCTAAAATCCATCCCATTTTGCCCAACGGAACGTGTCCATGCGGAAACAAGCCCCAGCCTAAATGCACACCCAGATTTTCAACGAGTTGCTCAAGCTCGGCGTCGAGACCGGAGCAAGCGATTGCATCATCAAAACCAACAAGGTCGGCTACCTCCGCATCAGCGGCCGGCTCAAGCCGGTGGATATGGAGCCGATCCCGCGGCACATCATCCAGGCGTTCGTCGACGAGTATGTGCCGTTCGTCTTCAAACCGCAGTGGGACACCGACGGGCAGATCGACTTCGCCTACACCGCCGAGAACATCGGGCGGTTCCGCGTCAACGCCTTCCAGCAGCGCGGCTCGATCTCGGTGGTTTTCCGCCACATCAAGAGCCACATCCCGACCTTCGCCGACCTCAACCTCCAGCCGGATCGCCTGATCAAGCTCGCCCAGGTCAAGGACGGACTCGTCCTGGTCTGCGGCCCGACCGGCTCGGGCAAGAGCTCGACGATGGCCTCGATGCTCAACTGGATTAACCAGAATCTGGAGCGCCACATCGTGACGATGGAGGATCCGATCGAGTTCACCTTCCAGGACGGCAAGTCGATCTTCAACCAGCGCGAGATCGGCATCGACACCCCGAGCTTCTCGCTGGCCGTGCGCTCGGTGCTGCGCCAGAACCCCGACATCATCCTCATCGGTGAGATGCGCGACGCCGTTTCGCTCGAGACCGCGCTCTCCGCTGCCGAGACCGGCCACTTGGTCATCACGACCCTCCACTCGGCCAACGTCCAGCAGTCGATCAACCGTATCTTCGAGTTCTTCCCGCACGAGCAACACGAGCAGATCCGCCGGCAGATCTCGGCGGTGATCAAAGGCATCGTCTGCCAGAAGCTCGTCCCCGCGTTGGAGGGAGGCGGTCGTTACGCCGCGCAGGAGGTGCTCATGGTGGACTCGACCGCCCGCAACCTCATCCTCGAGGGCCATTTCGACAAGGTGCAGGCCCTGCTGGAGGCGACCACCGAAACGAACTCCATCTCCTTCAACAAGGACCTCTACCGCCTCATCAAAGAGGGCAAGATCGCCAAGAGCGACGGGTTGCGCGTCTCGCCGAACCCGCAGTCGCTGGAGATGAACCTCAAGGGCATCTTCATCCGGACGTAAACGGTCCGGTCCGCCGCGACGGACCGTGCGGGCGCTGTTCGCACGGCGCAGCGCCCGCCGGCCGCAGAGTACCGTTTGGCGAGATCCGCCGCGTGCGGTCTTCGCGCCAGCTGTTTCGGTTGCCCCTTATGGGCCGCCGGGGCAACTCCCCCGCTCGCCAGCCGGGCGCAGGGTGGGGGAGTCGGGACATCAACCCGCGTCCCACGGCTTCGGCCGGCGGAATCGCGGCCCGAACTTCGGACTTGGTTTTTGGGAAGCCGGCCCATTTCCTCCCCCTCTCTCATGTCACTCGCCCTCATTTTCTCCGGTCAAGGAGCCCAAAAGGTCGGCATGGGCAAAAGCCTCGCCGACAACGCCGCGACTGCCGCGCGGATCTATGCCCGCGCCAACGAGGTGCTGGGTTGGGACCTGGCCAAGATGTGTTTCGAAGGTCCCGACGAGCTTCTGGTCCCGACCCGCGTGTGCCAGCCGGCGCTCTTCGTGCACGGCTACACCCTCTACTCGCTGCTCCAGGAACAGGGACGCCTCGCCAACCTGACCACGGTGGCCGGCCTGAGCCTCGGTGAGGTCACCGCCCTGACCGTCGCCGGCGTGTTCGATTTCGACACCGGTCTGCGTGTCGTCGCCGAGCGCGGCCGCCTCATGCAGGTCGCCTGCGAGGCCACCCGCGGCGGCATGGCCAGCATCATCGGCGAGGACCTCGCCAAGATCAGCGACCTCTGCCAGGAGTTCGACATCGAGGTCGCCAACCTCAACTGCCCCGGCCAAGTGGTTGTCTCCGGCGAGAGGACCAAGGTCGACGCCTGCGTGACCGCCGCCAAGGAGCGCGGGATGAAGAAGGTCATCCCCCTCAACGTCGCCGGCGCCTACCACAGCCGCCTCATGGAGCCGGCCCGCGCCGAGTTCGCCCAGTTCCTCCAAACCGTCCCGTTCAACGCCCCGAAGCTGCAGGTGCTCACCAACGTCACCGGCAAGCAGGTCACCGAGCCCGCCGTCATCCGCGAGATGCTCGTCAAGCAGGTCGTCTCGTCCGTGCGCTGGGAGGATTGCATGCGCGAGGCCGCCGTGCTCGGCGTCACCGAGTTCTGGGAGTGCGGCCCGGGCGCCGTGCTCGCCGGCTTGGCCCGCCGCATCAACAAGGACTGGCCCACCCGGACCTTCAACGAGTACGCCGACCTCGCCGCGGTCTGACGCCCGACCGCTCCCGCCCCCAGCATGGACGTCTCCCTCAAGCGCAACTTCTGCATCATCGCCCACGTCGACCACGGAAAGACGACTCTTTCCGATCGGTTGCTCGAGTACACCAGCACCGTCTCCAAACGGGTGCTGCAGGCGCAACATCTCGACTCGATGGACCTCGAACGCGAACGGGGCATCACCATCAAGTCGCACCCGGTCACGATGCAGTACACGGCCAAGGATGGTAAGACCTACCAGCTCGGCCTGATGGACACCCCCGGCCACGTGGACTTCAACTACGAGGTCTCGCGCAGTCTGGCGGCCTGCGAGGGAGCGGCGCTACTCATCGACGCCTCCCAGGGCGTCGAGGCGCAGACGGTGGCCAACGCCCATCTGGCGTTCAGCCAGAACCTCAAGGTCGTGCCGGTCATCAACAAGATCGACCTGCCCAGCGCCAACCTCGAGCTCTGCCTGCGCCAGATGGAGGACATCCTCACCATCTCGCACGACGAGGCCATCCTCGCCAGCGGCAAGTCCGGCATCGGCATCGAGGACATCCTCGAGGCCGTCGTCGCCCGGGTGCCGCCACCGCGTTGGACCGATTACCCGGCCGCGCGCATCCTGGTGTTCGATTCGATGTACGACACCTACCGCGGTGTCATCGCCTACGTCCGCGTGTTCTCCGGTTCGATCAAGGCAGGCGACTTCGCCTTGCTCATGTCGAACAACGTCAAGTTCGAGGTGAAGGAAGTCGGCACGTTCAACCCGAAGATGGAAGTCACCGACATCCTCGAGGCGGGCGATGTCGGTTACGTGGTCTGCAACATCAAGACCGTTTCCGAGATCCGCACCGGCGACACCATCACCTTGGCCAGCAAGCCCGCCTCCGAGATGCTCCCGGGCTACAAGGAGGTCCGGCCGATGGTGTTCAGCGGCATCTATCCGATCGACACCTCGGACTTCGAGAAGCTGCGCACCGCGCTCGGCAAGCTCCAGCTCAACGACTCCGCCTTCCAGTACCAGGCCGAGAGCTCCGTCGCCCTCGGTTTCGGCTTCCGCTGCGGCTTCCTCGGGTTGCTCCACATGGAGATCGTCATCGAGCGCATCCGCCGCGAATACGACGTCGACATCATCTCCACGTACCCGAGCGTCATCTACCAGGTCCGCCTCGAAGGCGCCGACAAGCCCATCGAGGTCGACAACCCGGTGCAGTTGCCCGACGTCTCCAGCATCGCCGAGATCCTCGAGCCCACGATCAAGGCCACCATCCATATCCCGAACTGGGCGCTGGGCGACGTGCTCGGCATCGTGCAGGACAAACGAGGCACCTGCGACCACACCGACACGCTCGACGACACCCGCGTGATGCTCACCTGCACGCTGCCGCTCAACGAGATCCTCGTCGATTTCCACGACCGGTTGAAGAGCGTCACCCGCGGCTACGGCTCCATGGACTACGAGCTCAGCGGCTACGTCGCCTCCGACCTCGTCAAGCTCGACATCCTCGTCAACGCCGAGCCGGTCGACGCGTTCTCCTCGATCTGCCACCGCTCGAAGGCCGAGGGCAAGGGCAGGGCGCTGTGCGAGAAGCTCAAGGAGATCATCCCGCCGCAGATGTTCCAGATCGCCGTCCAGGCCGCCATCGGCGGCAAGATCATCGCCCGCGAGTCCGTGCGCGCCATGCGCAAGGACGTCACGGCGAAGTGCTACGGCGGCGACATCTCCCGCAAGCGCAAGCTCCTCGAGAAGCAGAAGGAGGGAAAGAAGAAGATGAAGCAGATCGGCTCCGTCTCGATCCCGCCCGAAGCCTTCATCCAGGTGCTCAAGACCACCTGAGCCCGGAACGCCCCGCCCACCCGCTATGTTCAGCTTCCTCCTGACCCAGGCCGCGCGCGCGCGGCGCGACGCGACCAACTGGCTCGAGGTGGCCGACAAGGTCTACCATTACCGCCGCGACCTGCTCTCCGAGGCCGAACTGGCCGAGCTCAACCAGCGCCGCGCCGAACTGAAGGCCAGGATCAAGGCCAGGGCCGACGCCGCCCAGCTCAAGCTCGCCGTCGAGGCGCTGGAACAGACGCTCCACCGCACCGGCGGCCGGGTGTATCCGAAAGGTACGCTCGCCGACAACGTCGAGTTCTTCCTCGCCGCCGCGATCGTGATCCTCGGCATCCGCGCGTTCTTCGTGCAGCCGTTCAAGATCCCGACCAACTCGATGTGGCCGACCTATTTCGGGATGAAGCACGAGGTCTTCGTGGACCCGCAGGCTGCGCCCGGTCCGGTCGCCCGGGTCCTGCGATTGGCCGCCTTCGGCGCCACCCGTCGCGAGGTCGTGGCGCCGGTCGATGGCGAACTGCGGATCCCGTTTGTTCCCAGCGAGAGCCGGCTCGTCGTGCCGTACTCGCTGGTGTCCGGGCGCAAGTGGCTCGTCGTGCCGACCACGCTGCGCGAGTACACGCTCTTCGTCGGCGAGGCGCCCGTGCAGGTGCGCGTCCCGGGCGATTTCGATTTCGATACGCTCGTGATGGACACCTATCTCGATGGCCAGTACCACGGCCGCGAGACCCTCGATGCGCTGCGCAAGGCCGGACGGCTCGAGGAGACCGTCATCGCCCTCAATGACCGCGGCCAGCGCAAGAGCATGCGCACGCTGATGCTCGGCACCGGCCGGCGGGTTCGGCGATCGCAGATCGCCCTGAGTTTCGATGTGCTCACCGGCGACCAGCTCTTCGTCGACCGGTTCAGCTACAATTTCTTCCGGCCCGAAGTGGGGCAGGGCTTCGTTTTCCGCACCGGCAACATCGCCGGCATCGGCCAGGATCAGTACTACATCAAACGGCTCGTCGGCACGCCGGGCGACACCTTGGAGGTCAAGGAACCGGTGCTGCTGCGCAACGGTGCGCCGATCACCGGGGCCGAGGCGTTCGATCTCAATGCCAACCGCACCGGACTTTATCACGGCTACCAAGCCGGCGGCCTGCTTGCAGCGGGCCAGAAAGTGACGATCCCCGACGGCCAGTACTTCGCGCTCGGCGACAACTCGTACAACAGCGCCGACGGCCGCGTCTGGGGTTTCGTGCCCGCCAAGGACGCGATCGGACGGCCGCTGTTCATCTACTATCCGTTCACCCGTCGCTGGGGTCCGGCGCGATAACTGCGCCAGTGGCTGGCGCAGCTAGGGCCGGAACCGTCCGAAGCGGCCATGGGAACGTAGACCGCGCCCAACGGAGGTCTCGGCTTGGACCATCTCAGGGCAAGGCATCATGGTGCACAATAGGCATTGTGTCGTTGAAGATGAATAACTTAGGACGTTTTGCCGGCCCGTGATTTCGGGCGGCGGTAGCTCTCGGGGATGCTCCCGAGGGCGGGGAAGAGCTTCACCGGTTGCACCTCGGCAAAGGCCGACATGACGACGGTTCCGACCGTCGCCGGACTCACGCCGAGCAACTCGGCTTGCTCCTCGATCTGCGCGAGCTTGGCGGCCGTGAGGGTGATATGGAGCTGGGGATTCTTCATCGGGCGAGGGGGACGAGGTTGTCGAATCCGCCATCCCAGCACGCGACGAGTAGGGCGGGATGCGCCGGCGCGCCGAAGTACGGGCCGGCGGGTAGCCGGGCCACGACGACGTTTGCCCCCTCAAACTCCAGCCCAACGACGGCCTTCAACGCCGACCAGCCATAGCGGGAGGGCCACTTGCCGGGGCCTTCCTGCTTTTTGATGAGATGCAGGCCGAAGGCGGCGAGGTAGGTGTTGAGCCCGGCGACGGTGCGGGCCGTGGCCTCGCGCTCGCCCTCCCGGATACCCAACACGCGGCGGCTCTTGCCGTCGCAATGGTCGAGGGCGTGCATGAGGCGGTTCGACGCCTGGAACACCTCGCGGCCGGAGGTGAGGACGAGCGTTACGGGTTCGCGCAACTCGAACGCCGGATATATCGCGGCGGCGGTCATTGCGCGGCCCTCCAATCGCTTTTGATGCCGACGGACCAGAACCAGAGGGCAACGCCGACTTGCACGGTGTAGCCGAGCCGGTCGGTGATGGCATCGTACTCGAGTTGCCGGCCCGCGGCGACGGCCACCTTGCGCGACTCGGGGCGGCGAGATTCAGCGATGAACTTCACGACGCCCCCCCTTCAATGGCCATGTCGACGAGTTTGACGCGAGCGGCGCGCCACTTCTCGTTCGCGCGGTCTTCGGCGCAGAGGAGTCGGAACTGGTCCGCCGTGCTCGCCTGTGTGTTGAATCCGGAGGAGAAGAGGAGCGTTCGGGCAACATCGGCCTCCCACGAGCCGGTTCGGCGGCCGGCGCAATCGGCCATGCAGAAGGCGGCCTGTTCGAGCAATTCTTCGGGCGTGCAGGGATCGGGCTTGCGGCCCTTTTCCCACCTCGGCTTGCCCGCGCGAACGAGGGCGCGGAGCCAACGGGCGGTGGATGGCGAGACGCGGACGGTGAAGGCAACGGTGCGCGGCTTGGGGATTCGGGGCGAGCGGGTACGCGACGAGCGGCCCGCGGATTCGGGAGCGTTTTTAGCTTTCATGGTGTTGAGGTGAAGAAACAGCCACCGCCGGGTTTCTTCATCTAACACTCAGAGACTCCGGCGGGGCTGCGTCACATGCCTCACATGAGCCATGTGACTATGCAAGCTTTTTGTGCCGCTCGCCTCGGGACGGCGTCATATGGAGGCATGGCAACACCGGGCAAGGGGAAGGCCTTACTTAGTACCACTGTACCCAAAGAATGGGGGTCGATAATCGCCGACCGCGCCGCGCCTCTGCGCATGAGTCAGGCGGCGTTTCTCGCCGCTATCGTCGAGAAATGGGTTGAGGCCGGTTGCCCTCCGGTGACTGAAGCGGATCGCGCTATGCAACACCTCCGGGAACTGGAAAAGACCCTACCGGGAAAGGGCGCAAACAAACGCTCCGCCTAGAGCCCTCATTTAATCGCTCAACCGGAGCCCGCGCACCAGTTCTCCGTTTCCCCGACGGTGTCCCAATTTAGCAATGCCAACGCCCGAAACGCCCAAACGCCCGTTTGAAACGCATCCGCCGATCCGCCTGGATGAACTGCCCTTGAGCCCCGCGGAACGCGAGGAAGCCCGCGCCAAACTGGCGAAGGGCGAGACTCTCCACGTTGTGGACCCCGTCACGCGACAGGCGCGGCGGGTTGTGGCTGGTTGACCGAGGCGGCGGCGGCAAGCCGCTTCCGCCTCTCGCCGAGTTCGTGGCCAGCGTAGAGGGCGACGGCGCCACCGACCAAGACCCACGCGAGCACGATCAACCAAGCGGGAAGCCCCGCGCTCTGCCACGCGAAGAAGAAGAGGGCGGAGGCGATGCCGGCGGCAATCGTGGCTGTGGGGTAGCGGAGGAACCCGAAGGCGACAGCCCCGAGGGCGCACGCAATCGAGACGTAGAGAATGGGAGCCCGCGCGGCGTTGTCGGCGGCGCGGAGTTCGGCGCGCTTGTCGGGCGGGCGTTGCGTGCCGCTCTCGGCGCGCGTGAGGGTGAGCACGGTTGCAGCGGAGGGCGTCACGCGGACCGTCTCCACGATGGGCGGGGGTGGAGTGCCACCGGGTGGCGCACCCTCGGGGAGAGGCGAGGGGACCTCCCGGCGGATTTCCACGGGCGAGCCGGCCGGGATCGGTAACGACGACTCGGCGACGGTGGCGGGCGTCTCGGGATTCGGCGGGGCGATGGCGGAGAGTCCGCCACCTTGGCGGATCGCCACCCGGGCGCGGCCGCGTGGGCAGCCCGAAGAGAACACGGCGACGAAGAGAATCGCGAAGTAGAGAGCCCAGAAGGCGGCGCGGGTCTTCATGGGATCAACCTTGGCGGTGCGGGCAGTCGCGCACGTTGCACCGCTGGCGGCGGAGGAGCACGACGGTTTGCGCCACCATCCAAGCTCCCGTGGCGACGGCGGCGAAGAACTGGGCTGCACCCGTCCAAGTGAAGGAGGCGGCGAGGCCGGCGGCCCCTCCGGCGTTTGCGATGATGAGTTGGGCGCGGTTCACGGTTGGAAGATCGAGCGGAGGATGCCGGCGAGGTGGAACCGGAGCCGGCGGAAATCTTCGCGGGCGCAGGCGGCGAACTTCGCGACGGCGGGACGGTTCATCGGCGGGTCTTGCGCCAGACGATGACGCCGAGCACGGCGAAGAGGGCGAGCACGCCCCAGCCGGCGGCGCGGGCGGCATCGGCGGGGAGAGTGGCGCGCGGTGTCAGCGCGTCGGCGAAGGCGTCTTCATCCATGGCGAGTTCTTCGAGTTCGTCGGGCATGGCGGGCGGTCATTTGGCGGCCCGGGCGCCCTTGCGGATGGCGGCCACGATCTGCGGGCCGGCGAAGTAGAGGACGAGCCCCACGGCGACGGCGGCGAGCACGTATCCGCGGTTGCGCTCCGAAAACGGGTTGAGCGTCTGGTTGAGGTCCGCCGCCTGGGCGCCCACCTCGCCGAAGAACGTCGCGAGGTCGGAGCCGAGGCCGTTGGCGTCGGGCGCCTCGGTGTAGCCGGCGCCGGAGGAAGCCACGGCGACGACGGCCGGCGCGAAGTCGGCCGGATGCTCGCGGATATAGGCGCGCATTCGGTTCGTGAGTTCGATCTGCGTCGCGGCGTCGAGGGCGGAATACTCGGCCGGCGTCCCGCCCCACGGCGAGAGCCACGAGCCGAGACCCATTTCGTTCCCGACGATGCGGGAGAGTTCTTGCGCGGTCATGGCGTCAGTTGTTGAGCAGGCGGCGGAAGGACTTGCGGAAGGTTACCGACAGAGTCTGCGAATTTGTCTTCGTGAACGGTGTAGTCAGTTTGTGGATGAAGTAATCACCATCACGAATTCCGAAGGAAAAACCGTAGATGGTCCCGTTCCCCTCGGAAGTCGCAAAGTTTGCCACATAGTCCCGGACCCGTGAGCCGCTGACATAACCGGAAGCGACGGCGACCTTATCGACGCCGGCGAGATTTATCGTCGACGTCATCGAGAACCCGGGCATCACAAAATCGGCCGTCAAAAGTATGATTTTGGCCTGAGCCGCGTTCACCGGATCGAGCGAGGCCATTGAGTTGTTGACGGAGCCGTCTGCCATGAATCCGGCGAATCCGCCAAACCACGTATCCAGCCCAACGCTTACAAGCGCGGACTGGCCCGCGGTGTTGGCGCCGGTCCCGAAGTCCGGGACGGAAACAGGCGTCACGCCGGACACCGTATAGATGAGCTGCACGGTAACGCGCGCCTGGTCACCGATGAGTACTCCGGCCCCGGGCTGGATGGTGTCGCGATCAAATACGTTCGTGTTCGCGCCGTTGGCGGTGAACGCAATTTCGGTGATGGTCTTCGCCGCCGCGAAGGCGCTAGAAAGGCGCGTCGTCTGATGAGTGATGGTCACCACGTCACCGGAAACGGTACCCTGTGTGTAGTTGTACGCGCTGCCGGATACGACCGACCAAGTAAGACCGGCAATCGGCGAGAGAATCGCGGCGGTGTTGACGTACCAAACAACGGCCGGCTGCGAGGTCACCGTCGCGGACCGGTCGACGCGGACCGACGAAGCGGAGATGAATTCGGCAACGTAGCACTCGGCGCCATCGGTTCCGGCGCCGAACTTGAGCAGGCGGCCCACGTCGGCCGCGACGAAGAACGCAACGGCGCCATCGGTCGAGACGACATCCGAATTCTGAGAGAATAGTATCGAGCCGCCATCCCGGCGGACAGGCGTCGGCGAGGCTGCGTCGCCAAGGATCGGCGCAACGATCATGTTCGGCCCAAAATTCGCGGCGAGAGCTTCGAGGCCCGCGTCGGTAATCATATGATCGACCCACGGAAGGGCTGAGACGACTTCGCCGTTGCGGAGAGTTTCGAGGCGGTAGCGCAGCGCGGAGGCCTGGTGGATTTGGGCGGTCGGGATCATGGGGAGAGAGTGGCGGACGTGAAGGCGAACGAGTGGGCGGCGGTGTCGCCGCCGTTGTATGAATCTTTGACGACGGTCCGCAGCGTGGCGCTGACGAAGCCGGGGAACGCGAAGCCGGCGGACGGCGCCGGGATAGTGAGCCCGACAATGACGTTGCGCAGCGTGGCGCTGGTGAAGCCGGGGAACGCGAAGCCAGCGGACGCGGCCGGGGCGGTGAGCATCACAACGGGCGTTTGTAGCGTCGCCGAGGTGAAGCCGGGGAAGCTCATGCCGGCGGCCGGCCGCGAGGCTGGCAAGTCGGCAACGACGTTGTGGAGATCGGCGGCGACGAAGCCCGGGAACGAGAAGCCGGCGCGGACGAAGTTCAACGTCTGCCCAGAGAGCGGTTTCTCGTAAACCGTCGGCGTCGGGTGGCCTTGGGTCTGCATGTCAGCGCGTGGCATTCCAGACCTCCCCGACGATGCAGGAGATCCCCCCGCCGGACGGGTTGGAGAGCTTGACGGCGCCGGAAATGTTCTCGCGCCACGCGGTGCGCGGCAGACAAGCGCCGATCGCCACCCCAGCGGGCGTCTCAATCATGATCGCGTTCGCGAGGTCGAAATTCGTGACGAGGAGCGATTTCCGGCGGATACATCCGGCCGGCGGGTTGCCGTCGAGGATGATGCTTCCGCCCGCGGCGAGAGTTACGACACCCGAGCCCGTCGTCGCCGTCGGCGGGTCCATCACCTCGGCGCGCTGGTCGATGTATTCAGAGAACCCGACAAAGACCTTCACCGTGACGGCGAACGCCTGGGGGTTCTCGATTTCGAAGAAGTTGAAGGACGCGCCTCCGGTGGCGCGGATGCCACAGCCGGCGGTCATGTCGACGGCGGCCTCTGTCTCGATCCGCACTTTCACGCGAGCCGGAGCTTCGACGAGGTAGAGGAAGGAGCCGGTGGCGGGCCGGTTGGCTACGCCGCCGGCCGGGATCGTAATCGGGATGACCTGCGAGGACTTGCCCCGCTCGATGGCGTTTTCCGTGCTCATTTCTTGAAGGTTTTGCTGAGAAAGTAGATGCCGGCGGCGGCGGCGGCGGCGGTGGCGGCGTACTTGGCGACTTCCTGCACAGTCTGCGCCGTGGCGTCGTTCTTGTTCGCCTCCATGTTCTCAATCGCCAACTCGGAGACACGCGCGGCAAGCGCGCTGTTTGAGTCGACGGCAGCAGTCGACGCGGCGACTTGCTTGCCCATGATGGCGGCGGCGCCGTCCACGACGTTGCCGGCGAAGTCCAGGCTATCGGCGTTGATCGTCAGCGCGGCGCGAGCGGCTGTCTCGGCCATGTCGGCGGAGGTTTGGAGCCCGGCTTTTGCGACTTCGCCGGCGGTGTCGAGCGCAGTCTCGGCGACGTCGTCGGCCAAGGTCTCATTGACGAGCTGAGCACCGGCCCCGAGGACGATGGCGCCGTTGTCCGCCCCGACTCGGTTGTCGGTGGTGGTGGTGGGGGTGTTGGTGACAGACTTGGAAGCGGATGCACTCACGGGAGAGCCTTTCGGCAGATTATTTCAGAAATCCGATACCCTGCCTGTTCGCAGGCGTATCGGGCCATGGCAGGGCGGCAGGTGTGAAAGCGGAGGCAGACGCAGCCCTCAGCCCGGGCGAGCGCCTCGCAGGCGCGGCCGATTTCGGCCGTCATGGGTTCGCCGTCCGGCGTCTGTCCCCACATCGCCATGCAGACGAGTTCGCGGCCCATGTTCCCCGTTTCGACGCGGGTGACGAGGACCCCGCAGCGTTGGCCGTCCCACATGAAACGGTGCGCGGTGGCCTTGCCTTCGCGGACCATCCGCGTGAGCAGGTCGCGCGACTCATGCGGCGAGTCGAACGGGATCTTGGCGGCGTCGGCCTCGTCGGCGGCGTCCCACGGTGCCAGCTCCAGCAGGAGCCGGGAAATCACTTCCGGCGAACGATCCATAACGCGGCGAGGGCGAGCGCGGCGGCGAGCGCCCAGTTGGGGATTGCCGAACTCGAGCCGGAGGCCACGGACGAAGCGGCACCAGTGGCGCTGCCCATCGTGAAGTCACCGGTCGAGGCGGAGACGTAAGCGTCCCCCGCCTTCGAGGTGGCGGAGGAGGATTGCGACATGCCGCCACCGGCGGCGCCCGACATGAGCGCGCCGATCATTTGGCGGAACGGAGGATGACGACGCCGGCGAGGAGCGCGGCGACGGCCATTCCCCCGATGATGATCCACTGTTTCGTGGAGGCGGATGCGACGGCGGCGGCCCGCTCAGCGTTGACGACGGCCGTCTTCGCGTTCAGGTCCGCAATCTTCGCCTGGGCTTCGATGGTGTCGGACGAGGTATCCGCGGCGACTTTCGCCTTGTAGACGGTGGCGGCGGTGTCGACGAGCGTGCCGGTGATGCGGCCGAGCCAATCGGTGGCCCCGGTCGCGGAAGGGTTGGAGTCGATGACTTGAGCCATGAGAAAAAGGCCCGCCGCGCTCAGCGGCGACGGCGGGCCATTGGATGGGTTGGCGGGAGACTCAGACGGCGCCGAAGGAACTCGCGCCGGCTTCGACCAGGGCGAAGACCGTCGCGGCCTCCGCGAGATCGAACTTGATGTTCAGATCGGCAGCGACCGGAAGGGCGTCGTCGATCCGCTCGCGATGATCGAACAGCACGGGAAACGCGCCGGCCTGGGTAACCAGTCCGTAGTCGTTCAGCACCGAGTCATTGATCGCGGCCGTCGTCTCATAGACCTTCGTGGAATCCGCCGTGACTTCGACGGAGTTGATGGTCTTGGACGAAATCAGGTGCACGCGCTGGATCGGGTTCTTGATCGGGATGTTGTCGAAATCGTTCTGACCCGCGGCGGCGTTCTTCGAAATCACCTTCTGGGTGATGATCCGGCGGACTTCCTTCCCGTCGACCGTCAAGCGGCCGTAATCGAAGGATTGGAGGCCGATCACGCCGACAGCCTTCGCGGCGTCGTCGCCGGTGAGCTGCTTGAGGACGAGTTCGACCTCGAAAGAGGTTTCGTCCTGCATCGGCCAAGCGGTCCAAACTTCGTCGATCTTGTCGGCGCGAGCCGGCTCCGAGAAGAAGATGGGAAGCTCGCCAGGCTTCGGCGTGATGCCGTTGAGTTTGGCGATCATGATGAGGTACGACGCGGGCACGTCGCGGACGGTCTTGCCGTTCACGAAGAGGCGCACGCGCTCGCACAGCGAGGTGGGATCAGTGGCGACGCCGGCCAAGGTGAAGAAGAACTTCAGCCCGTGGTAACGGCGGTCGCACTGCATCTTCACACGCGGGGAGGCGCCTTGCGCGACGCCTTCGAGGCCGGTGATGCGATTGAGGAGCGGCATGGCGGGAAGAAGCTCAGAGCTTCGGCAGCGAGGACACGACGGGGAGCTTGGCGAGGCGGTCGCTCAGCATGTAGCCGGCGAGGACGCCAACAGTGGTCCAGAGGATGATGGTTTTGTTCATGGTGCGGTTGCGGTGGTGACGTCGCCACAATCCACCGCCGCCACCGCCAGAGCACGCCGAACGACTGCCCATGAGTACCCAACAGGGGACAATGGAGGACACGGGAGGACACTCCCGGGCGCAAAAAAGCCCCGGGCGGCGGAGCCCGGGGCGGGAAATTGGTCACTCAGTTGCTTTCCCAGTTCTCCACATGCAACCCCGGCACGGCTCCGAACTCCCGCACGTTGCGGGTGATGAGGACGGCGCCGATGGCGAGAGCCTGCGCAGCAATCAACAGATCCCGTTCTCCGATGGGGTGGGCGTTGCCGGCGCCATGGAGTAGTACATTTTTAATCACACCATAGGCGCGGGCCGCGTCGGCGTCGAAATCGTGCACCGCGAGCGCCGAGGCCAGCGCCTTCTGGCGCTGCACGCGCTTGTTCGCACCCGCCTTCCGCCACCCATACTCCATTTCCGCGAGCACAACGGCCGAGAGCAGCATTCCCGGCGCGTGCGACTCCACGCGCCCGACAAGCGCCTTGTCCCGGTTCGCGGCGTAGGCCGAGAGAAGATTCGTGTCGGGCAAGTAGAGCGCCGCACTCATGCGGCCTTTTCCTTGGTAGCCTTCAACGCCTTCAACACCCGCGCGGCCTTCTTCGGGTCGCGGATGAATAGCCCGCCGGAAGCGGGGATGATTTCCACTTCCTTGGAGTCGAAACGGAACTGTTTCGGGATGCGGACCGCCTGGGAGTTGCCACTCTTCACAACCTTGGTTTTCGTCGTCATGTCATCACAGCGTAGCCACGCGGGGGAAAGGTCAAGCCGAACCCTCCGTTCGACCGGACCGCGCGGGGCGCGGCCGGTCAACTGGGCTGTTCGGCGTACTCATGCGGTGAACTTCCGCAGCACGGCCGGGGCGAAGCGGCTGGGCTTGTGGAGGAATACATACTGCGGGAGTCGGTCGGCGGCGAGGAGCGCGGGATCATTGAATTCCTCCGCCCACATCTGCGCGGCCTTGGTGGCGCAGTTGAAGAGGTATAGCGCCGTGCAGTTCTCCCGGATGGCCGGGTGCACTGTGGCCGGTCGTTGCGTGATGAAGTGCACGCGGTGGCCGAGGTGCCGGCCGGCGGTGAAACACCGGTGCACCCGTTCATCGTACTTCGAGACGGCGGCGTCGCTCAGCTCCATGAAGACCGCGCACCCGCGGTTGCACTCAAACATCGGCAAGAACCGCTCAATATCGTCGGTCTGCCACGACGCGGCCGAGGCCGGCCAGATTTCCATCGGCTTGTGCAGGACCAACGTATTGACGCCCTCGGCGCGCAGGCCCTTCGCCAGGCACTGCGCGCCGAAGGTTTTCCCGCTCTCCGTCATGCCGGCAATGGTGGCGTGCGACATGGTCAGGATGCGGACCACTGGCGGCCGCCGAGGTACTGACACGCCACCCCGGGGCGCCCAATGAAGCGCCCGCGCCACGCAATCACACGAGACGGAGCATGGCCCAGATTCCACAGATGATGGGCGACGTGCGCGGGATACATGAACATCACGCGGCACCTCCCGGCGCGGGTTGAGAGCCCACAGCGCGGGACACGGCCCGGCCGCGCCACCATGCGGTGACGCGCTCCCGGACGAACGCGATGCGGCCCTGTGTCTTCGGCCTCGGGATGCGGCGGGCGCCGTAGGTGATGCCGGCCAGCGCCAGCGCCCACCCAGGCGAGAGGTCTTCAGTCTGCTTCACGCGGAGATAGGCGGCGAGTGAGTCGCGCAGGCCGCGGAATTCCGCATCATTGTCTGGCTCCCACTCGTCGCCAAAGACGCCCATGGCGGCGGCGATGGCGGCGCGGGTATAGACGTCGGCGAGTAGCGTGTACTTGTCGGGCGAGCCGGCGGCGGGGGCGCTGTGGCCGGTTCCCGCCCCTTCCGCCGCGTTTGGCGGGGTGGGGGGCTGTCCGGCGTCACCTCCGGGGAAAACCAAGCCCGGCGGCGGCGCGGCGGGCTGCGGCGCGGTCTTCCCGCGGCCGCGGCCGAGCAGGCGCGAGAAGAACCGGCCGAGCTTGTCCTTGCGCGGCCGGCCTGCGGCGTCGGCGGCGAACTTCGCGGCGTCGAACTTGCGGCCGAGGGCGTCAACCTCCGCCGGGCCGGCGGCAGGCGGGAGCACGTCGGCGGGGGCGGCCGGGACGTGATGGGCTGCGGCCGGGAGCGGCGCGGTGGCCTTCGG
Organism: Opitutaceae bacterium; assembly: GCA_035415285.1. GTDB lineage: Bacteria > Verrucomicrobiota > Verrucomicrobiia > Opitutales > Opitutaceae > CAJCBL01. The sequence continues at coordinate 27,425 of DAOOFR010000025.1, forward strand.
CATTGAGGCGGCGAGGTCGCGGGCGAGGTCGGCGGCGTTGGTTTGGATCGGGGCGGCGGGTTGCGCCGCGGGAGTCGGATCGTCGGGCATGGGTGAGGTGGTGGCGGTCATGGTTCAGGGTGCGGAGAGTCAGGCCGCCGCCGCGCCAGCCCCAGCCAGAGATGGGGCGGATTTTTCAGCCGGTGCGGCGGCGGGGTGAAGGAGGGCGAGGGCGAGCGCGGAGGCCTTGGCCGGCGTGCTCGCGAGTTCGGCGAAGGGGATTTCGCGGGGACGCCAGCCGGCGCCGAGGGCGACAGTCGCGGTTTGGGTGAGTCGTTCGACGTCGAACACGTCAACGGGGTCAATCTGCACCGACCCGAAGGCGTTCCGGTGAACGCGGAAGGCGCGGAAGGGAGTGTTCACGCGCGGGCCTCACTTTCGGAGGCAAAAACCCCGTCGGAGTTGTGTGTGAGGTGTGAACTATGAACAGAGAGGCCGTCCGTGATTTCGGCCTGGGCGAGTGTCTCCGCCTCGGTCCGTACCTTGCCCTCGGCGGCCCGGATCTGGGGCGCGACGGCGGCGAGGTACTGCGCCACGAAGGGCAGCGAGCGCAGCGCGGCGAAATTCCCGTCGAAGTTGGCGACGAGCAGGCTAGGGCGGTGGATCGGGTCGAAGTAGGTTGCGGCCGGCAGGCGGGCGATGACGCGGTTCCGTAGTTCCTTCCGTGGTCCGCGGTTGGCCTTAGCC
>DAOOFR010000026.1:0-10927 GCA_035415285.1 Opitutaceae bacterium
TCGCCGACTGGGGCGGCCTCACCGCCCTGCGCGGTCTGCGCCGCTCGCCCTTCGGTTGAGCGGTGCTTCTGCGAGGGTCTCCGCTGCCGAGTTGGGTGGTACGCGATTTGCCGACGCGAGGCTTCGAATGGCGACGCGTATCGCTCGTGAAGTGTAGGCGTTCTGCGGCGGGCGATGGCGGCAGCGTCGTTGGAGCGCGCCCGGAGCTGGTTCGGCGGGTGCAGATCGTTTCTTGCGGCGAGCGGCGGGCCGGGGTGACGCTCCGGACATGAGCACACTTCCGCTGCGTTGGGGCATCCTCGGGACCGGAACGATCGCGCATACGTTCGCGCAGGCGTTGCAGGAGACCGCCACCGGCCGGCTGGTCGCGGTGGGCAGCCGCGGGCGCGAGGCGGCGGAGCGGTTTGCGGCGGAACTCGGCGCGGTGCGTCCGCATGGTGGCTACGCGGGACTGCTCGCCGATGCGGAGGTGGAGGCGGTCTACATCGCCACACCGCATCCGGCGCATGCCGAGTGGGCGATCGCTGCGGCGCGGGCGGGCAAGCATGTGCTCTGCGAGAAACCGCTGACGCTGAACCTGGCCGACAGCGAACGTGTCGTGGCCGCGGCGCGGGCGGCGGGGGTGACGTTGATGGAGGCGTACATGTACCGCTGCCACCCACAGACGGAGCGGCTGGCGGCGCTGGTGCGCGACGGGGCGATCGGCCGGCCCGGGCTGATCGAGGCGAGCTTCGGTTTCCACTGCGATTTCATCCCCGGTCACCGGTTGTTCGCCAAGGCGCTGGGTGGTGGTGGGATCCTGGATGTGGGCGGCTATCCGGTGTCGCTGGCGCGGTTGCTGGCGGGCGCGGCGCAGGGGCGCGCGTTCGCCGACCCGGTGGCGGTGACGGGTGCGGCGCACCTGCACCCGGAGGAGGGCACGGATCTGCACGCCGCGGCCACGTTGCGATTCGAGGATGGCATGCTGGCGCAGGTGGCCTGCGGTGTTTCGCTCGAGATGGAGAACGTGGTGCGCGTCCACGGATCGGAGGGGCGGATACTGGTGCGCGATCCGTGGTTTGCGGCGGGAGGGCACGGGGTGACGCGGATCGAGCTGCACCGGCGGGGACGGTCGCCGGAGTCGATCGAGGTGGCGGCGGACCGTGGTCTCTACGGTTACGAGGCGGAAGCGTTCGCCGCCGCGGTGCGGGCGGGCTGGCCGGAGGTGCCGGCGATGTCGTGGGCCGATTCGCTCGGCAACATGGCGGCGCTGGATGCGTGGCTCTCTGCGGCCGGGGTGTTTTACCGCGGCGAAGCGACCGCGAGACGGGGGCCAATCTGAGAAGCGCAGCCGGAACCGACAGACGGTAACGAAGAGAACGACGGGGGATTTGGTTGGCCCACGGGATCTGCAGCCACGGTTGTCATCCCGCGCTCGATCGCCTCCCGCTCCCCATTGGCAACGCCTTCCCCGTGTCCGGAGTGTCTGAGTTCCCTTCGTTACCTTTTGTCGTCTGCGGAATTTGGATGGAGCCGCACCGGGCGACAAAAAGCCCCGCCGACGGGCGGCGGGGCCTTGGTGTATGGGTTTGCGGGAGAAAGGGGGGGCGGGTCAGGGGGTGCCGGGCTGCGCGGTCGCGAAATCGTCGGCGATGAGGACCATGAGGTACCAGCCGAGGATCGTGATGTATCCGATCTCTTGGTGGGCGGAGGCCTTGAGCTCGATGTTGACCTGGGCGCCGAGCTTGAGGCCGCCCGAGTCGGGCCGGATGGTGACGAGGCGGTCGCCGTCGGTGTCGAAGAAGGCCCAGGTGTTCTGCCAGAAGCTCACGCAGCGCCAGGGGAAACGCTGGCCGGCCATGGCCTCGAGCATGCCTTCCCCGGTGCCCTGGGAGCGGAACACGGCGAAGTCGTAGTCGGAGTTGGGCAGGCGGATGGTGACGCGAGGGGTGAGGAATCCGGCGGCCTTGAAGGACCAGGTGCCGTCGGGCGAGCGGGCCACGGCGCACGTGCCGACATTCTTGCGCCAGCGCAGCGTGGCGACGATCTCCTCGCCGACCACCATCTCGTACTCCTGCCGCAACTGGCTGGGCTGGCGCCAGAGGGCGGTGCGGCCGGCCAGATCGCGGATGGAACGGGTTGCGTTCACGGAGGAGCGGGAAAACGGTTCGGCGGGCGAAGCCGGGCGTGGTACTCCCCCCAGCCGCAAGGGCGAGATGTAGGGATTGGGATCGGGCGGCATGAGGGAGAAAGCGGAGCGGGACGGGTGCAGGCTAAACAGCCCGGGCGCGGAAACGAAGCGTTCGTTGGGGTCAAAAACCTTCGAAAACGGGGTTTCACGGGAATTTGACAGGATCATCCGCGGGCCTGGTGCGTGTCAGGCTCCGGGTGTCTCCGCCGCTCCAGCACGGACGAACTCCGCGAGGATGGCCCCGGCGTTGGACGTGCCGAGACGGATGGCGCCGGCGGCGAGGAGGGGGCGGGCGTCGGCCAGCGTGCGGATGCCGCCGCTGGCCTTCAGGCCGATGGGGCGCACGCGGGCCGCGGCCCATTCGCACAGGTGCTCGGGCCGGGCCCCGGCGGCGCCGAACCCGGTGGAGGTCTTGATGAAATCGGCGCCGGCGGCCTCGCAGAGACGCAGGGCGGCGAGGCGCTGGGGGGCCTCGAGGTAGCAGGTCTCGACGATCACCTTCACGAGCAATCCGAGAGCATGGGCCCGGGCGGTGAGCGCGGCGATCTCGTCGCCCGCCTCGGCGGGACGCCCTGCGCGGAGCGCCGGGTAGTTCATCACAATATCCACTTCATGGGCCCCGGCGGTGCGGGCGGTCTCGACCTCGACGAGCTTGGCGGCAGTGGCGAAACGCCCGCTGGGGAAGCCCACGACCGTGCCGATGCGGATACCGGTGCCGGCGAGTTGCCGGGCGGCGAAGGCGACATCGGCCGGGTAGAGCATGACGCAGGCGAACCGGTGGACGGCGGCCTCGGCGCAGAGGGCGGCGAGGTCGGCCTCGGTGGCGTCGAGCCGGAGATTGGTCGAGTCGAGCGTGGCGGCGAATTCGGCGGCGGTCATCGCGGCAGGGAAGCACCGGCCGGGGCTGGCCACAAGTCCGGCGCGCGCGGTGGCGTCGCCGCTCATCCCCGGGGCGCGACCGTCCGAATAAAACATGGCGCGCGGCGGCCGCGTCCGCCTACGGTTGCGGCGATGCCCGCCCCGTCCTTGCCCCCGACCGACAAGTCCTCTGTGCGCCACACGCGCCTGTATGTCGCCTGTCAGCTGGCGGGGTGGGGCCTGTGGACGCTCGTCTACATCGGGCTGGCCTTCGCCCAGGGAGACGTGCTGGTGCGGGGCGAGGTGATCAACAAGCAGCCGTCGCTGCGCGACGTGCTGCTGCTCCTCGGCAGCAACTGCATCGGACTGCTGGTGACGCACGGCTACCGGGCGTTCATCCACCGGCGCGGCTGGGGGCAGTTGTCGCTGGTGGCCCTGCTGCCGCGCATCGTGGGGATGGCGGTGGCGCTCGGCGCGGTGTGGACGGCGCTGTGCTGGCCGCTCCTGCACCTGCTCGACAACGGGACCGAGCAGACGGTGCAGGTCAGCCGCCTGACGGTGGCGCTCTTCAGCGTGTTCAACGGCACGGTGTTCATGTTCGTCTGGTCCGCGCTCTATTTCGGGTACCACATCTTCGAGCGCTACCGCTCCTCCGAGATCGCGCGGTGGCAGCTGCAGAGCACGGCGAAGGAGGCCGAGCTGCGCGCCCTCAAGTCCCAGGTTAACCCGCACTTCATCTTCAACTCACTCAACTCGCTGCGCGCCCTCATCGACGAGAACCCCGCGCAGGCGCGCGACGCCGTGACCCGCCTGGCCAACCTCCTGCGCTACTCGCTGCGCGCCGGGCAACTCGAGACGGTGCCGCTCGAGGACGAACTGCGCGTCGTCGACGACTACCTTGCGCTCGAACAGGTCCGGCACGAGGACCGGCTGCGGGTGCGCCGGGCGATCGACCCGGCGACCGCGGGCCTGTCGGTGCCGCCCATGCTGCTGCAGACGCTGGTGGAGAACGCCGTGAAGTACGGCATCGCCCCGCGACGCGACGGCGGCGAGATCGCGATCGAGGCGCGGTGCACGGCGGACCGCCTGCAACTGCGTGTTTCGAATCCCGGTACGCTCAACGCCGGCGGCGGCTCGACCGGCCTCGGCCTGCGCAACGCCGCCGAGCGCCTGCGCCTGATCTTCGGCGAACGGGCCCGCCTGCAACTGGCCGAGGCGTCCCCCGGACTGGTCGTCGCCACCGTGGACATGCCGGCCTCGGCGGTCGCCCCTGGCGCGGCGGTGCCGGTTCCCGTGCTCACCTCCCCATGAAAGCCCTGCTGGTTGATGACGAACGCCTCGCCCGCGCCGAGCTGCGGCGCCTCCTCGCCGCGCACCCGGACATCGAGATCGTCGGCGAGGCCACCGATGCGGACTCGGCGCGCGAACGGATCGCCGCGCTGCGCCCCGAGCTGGTGTTCCTCGACGTGCAGATGCCCGGCGAGGACGGTTTCACGCTGCTCGAGTCGCTCGAGCCGCCGCTGCCGCACGTGATCTTCGCGACGGCGTTCGACGAGTTCGCGGTGAAGGCCTTCGAGTTCAACGCGCTCGACTACCTGCTCAAGCCGGTCGATCCCGCCCGGCTGGCCGCCGCGCTCGCGAAGCTCGCGGCGGCGCCGGCCGCCGACGTTCCAGCGGCCGAATACACGGTCCGCCCCGGGCGGTTGCAGGCCCACGAGAAGGTCTTCGTGCGGCAGGGGGAGCAGTGCTGGTTCGTCGAGGTGCGCACGATCCGGCTGCTCGAGAGCGAGGGGAACTACACGCGCGTGCATTTCGACGGGGGCCAGCCGCTGCTTTTCCGCTCCCTCAACGCCATGGAGGAGCGGCTCGACGGCCGGATGTTCTTCCGCGCCAACCGACGCCAGGTCGTGAACCTCGAGTGGATCGACAAGATCGAGCCGTGGTTCAGCGGCGGGCTGCTCGTCCACATCAAGGGCGGCCCGCGCGTCGAGCTCTCGCGCCGCCAGGCCCAGGCCTTCCGCGAGCAGATGAGCCTGTGACGCCGCGGCCCGCCGCCGGCTTCCCCGCGAACCCGTTCTCCCCATGATCGAAACCAGCGAACTCACCAAGGTCTTCCGCGACCGCAAACGCGGCGAGATCCGCGCGGTCGACGGCCTCACGCTGCGCGTCGCCCCGGGGCGGATCTACGGGCTGCTCGGCGCCAACGGCGCGGGCAAGACCACCGCGCTGCGCGTGCTCGCCACACTGCTCCGGCCCACGTCCGGCTCGGCATCGGTGGGCGGATACGACGTGGTCGCCGCGCCGGAGCGCGTGCGCGCCCAGGTGGGGTTCCTCGCCGCGAGCACCGCGCTCTACGGCCGGCTCACGGCGCGCGAGACCATCGAGTATTTCGGCCGGTTGCACGGGCTGGCGGAACCGGTGCTCGCGCAGCGGCTGGCGCGGCTGGCCGACGAGCTGGAGCTGCACGAGTTCCTCGACCGGCGCTGCGACAAGCTCTCCACCGGGATGAAGCAGCGCACCTCGATCGCGCGCACGCTCGTGCACGATCCGGCCGTGATGATCTTCGACGAGCCCACGCTCGGGCTCGATGTGATGGCGGCGCGCACGATCGTGCGCTTCGTGCGCGGCTGCCGCGACCGCGGCAAGACGGTGATCTACTCGACGCACGTGATGGCGGAGGCGGAGAAGCTGTGCGACACCATCGGCATCATCCACGGCGGCCGCCTGCTGGCGGAGGGCACGCTGGCGGAGTTGCGGGCGCGATACGGCGAGCCGGACCTCGAGGAGATCTTCGTGCGGGCGGTGGGCGGCGAGCCCGGGCCCGGGGCGGCGTGAACCTTTGAACGGAGGGAATTCCATGTTCTGGTCGAATGTCCGGACGGTGTTTGCCAAGGAAGTACGCGACTCGCTGCGCGATCGGCGCGCGGTGATCTCGATGTTCGTCGTGCCCACGCTGGTGATGCCCCTGCTGCTGCTGACGGCGGGCGCGATCACGGCGAAGGTCGTGAAGAAGGCGCAGAGCGAGGCGTCGCCGGTGACGATCGTGGGCGGGGCGGACTCGCCGCAGGTGGTGGCGGAGCTGCGGGCCGATCCGCGTCTCCGGGTGGTGGAGGCCGAGGGGGATTTCCGCCGGATGATCGCCGAGAAGCGGGTGCGGGCGGCGGTGGAGCTGCCGGCCGGGTTCGAGGCGGCGCTGGCCGCGGGCACGCCGGCGACGGTCCTGCTCCACCACTACGAGGGCGAGTTGAAGAGCGGGTTCGGCGTGGGCGAGCTGGAGCGGTTCTTCCGCGAGCTGCGCGAGCGCACCGTCGCGCAGCGGCTGGCCGGGCGCGGCCTGCCCGCGGACCTCGTGAAGCCCTTCGCGGTGCAGCGGCGCAACGCGGCGCCCCCGGAGAAGGTGGGCGGCAACCTGGTGGGGGGCATCGTGCCGTACCTGATCATCCTGCTGTGCTTCACCGGCGCGATGTATCCGGCGATCGATCTCACGGCGGGCGAGAAGGAGCGCGGGACGATGGAGACGCTGCTGTGCAGCCCGGTGAGCCGCACGGCGCTGGTGCTGGGGAAGTTCTTCACGGTGCTCGCCGCCTCGCTGGCGACGATGGCCTGCATGCTCGGGTCGATGCTCGCCAGCATCCTGGCCGGCGGGGCCTATCTGGCGGGCGGCGCCGGCGGGTTGGCCGCGGGCGGCGGTGCCGCGGGACCGGCGGCGCTGGTGCTCGATCCGCTCGGGGCGGTGGGGGTGTTCGTGATGGTGCTGCCGGTGGCGGTGCTTTTCGCGGCGGCGTTGCTGGCGGTGGCGTTGTTCGCGAAGAGCCACAAGGAGGCGCAGAGCTATGTGTCGCCGCTGATCGTGGTCGTCATCCTGCCGGCGATGATGGGCATGCTGCCCGGGGTGGAGCTCAACGCGAAGCTGGCGCTGGTCCCGATCCTCAACCTCACGCTGGCGTGCAAGGAGATGCTCTCCGGCGTCTGGCACTGGCCGCAGCTGGCGCTGATCTTTGTATCCACCGCGGTGTACGCCGGCGCCGCGCTCGCCGTGGCGGTGCGCTTGTTCAAGCGCGAATCGGTGCTGTTCCGGGGCTAGGGTGGGGCCCCGGAGGGGACCGCAGGCCGATGGCCGGAGCCGAACGGGCCGGCGGGGACGGGTTCGCGCCGGCCCCGGGGGTTCCCACGGTAAAGACTTCGTGAACATCGGCGCGGTGGGGCGTCGCGTGCGATTTTCACAGCGAAATTCTGGGGTGATACGCCGATGAACGAGGTGCGTCGAGGCGGCGCCGCGTCCGTCGAGAGACCGGGAAAACCCCGCTTGTCTTGTCGGAGGCGGCCCGTTTACCTCTTCACCCACACCCATTTCCCCCTCCCAGCCTTGACGAAGAAAATCCTGATCGCCCATAGCAACCCGAAGGCGAAGCGCACGCTGACGCTGCTGCTTGCCGACGCGGGTTTCGACGTGCGCGCCACCACGAAGGCGGCGGAAGCCGTCGAGCTGGCCAAGCACGAACTGTTCGATCTTGCGATGGTCGAGCAGGCGTTGCGCGTGGCGGACGCCGACATGTTGGGTGCGATTCGCGGCGAGCAACCCACGCTCCCGGTCTTCCTCATGGCCAAGGATCTCGCGCTGCCCGCGATCATCCAGGCGATCCGGCTCGGTGTGGCCGATGTCTTCAACCAGCCCGAGGATTTCAAGGCGATCGTCGAGCGGGCCCATGCGCTCCTGCGCCCGGGCCAACCGCTCCCCGGCGATGCGTTGGGCGAGATCGACAGCCTGCCGGTTGCCGGCGGCAAGGCGGGTGGCAAGGCGGCCGCGGCCGGTGACGGCGGCGCGGTCGGCCAGCAGCTCGCCGCGTTGAAGCAGGAGCTGGTCAAGCTTTCGAAGGAGCAGAGCGAGCTGGCGATCGCCACCGAGAACCTCCGCGCCGAGCGCGAGGCGTTGCAGGGCGAAGTCGCGTCGTTGGAACAGGGACGCGCGCAGGCCCAACAACTGGAGGCGGAGATCGCCGCGGCCCGTGCCCAGCTGCAGAAGGTCCAGGCCGAGGCCCAGAAGGCTCAGCAGCAGGCGGCGGATCTCGAAGCCGAGAAGATCGGCATCGAACAGGAGCGCGCGGCCCTCACCAAGCAGCAGGCCGAGCTGGCCCGCAGCCGTGGCAAACAATCGCAGGACTCCGTGGTGCTTGAGCAGAAGGCCGCGGAGGTCGAGGACCGCCTCCGGGCCGCGGAGAAGGAACTTGCCGCCGCCAAGCAGGCCGAGGCCCAGCTCGCCGCCGACCGCGAGGAGGTCGCCGCGCTGCGCGCCGCCGCCGAGAAAGCCAACGCCGAGGCCGCGCGACTCAAGACCGACCTGGCCGCGAAACTCGAGCGCCAGAAGCAGCTCGACACCGTCGCCGCCGATCTCGCGCAGCGCGAGAAGGCGTTGGCCGACGAACGGGCCCAGCTCACCGAGCTCCAGGCCCAGGCCGAACAAGCGCTTGCCGAACGCGCCCAGGTCGAGAAGGCCCGCAACGAGATCGCGGCCGCCACCTCGCGCCTGAAGGAGCAGGAGGCCGCCTTCACCACCAACGCCCGCGGTCTCGAGGAGAAACGCCGCCAGCTCGCCGCCGAGCGCCAGCAGCTCGAGGACGAGCGTATCCAGGTCGAGGAGCAGCGGGAGGGCGTCCAGCTCACGGAGAACACGCTGGCCGAGAAGGAGAAGGCGTTGCGGGCCGAGCGGACCGAGCTCGATCTCAAGCTCACCCGCCTCGAGCGCCTCAAGGCCCGGGAGACCGAGCTCGATCGCCGGGAGAAACAGCTTGCCGCCTCGGCCGAGGCCGTCGCCTCGGAACAGGCTGAGATCGAGAATGCGCGCCGCGAGTTGGCGGGCCTGCGCGAGGAGCAGGCGCAGTTGCGCGAGCATTCCGAGAGACTCGAGCGCGACACTGCGGCCTTGGCCGCCAAACAGAAGGATCTGGCCCGGCTCCAGGGACAGCTCGAGGGCGAGCGGCAGGGCGTCGCCCGCCAACAGGAGCTGCTCAAGACCCAGCTGGCCCAGATTCAGTCGCAGGAGGCCGAGCAGGCCGAACAGGCCGCGGCGATCGCCGCCGACCAAGCCGCGATCGAACAGCAGACGAAGTTTCTCGAGCAGGGGAAGGCCGCGATGGCCAAACGCGAAGCCGAGCTCGCCGAGGCCGCTGCGAAGATCGAGACCGAGAAGGCTGCGCTGGCGAAGACCAAGAGCGAGCTCGCCGGCGAGCGTGAGCTGGTCGAGAGCGAGATCGCGAAGCTCGAGGAGCTCAAACTGCTCAAACAGCAGCTTGAGAAGACCTCGGAGGCGCTCGCCCAACGCGAGGAGAAGCTCAAGGCCGCCGAGGAGCGCTTGGCCCAGGAACAGGCCCGTTTCGGCGAGATCAAGAATGCGGACGCCAAGCTCAAGCAGGACAAGTCCGCCCTTGCGATGCGCGAGGCCGAACTGGCCGACCGCGAGGCGAAGATCACCGAGGAGATGGCGCTCGTGGCCCAGGCCAAGCGCAAGCTCGAGGAGTTGCAGGCGCAGGAGAAGGCGTTGCGCGACAGCGAAGCCAAGCTTGCCGAGGAGAACAAGAAGCTCTCCCAACGCGCCAGCCAGCTCGCCGCCGGCGAGGCCGCCCAGGAGGCCGAGCAGCTCCAGGTCAAGGAGGCCCAGGCGAAACTGGCCAAGGAGCTCGCCGCCGCCAAGGAGGCCGCCGAGAAGACCAATGCCGAGGCCGCCGACCTCGCGGCGCGGAAGGCCAAGTTGGTCGAGCAGCAGAAGGAATTCGAACAGGCCAATGCCAAGCTCGCCGCCGATCGCTCGAAGGTCGCGCAGGAGGCCGCCGAACTCGAGGGCGCCCGCACCGAGCAGAAGCAGTGGGAGGCCGAACTCGATGCCGAGGCCAAGCGGCTCGCCGCCGAGGCCCAGAAGTTCGCCGCGCTCGAGCAATCCCGTCGCGAGCTCGAGCAGGCCCGCGCGCAGCAGGAGGCCGATGTGGCCGCCGCCCGCGCCGCCCTGGAGAAGGAACGTGCCGCCGCCCGCGAGGAGGCCGCCCGTATCCAACAACAACGGGCCGAGGCCGAGGCGCAGGCCGCCGAGCTCGAGGCCCAGGAGCAACATCTCGCCGGGTTGCAGGAGGAGGCCGCCCGCGTCCGCCAGCAGGCCGAGCAGTTCACCGCGCAGCAGACCGCATTGGAGGAGCGCGCCACCCGGTTGAAGTCGTTCGAGGCCGCGGCCCGCAACGAGAAGAACCGGATTTCCCAGCTCGAGGCCTTGTTGGAGAAGGAACGCGCCGGGCTCACCGCGGAACGCGAACAGCTTTTCAAGCAGATCGAGGAGGAGCGCCAACTGGTCGAGCAGGAGCGCGGCGACCTGCAGTTGGCCCAGACCAAGCATCGCAGCGAGACCATCAAGGTCGAGAGCCTGCGCCGCTCCCTGGCCGACCAGCAGGCCGCCCTCGAGAAGCAGTCCGCGATGCTCCGCAGCCAGCGCGAGGAGATCTCGCAGCTCGAATCGTCGCTCGCCGAGCAGCGGGCCGAGCTCGAACAACAGTCTGCCGAACTCACCGCCCGCACTGCGGCGCTCGACCGCGAGCGGGCCGAGCTTTCCGCCGGCCGCCCCGCCGTCGATGCCGCCCGCCGGGTCCAGACCGACCGCGAGCTGGTGGCGCTGCGGGCCGAGAAGGACAAACTCGCGCGGCAGCTCGCCGAGGAGAAGGCCGGTCAGGCCGCGGCCGAGGCCGAGTTGCATGCCGCGCTCGAGGCCGAGCGGCAGGTCGCCGCCAAAGCCAAGGCGGAGCTTGAGGTCCTGCGCAAGCAGGCGCCGGCCGCCGCAGGTCCCGCGGTGTCGCCCGCCGAGCTCAAACAACTCGAGGAGCAGCGCAAGCAGCTCAAGGAGCTCGAGGCGCAGGTGACGGA
>DAOOFR010000026.1:11027-20219 GCA_035415285.1 Opitutaceae bacterium
CGGATCCGCGCCCAAGCGGCCAAGCTCGAAGTCGACCAGAAGAAGTTCCAGGACATGCTCGCCCAGCTCGCCGACGGCGAAGCCGCCCCCACCGGCGGCAGCGAGCAGAAGAGCGCCAAAGGCATCTTCAAGTTCGGCAAGAAGTAGGTCGCGGCCGACAACTTCCCTTAATGATGCGGCGGGCCCGGTGCCCGCCGCGCTTGTTTCCGCCGCGCGAACCCGGCCGGCGGGTTGATTCGGTCGCTGCGGCCGCTTCGTTGCCCGGCCATGCGCATCTCGGCGATACCGACGGGCAACCTACTGGGCAAAGCGACCTCGCCGTATCTGCGGCAGCATGCCGGGAATCCCGTCGACTGGCTTCCTTGGGGCGAGGTGGCGTTCGCCCGCGCGCGGACGCTCGACCGCCCGATCTTTCTCTCGATCGGCTACTCGACCTGCCACTGGTGTCACGTGATGGCGCGCGAGTCGTTCGAGGACCCGGAGGTCGCGGCGCTGCTCAATGCGTTCTTCGTCCCGGTGAAGGTCGACCGGGAGGAGCGGCCCGATGTGGACCGGCTCTACATGGCCTTCGTCCAGACGACGACCGGGCGAGGGGGCTGGCCGCTGAGCGTGTGGCTCACGCCCCGGCTCGAACCGTTTTTCGGCGGCACGTATTTCCCCCCGGAACCACGTTGGGGGCAGCCCGGCTTCGGGGAGGTGCTGCGCGGCCTCGCGGAGGCCTGGACCACACGCCGAGCCGAGATCGATGCCGTGGGCGCGCAGGCGGTGGCGCATCTGCGCGAACGGGGACCGACTGTCGTGGAACCGGCTGATCAGGGACAGACGGCGATCGCGCGCTGTCTGCGGTATCTCGGCGAACAGTTCGACCGGACGCACGGCGGCTTCGGCGGCGCACCGAAGTTTCCGCGACCCGCGAACCTGAATCTCCTGTTCCGGGCGCTGGCCCGCGCGAGCGCGGCCGACGCCGGCCCGCTGATTGAAATGCTCGATACAACGCTCGCGGCGATGGCGCGCGGCGGGATGCGCGACCAGCTCGGCGGCGGCTTCCATCGCTACGCGGTTGATGGGGCGTGGCGGGTGCCGCATTTCGAGAAGATGCTCTACGACCAGGTGCAGCTGGTCCGCGTGTACCTCGAGGGTGCGCAGGCGACCGGAGCCGCGGAGTGGGCGGAGGTGGCGCGCGATGCGCTGGCCTACCTCGAACGCGACCTGGCGGCACCGGAGGGTGGATACTACGCGGGGGAGGACGCCGACTCGGCGCGGCCCGACCGGCCGGAGGAACATGGCGAAGGGGCGTTCTATGCGTGGACGGCCGCGGAGTTCGCGCGGGTCTGCGGCGGGGAGGCGGAGGAAGTGGGGCGCTTCTTCGGCGTGGAGCCGGAGGGCAATGTCCTGCCGGAAGCCGATCCGCAGGGCGAGCTGCGCGGGCTGAACGTCCTGCGGCGCGTGGGACCGTGGCCGCAGGGTGCCGCCGGCGACCGCCTGGCGGCGGCGAGCCGGCGCTTGTTCGCGGCGCGGCAGTGCCGGCCGCGGCCGGCACGCGATGGCAAGATCGTCACGGCGTGGAACGGGCTGGCGCTCTCGGCGCTGGCCCGGGCGGCGCAAGTGCTCGATGAGCCGGCCTGGCGGGAGGCGGCGGTGCGGACCGCGCGCTTTCTCAGGGCGCACTTGTACGATGCGGACACCGGCCGGTTGCGCCGCAGCTGGTGCGATGGGCGGAGCGAGGCGATCGGGTTCGCCGAGGACTATGCGTGCCTGATCGCCGGGTTGATCGACCTTTACGAGGCCGGGGGTGGGCTGGAGTGGTTGCAGTGGGCTGAGACGCTCCAGGAGCGGATGGAGGTGCTGTTCGGGGACAGGGCGAACGGCGGATACTTCGGGAGCGTAACCGACGATCCGGCACTCATTGCGCGACTGAAGGACGACTATGATGGGGCGGAACCGGCGGCCAATTCGGTCGCGGCGCTCAATCTGCTCCGGTTGGCGGCGATGCTCGGGCGCGAGGACTGGCGCAGCCGCGCCGCGGCGACCATCGCGGCGTTGCAGGGAACTTGGCTGTCGGCACCGCAGGCCTTGCCGCAGTTGCTGGTGGCGGTCGACTTCGCGCAAGGCCCGGTGCATCAGATCGTCCTCGTGGGCCGGCGGAGCGACCCGGCGCTCGGGCGACTGGCGGCGGCATTGCACCGGGGGCTGGAGCTGCCGCGGATCATCCTTTGGGTGGACGGGGCCGCCGAGCGGGAGTGGTTTGCCCATCGGCTTCCCTGGGTGGGCGCGATGAAGGAGCCGGACGGGCGGGCAGCGGCGTATGTGTGTCGCGGGACCGCGTGCCTGCCCCCCATCCATACCCCGGAGGAGCTGGCGCGGGTGATGGCTGCGGATGGCGGAGGTTGACGCGTTGCGGGATTGCGGTCGGGCCGGTGGTGCGTGAAATCCGGCCCATGGCGAACGACACGGCCGATCGGCTCGGCGACTTGGAAGTCCGATACGCGTTCCTCGAGAAACACGTCGCGGCGCAGGACCGCGCGATGCTGGAGATGGCGGAACGCCTCGACCGGCTCGAGGGACGGCTGCGGCAGCTGCGCGAACGTGTCGAGGGTGGCGCGCAAGATGGCGGCCTGCCGGCCGACGAACGGCCACCCCACTACTGAGCGAGATGCCGGCGCGTTGTCTTGCGGCTCGCCAAGGCCCGGGGTGGGCCCACATTCCAAGGCGATGAGCAGCGCCCACGAGTTGTCGATCGTCATACCGTTTTTCAACGAAGAGGAAAACGTCGAGGCTGTATTGGCCGAGGTGCGGCGGGCACAGCCGCACGCCGAGTTGATCGCGGTCGATGACGGCAGCCGCGATGCGACCTGGGCGAAGATCCAGGCGGTGCCGGGGGTCGTTGGCGTGCGGTTGCCGCGCAACATGGGCCAAAGCGCCGCGATGTTCCGCGGAATCATGGCGGCGACCGGCGAGATCGTCGGCACGATGGACGGGGACGGGCAGACCGATCCGGCCGACTACGCCGCGATGGTCGAAACGTTGCGGCGCGAGCGGGTCGAGGTGGTGATCGGCTACCGGGCGACGCGGGAGGACACGTGGAGCAAGCGTGCGGCCTCGAAATTCGCCAACGCGATCCGCAAGGCGGTGCTGCACGACGGCGCGCGCGACACCGGTTGCCCGATGAAAATCTTCCGTCGCGAGGCGCGGGCGGCGTTGGTGGCGTTCAACGGCATGCACCGCTTCATGCCGGCGCTGTTCCGCGGGGCCGGTTTCACGGTCCACCAGATGCCGGTGACTCATCGCCAGCGGGCGAAGGGCGTGTCGAAGTACACGAACTGGGGGCGGGCGTGGCGCGGGCTCTACGATCTGATCGGCGTGAGGTGGCTGCTGAAGCGTCGGTTGGTGTTTCGCGAAGGGGCGTGAGCGCGGCCGGCGCGGCGCGTTTTTCCAGACGTCGGTCTTGCCCCGGCGGTCGGGGGCGGTGCACGATGGCGCCATGAGAATTCTGCGCGTCCTGTTCCCCTTGGTGTTGTTGGCGACGTTCGCCTTCTGGTCGGGCGGCTGCTCGACGACGGTGCAGAAGGCCGGTGTCGCGGTCAGCCTGCTCGACGTGACGGTCGGGGCCGACAACCGCGCGGTGCTGCTGTTGCGGATGCAGAACGAGAACATCGTGCCCCTCGCGCTCGCGAGCACGAAGCAGAAGGTGTTCCTCAACGGGGTGGCCTACGGCGAGGCGATCGGCGAGAAGCCGGTGGCCTTGACCGAGCATGGCGATGTCCGGCACGAGGCGGTGCTGACGCTCGCCGATGCCGCGGCGGCGGAGCGGCTGCGGGCGGCGCTGGCCGCGGGCGCGGTCGACTACCGGCTCGAGTGCCGGCTCTTGTGCGATCTCGGCGAGGAGGACCTCATCCTCATCACGACCGTGAGCGGGCGGCTCGAGCGGCGTTGAACCACGACGGACGGCCCCGCGCCGACCCGCCGCAGTGGCGGGCGGATTCAGCCGGTTTTCCCAATTCCCCATGTTGCTGACCTGCCAGTCTGGATTCGAAGCGCTCTTGGGTGCGGAGGTGGCGGCGGTGCGCCTCGGCGCGGCCGATGCCAGCGGTGCCGGTTGGATCCGGCTCGGGGCGCCGAGCGCAGCCCCGTTGCCCGAGTTGTGCTTTGCGCACCGGGTGATGATCGAGCCGGCGGAGATCGCCGGTGAGAGCGTGAACGCGCTGGCCGGCCGGCTGTGCGAGTGGTTCATGGGTGCCTTGCGCGGTGAGAAGATCGAGGGCGCCTGGCCCAGCGTGTGGCAGGCTCCGATCGAGATCCCGGGGCTGGGCAAACGGCTCGGTTCCGTGGAGGACGAGTTCAATGCGCTGTTGAAGAAGCGGCTCTCGCGCGTGGCGCGGCTGGCCAGCCCCGAGCTGCCGCGGGGCACGGGAGCGGCCCACGGGCTGTTTGTCTTCGCCACCGATTTCGGCCGGCTCTACGCCGCCCGGCGGGCGTGGCTGGGCGGGCAGCGTCGCATGGCCGACGACTCCGCGGCGCCGTCGCGTTCGTATCTGAAAACCGAGGAAGCATTCGTCGTGCTCGGGCGCGAGCCGGGCCCGGACGAGACGGTGGCCGATCTCGGCGCGGCCCCCGGCGGCTGGAGCTACAGCGCGGCCAAGCGCGGCGCGCGGGTCGTGGCGGTGGACAACGGCCCGCTGAAGGGCGGGGCGCTGGACAACCCGCGGATCGAGCACCGGCGCGAGGATGCCTTCCGCTTCAAACCCGCGCCCGGACAGCGCTACGACTGGCTGTTCTGCGACATGGTCGAGGACCCGCGGAGGGTGCTCGACCTGGTGGCGCAATGGACGCGCGGCCGCTGGTGCCGGCATTTCGTGGTGAATCTGAAGTTTGGGCACGCCGATGCCCTGGCGTTGCTCGACCAGGTGCAGCGCTCCAGCGAGAGCCCGTTGCGGAGCTGCGCGGTGGCGCATGTCCGCCATCTGTTCCACGATCGGGAGGAGTTCACCCTAGTCGGCAGCTTGGCGGAGTGAGGGAAATCCGCGTCGCGGTCCGGATGGTGTTTGACAGTCGCTTGTCGGATTAGCGAAAAAGATGGGACGTACCGGAATAGATAAGGTGTACTGATGGCTCTCGCAGGTCGGCGCCGGAGCTCTTTCTCGAGAAAGAGAAGGTCTTCGGAATACCTCCTGCTTCCGTTGGGGCACCTTCTCTGCCGCGCGCTTTCCCGACTTAACCGACATGAACACCGTCAAAACCGCCCTTCTTGTCTTCTCACTCGGCACTGCGATCTCCTTCGCGGTTGCGGGTCTCATCATGGTGATCGGCCGTGTCATCCGCTTCGCGGAGCAACGCACGGGCGACAAGAGCTAAGTAAACGACAACCAACGACCTGCAAACGTTTGCGACTGCGGAGGCTGTCGTGCCCAACCTGCTTGATCTTTTCCAAGGCGTCGGCTCGCTCGTCGACTCCGATCCCAAAATTCTCTGCGCCCGGCTCGGCTTGATCGCGTTGGGCGTGATGCTCGTGTTTCTCGGCAAGAAGGGCGTGCTCGAACCCTTGCTGATGATCCCGATGGGACTGGGCATGGCGGCGGTCAATGCCGGCGTGCTCTTCCTTGATCCCCAGACGGCGGCAGCGGTGTCCGAACAGGCGGTGGCCAAGGGCGCCCAGGTGCCAGGCACGTTGTTCATGGCCCCGTTGGTGCAGCAGACCGACAATCTGATGTACCTGATGCAGGTGGATTTCCTGCAGCCGATCTACACGTTCGCGTTCTCCAACGGCCTGATCGCCTGCTTCGTGTTCATGGGCATCGGCGTGTTGCTCGATGTCGGCTACGTGATGGCGCGGCCGTTCGAGAGCATGTTCCTGGCGCTCGCGGCCGAACTGGGCACCATCGCCACCTTCCCGATCGCGGTCTGGTTCGGGCTGACGACGAACCAAGCCGCGTCGATCGCGATGGTCGGCAGTGCCGACGGTCCGATGGTGCTCTTCACCTCGCTCACGCTGGCCAGGGAGTACTTCGTGCCGATCACGGTCGTCGCGTATTTGTATCTCGGACTTACCTACGGCGGCTACCCCTACCTGATCCGCGCCCTTGTCCCGAAGAAGTTGCGGATGATCCGGATGAAGTCGGCGCCGACGGCCCCCATCAGCAGCAACGCCAAGCTGATCTTCGCGGTGGTCGCCTGCACGGTGCTCTGTCTGCTCTTCCCGGTGGCGGCGCCGTTGTTCCTGTCGTTGTTTGTCGGTGTCGCGGTGCGCGAGGCCGGCCTGAAGGAGTTCGAGAACCTGCTCAGTGGGCCGGTCCTCTACGGTGCGACCTTCCTCCTCGGCCTGTTGCTTGGCGTGTTGTGCGAGGCCAACACGATCCTCGATCCGGTGGTGTTGAAGCTGCTCGTTCTGGGCATTCTCGCGCTGCTGCTTTCGGGGCCGGCGGTCTGATCGGCGGCTACTGCCTCTATTTTCTCAGCGGTGGCCGCTACAACCCGGTCGTCGGTATCGCCGGCGTGAGTTGTGTGCCCTCGACGGCCAAGGTGGCCCAGAAGGTCGTCGCGAAGGACGATCCCGCCGTGATCATCCTTCCGAATGCGCTCGGGGCGAACATCTGCGGCGTCATCACCTCGGCCATCCTCTGCGGCATCTACGTGACGCTGCTCAAGCTGCACTGAGATCCGGCCAGATTCCCCCGTTTTTCTTCCGCCCGCCTCGATTCGAGGCGGGCGTTTTTGTCCTCACACGCGGCGGTCGGCCATCGCCGGACCGTTCTTGATCCAGCAGGCCTCCGCCAACAGCGCCGCCAGCCCGAAGCAGGCCAGCAGCGACCCGGTGAGCATGCGCAACTGGACGACCTGCGCGTGCGCGTAGGCCGCGGCATCGAGTTCACGCACGACCTTGCCGCCGCGCGCGACCAGCACGGTGCGACCGTCGTCGAGGCGGTCGGGCCGCGCGGCCTCGTTGAGCGCGCGGCAGACGAAGAAGTTCGCGAAGACGAAGACCAGCAGGCCCACCGCCGCCGCCTTCATCCAGCGCGGGATGTCGCCGAAGATCTCGGATACGAGATTGCGCCGCGGCACGCGGCGCCACTGGGTGACGACGCCCAGCCAGGCCAGGAGCAGCACCGGCAGCAGCAACAGCACCGCGTAGTGCGTGCGGCCGGCGAACGTGAGCGCATACGCCGCCGCGCTGGCGACGGCGCCGAAGGTGGCGATCCAGAAGGTGAAGCGGAGCGAGCCGGGCACGGGGGCAAGTTGGGCGCGCTCGGCCCCGCCGGCGAGCGCCGACTGCGGTGCGGCGCCGGCGAGCGGCAATCCGCGGTGCCGCCACCCGCGGTTCAGCCGATCGGGAAGCCCAGCGCGCCGAGCCGGTCGAGCAGAGCGCGGGTGTTGCCGCTCATCGCATTGAAGCGAAGCACCGGCGGGAGCCCGGGGACGCGGTGGTGGATGCGGACGCCGCGGAAGAACCACGGGTAGAGCGAGCTGCGGGTGAGCTTCGTCACCTCCGTGCGCGGAATACGGAAGTCGCCACGGTTCCCCTTCAGCCGGAGTTCATCGGGTGTGACCATGAGCAGGGCGCCCGGGACATGCCCGAAGGTGGTGCCGACTCCGTCGTCCATGTGGCCCTCCACGCGAAGCGTGCCGGCGGCATCTTGTGGGGCGGAGGGCGGGGTGGGTGGGGGCGTGGCAGTCATGGCGGTGGCGTCTTTTTCAAACGGCAGGCGGCTCGCCCCGGCCTGATCGTCCCGCCGGGCAAATCCGGCTTTGCGACTTGGAGGCGGTGCAGACCCGCTGGCGGATCGTTGATGGAACGGTGGCCCGACCGTTGCCTTTGCCTCCGGAGACGCCTGTCTCCGAACCCGGCGCAACTCAGCCGGCGGCCGGGCGGCGGCGCAAGCTCTCGCGCGCCACCCGCGGAGACTTCCTCGCGCGGCGTTCGGAGTTGCCGCCCGCGGCGCTTCGGGCTCTCGTCCGACGTGCGCTCCTTTTCCCGCAGTTCCGCCAACCCTCCATCGCCCGTCCGCTCCGCCCAATCGGCGCCGCGGGGGTCGTCCCGTATCGGTGACCCAGAAGCGCCGCGGGCGTCCGTCCCCGCCGGTGCTCGCTCCGCGGAGCGCAGCCGGGAGATCCCGATCTGCGGGCTGGCGGCCGTGCGCGCGCTGTTCCAGGAGCGCGCGGGCGCGATCAAGCGCCTCTTCTTCGACCTTCCGACCAGTCGGCGCGTGGGCGGCATGAGCGGCTACATGGCGCGCGAGCGGAAGGTCTACCGGCAGGTCGCGCCCGAAGAACTCGCGAAGATCGCGGGCACGGTGCACCACGGCGGCATTGTCGCGATCGTGGAACAGGCGCCGTTGCGGGAGCCGGCGGCGGCGGATCTCGCCGCCTGGGCGCAGGCGGGCAAGCCGGTGGTGCTGCTCGATCGCATCGGCAACGCCCACAACCTCGGCGCCATCGTGCGCACCCTGGCGTTCTTTGGTATCGAGAACCTGGTCGTAGCGGCCGGCGAGACGGCGGCGCGGCCGGGCGAGTCCACGTATCGCGTGGCCGAGGGCGGCATGGAGCACGTGCGGATCTGGCTCGCGGCCGATTTCGCGGCGCTCTGCGGCGGCTTGCGTGCGGCGGGGTTCGCGGTGGTCGGCACCGATGTGCGCGGACCGCTTCTCGCCTCGCTCAGCCGGCGCGATTTCCTCCCTCCATCCGTGCGCAAGCGTGCCGACACGGCGGCGCAGACCCCGGTCGCGCTCATCCTCGGCAACGAGGAGGCCGGCCTCGCGCCGGAGGTGGCGAAGGCCTGCGACCGCCTCGTCCGCATTCCCGGTTCCGGGAAGATGGAGTCGCTCAACGTGAGCGCGGCGGCCGCGGTGCTCGTGGCGGCGCTCACGGTCGGCAAGTAGCGGGTCTCAAACCGGCTGGGGGGCGGCCGCCGGGCGGGCCGCGCCGGCCGGTGCGGCGGCGACGCGGGCGGCGTTGGTGCGCCAGACCAGTCCGCCGACCAGGGCCGTGAACGGGGCGACCGACACCGCGCCGATGCTGCCGACGACGATGTTCACGATCTCCGCGGAGACCTCGTTGATGTTGACCATGCGCACGAGCGGGAGGCCCTGCGCGTAGAAGAGCATGAGCATCGCGATCGAGCTGCTGGAGTAGGCGAGGAGCAACGTCGTGGTCATGGTGCCGGTGACGGCGCGCCCGACGACGAGGCCGGAGCGGACGAGG
>DAOOFR010000026.1:20319-23802 GCA_035415285.1 Opitutaceae bacterium
GTCCATCGCGACATCCATCACCGCGCCGGAGCAGCCGATGACGATGCTGGCGACGAAGATGGGGGTGAGTTGGAGGAATGGAAACCCGGAGTACAGGAGGGTCTCGCTGTAGTGGCGGACGGCCCCATGGAGGGAGAAGGTGCCGGTGCAGAACCAGGCGAGCGAGAGGGTGACCGCCAAACCGAGGACTGTGCCGAGGAAGGCGGTCAGGCCGCGGCGGTTGAGCCCACCCACCAGGAAACAGATCGCGCAGGCCAGGAGGAGCATGACGCCGGTGCCGACCGCCAACGGATTCCAGCCGCGGAGGTAGAGCGGGATCATGAGTTTCCAGATGGTGAGGGCGGCGAAGGCGAAGGAGAGCAGGGCGCGCGCGCCGGTGCCGCCGGAACCGACGAGCAGAAGGGCGGCGAACCCGGCGCAGATCCAGAGGGTGTGGGCGAGGCGGTAATGCCCGCGCGCGACGCCCTGATGGGGCCGGTTCCCCGGATCGAGCGCGTATTGGAGCAGCAACGTGTCGCCGGGTTCGTAGAACTCGTCGATCGCCATCTGCCCGGTGAGCAGGTTGGTGGCGGCCAGGCGGGCGCCCCGATGCGGACCGGCCGCGAGTTCGACGGTGAGGCGTTGCTCGCCGGTGCGCACCAGCACATTGCGCCGCACGGTGGCGTTGTCGGTGGCGAGGACCTGTGCCTTGTGATGCCGCAAGGCGCGCTGGTGTTCGCCGCGGCCGGCGCCGCCGAGATCGCAGAAGAGGAGGGCGAGCGAGGCGGCCAAGAAGACGAGACTGACGAGCAGATTGCGGTGGCGGTGGGGGCGGACGGGAATGGCCATGGCGAGGAGGACGAGGCGCGGCGGAGCGGTGGCGTGGCCCGGACGGAAAAGGGAGCGGCGCCGTGAAGCTGCCGCTCCCCTCGACCAAGCGGGCGGAGGTGCCGCCCGACGCCCAGGAAAGCTGTCAGGGATTCGTGACGATGGGCAGGTCGCTGCGCACGCGCATGGCGGCGGCGATCTTCTTGGCCACGTCGGTGTTGTCGTAGTAGCCGGCGAAGCGGTAGTCGTCGAAGCCCATGGCCATGACCGGAATCGGCACGGCGGTGTGGGAGTAGCTCGTCCAGCCCAGGCCGGTCTCGTAACTGGTCTGGTGGCTGATCTCCATGGTGAGCGGGTCGTAGCCGCCGTAGTAGAGGTAGTCCACGGTGGCGATGTTGGTGGCCGCTCCGTAGCCGCGGTCCCAGCCGGTGGGGGTGTTGTCGGCAGGCCCGCCCATGCTGCGGTCGAAGGCGGCTTCGAGCAGGCCTTGGCGGTGGGCGGGCAGCTCGTCGTAGACGATGCCGAAATCGGCGGCGATGAGGGCCTTCATCGTTGTATCGATGTTGTTGGTCGCGGCGTCGTACGGCGAGCGGAAGGCCTTGGCGGCCTTGTAGGCGGCGACCTTGGCGCCGAAGGCCTCGTAGGAGACCTTCTGTCCACCCAGTTTCTCGAAGGCGGTCTCGTAGCCGCGGCCGGAGAAGCCGAGGGTGAGGCCGCCGGTTTCGTGGTCGCCGGTGACGATGATCAGCGTCTCGGTGGGGTGCTGCTTGTAGAAGTCGATGGCGACCCCCACGACCTCGTCGAAGTCGAGCACGTCGCCGATGGTGCCCATCGGATCGTTGGCGTGGCAGGCCCAGTCGATCTTGCCGCCCTCGACCATCAGGAAGAAGCCCTGCGTGTTGTTCTTCATGAGACAGGCGATGGCCACCTCGGTGATCTCGGCGAGCCGGACCTGCCCGGCGGGGGTGTCGATGCCGTAGGGCATGGCGGCGGACGACTGGAGCGTCGGGACGGTGCAGACCACCTTGCCGCGCGGCGCGGTTTTGAGGGCGCGGATCTCGGCGTCGGTGGCGATGGTGGTGTAGCCCTCGTTGGCGAGGATCGCGGCGAGGCTGGTGGTGGCGAGCGAGGGGTAGAGGGTGCGGTAGGCGCTGCTGGTGGGCTTGAGCCAACCGCCGCCGCCGAAGAAGTCGAAGTTGGAGCGGGCGGCCTCCACGGCCACCTCTTCGTAGCCGCTGCGGGCGGCGGTGTTGGCGTAGAAGGAGGCCGGGGTGGCGTGGTCGAGGGACACGCTGCTGACGATGCCAACCTTGCGACCGCTCTCCTTGGCCAGTTCGGCGACGGATTTGAACTCCTTGGTCTTGGTGTGATCCATGCCGATCACGCCGCTGAGCGTCTTGGAACCGCAGGCGAGGGCGGTGCCGGCGGCCGCGGAATCGGTGATCAGATGATCGTACGCGAAAGTGGTTTGGATGCCGCTGACCGGGAGACGGTTGAGGTTGAGCCGGTTCTGGTCCTGCCGCAGGTGCGCGGCGAGGTTGGCATCGCCGCCGTTGGCGGCAGTGAGGTAGGCCTCGGTGGCGTGGATCTGGGTGGCGGACATGCCGTCGCCGATCAGGAAGAACACGTATTTGGCGCCGAGCACTTCCCGGGCGGGCCGTGCGAGGAGCGTGGGCGGGATGAAGGCGGCGGAGGCGATGAGTCCGCCGAGCAGGCAGTGGCGTGCGAGTTTGTTCATGGCGAGGAGGGGACGTTTTTCGGGTTGGGAGCGGGAGCGAGGGAGGGTCAACGGCGACGGCGGCGGTAGAGGATCGCGGCCGCGAGCACGGCGGCGCCCGCCAGCCCGTAGGTGGAGGGTTCGGGGACCGCGGCGGGAGAATACGAGAGCGAATCCAGGCTCAGGGCCGTGATGTAGGAGGGGGTGCCGACCGAGAGCTCCGGGGCGGCGGCGATATCGATGAACACGCCGTCGGCCGCACCGCGGGTGGAGAAGGTGAACACCTCGGTGACGAGTCCGTGTAACTCGTCGTAGCTGCTGGTGCGCTGGACGGCCCCGACCAGCGAGCCCGCGGCCTCCGGGTCCGCATGGTAGAGCTGGATACCGAGTTCGTAGTTCTGGCGCCAGGCGGTCTCGGCGGGGTCGGCGAAGTAGGCGATCTGGAAGGTGAAGAGCTGGTGGGCGAACCCTGCGATGGCAGGCGACCAGACGCTCAGGTCCCAGTTGGCCGTGGTCTCGAGCCAGTTCTCCCCGGCCTGGGCGAAGCGCGTGGTGCGGCCGCCGAGGCTGAGCAGATCCGGGTCATCCAGCCCGGGCAGGCCGC
Source organism: Opitutaceae bacterium (assembly GCA_035415285.1). Taxonomy (GTDB): domain Bacteria; phylum Verrucomicrobiota; class Verrucomicrobiia; order Opitutales; family Opitutaceae; genus CAJCBL01. Next base: position 23,448 of record DAOOFR010000026.1, read on the forward strand.
CGGGGAGAAGATTGCCGGTGTAGTCGACGACCGAATAGGCGTCGGCCCGCGCGGACCCGGTGTTGTTGAACAGCCCGTAGCGCGTGAACTCCGCGTGGACGGTGTTGGGCGTGCCCGCCCAGTCCACCTCGATGAATTGGGCGTGGGCGAGGCCGGCGAGCGCGCAGGCGGCGAGGAGCAGGACTTGTCGTTTCATGGGCGAAGGGTGTGTTCGGGTGGCGGTGACTCGGCCGGCGGCGACCGGCGCGACGGCGCGATCCTGCCCGGGCCCGGTGGCGGAGGGGCGGCGTATCCGTTACGATGTGGTAACAATGGCCTCCGGCGGGCCGAGCCGCGGGCGCGGCTGCCGGGCCGG
>DAOOFR010000026.1:23902-28078 GCA_035415285.1 Opitutaceae bacterium
ACTCCAACGCGGTGGCGGTGTCCTCGTAGGCGAGGTTGGTGAAGGCCACGGTGGCCCATTCGTGGGACCATCCCTCGGGCGTGGCGCGGGCCAACCGCGCGGCGGCGGCCGCGTCGCCCTGCGCCGCGAGCGCCTGCACGAGCGCACCGGCGAGCAGGGCGCCCGCCTCGTGGTCTTGGGCGAGAAACGTCATGGCAAAGGTCGCGGCGGCCGGATCGGCGGCGAGGCCCTCGCCGATGGACTGCGTTAGCAGCGGCTTGTCCTGCTCGGAGTGCCGTTCGAGCCAGACGAGGGCGGCACCGGCGTCGACCGCGGCCCAGGCGGCGAGCGACTCAGCAAGGGCTGCGGTGCGGGCGGGGCCATCGGCCAGTGTGAGGGCGCGCTCGGCGCGGATCTCGGGCGAAGGCCGGTCCGCCGGGGCGGAGCGCACGACCGGCTCAGCCTGCCACCGCGGGAACGGGGACGGAGCGACCGCCGAGTTCCCGTTTCGCTGGTCCGGTGCCGGCGGCGGCGCCTCCGGCCGGGCGAGGGCGGGGCGGAAGGCCAGCAGCGCGAGCGCGAAGAACGCGCCGCTGGCGGCGGCGAGGGACCGGGTTTGCACGGGCCAAGTCGGGCAGCATTTGGCGCGGCGGCCAAGCCCGTAGTGGGTTTTGCGTTTGCGCGGGCGGGGCGGCGCGTTGGAGTGCGGGGCGGAACCCTTTACCCCATGAGCAAACCGGTGCGTTGGCTGGCGACGGAGAGCGAACGATGGGTGCGCGAGCGCCTCATCTCGGCGGAGCAGGCGGCGCAGATCCGCGCGCTGTATCCGGCACCTCCGGCCGCGGCACCGTGGGGGTTGATCGTCTTCTGCGGGCTGGGCGCGGTGATCGTGGGGCTGGGGATCATCCTGTTGCTGGCCTACAACTGGGACGCCCTCCCGAAGTTCGGGAAGCTCGGCGTGATCTTCGGCGCGATCGCCGTGGCGCACGGGGCCGGGCTGCGCTGGCGCGAGCGGGGCGGCTGGCGGAGCGGGCTGGCCGAGGTGGCGTTTCTGCTCGGCTCGATGCTCTATGGCGCGGGGATCTGGCTGGTGGCGCAGATCTATCACATCGACGAGCACTACCCCAACGGCTTCCTGTTCTGGGGGCTGGGCGCGCTGGCGCTGGCGTGGGTCTTGCGGTCGGTGCCGCAGGGTATCTTGGCCACGGTGACACTCGCCATCTGGGGCCTGGGCGAGTGCTGGGACTTCGACCGCCCGGCGGGCTGGGCGCTGCTGCTTGTCGCCGGCGGGCTCGGCTCGCTCGCGTGGGTGCGGCGCTCGGCGGTGCTCCTCGTGGTGGTGCTCGCGGCGGTGTACGCGCTGCTGCTCGGCAGCGCGGGCGCCTGGGGCGGCGGCAGCGCGGCGTTCGCGGCGGCGCTGGCGCTCGGCGTGGGCTTGGTCGCCGCAGTTCGGCTACGGCCGGCGGGCGTGGAGTACGACGGGGTGGTGGCGACGCTCCGCCTCTTCGGCTGGCTGGGTTTCCTGTCCTGTTCGTACCTGCTGAGTTTCGACAGGCTTGCCGGCGCGCTGCTCGACTGGGGGGAGGCCGCGGTGGGCGCCCGGGAGCAGCTGATCGCGTACCGCTGGGTGCCGTTCGGGTTGGCCGTGGTGCTGTGGGGGCATTTGCTGATGCGGGCCCAGCGGGGCGAGTCGCCGCGGGTGCCGTGGGAGGAGTGGCTGTGCCCGATCGGTCTGTTGTACTGCAACCTCCTCGGGGTGACCGGCACGGCGAGCGGCACGCTCTTTGTCTCGCTGGTGTTCAACCTCATCTGCCTCGGCATTGCGGCGATGTGGATGGTGCGCGGCTGCCGCGATGGGCTGCTGCGGGAGACGGTGCTCGGCTCGGTGCTGCTGGCGGTGGTGGTGTTCGCACGGTACTTCGATCTGTTCGAGAGTCTGGCGACACGGGGGCTGGCGTTTCTGCTCCTCGGCGGTCTGCTGGTGGCGGAGGGGTTCTACTACCGGAGATGTCGCCAGACGGCGGAGTCGGAAGGAGGTGCGCGATGAAACGCTGGCTGATCCTCGGCATCGCGGTGGCGCAGTTGGGGCTGCTGGCGTTCATGGCCGGGCAGCGCGAATGGGTGCTGCGGACCGGGCGGCAGGTGTGGCTGCGCACGGCGCCGGTCGATCCGACCGATCCGATGCGCGGCGCCTACGTGCGGCTCGGGTACGAGTTTTCGACGGTGAAGAAGGAGCAGTGCCGCGACGGGCTGGTGGCGTGGTTTGCCGCGAAGGGGCCGGAGCGGATGCGCGACCGGGTGGTGTACGCGGTGATGAAACCCGGGCCGCACGGGTTGGCGGAATTTGTGGCGCTGACGGACCGGCGGCCGGCGGAGGGCTTGTACCTGCGCGGGCGGGCGGACTCGGACTGGTCGAGGGAGTCGCTGCAAGTCCGCTACGGGCTCGAGGCGCTGTTTCTCCAACAGGACCACGCGAAGGCGTTGGAGGTCGAGGCGGCGCGGCAGCGCTGGACGGAGGGCCGCACGATCGACGCGAAAGTGGCGGTGGGGACCTCCGGGATCTCGGTGCTCGCCGGTTATCGTTGGGCGCCGCTCGGAGTCACGCTGGAGACCGAGCTGGGACCGCGGCGGCAGAACGCGCCTGCCTCGCGGGCGGAGTATCCGGTCGTGGCAGTGAACGTGACGTTCAAAAACCACGGGGAGCAGCCGGTGGCCTTGTGGCTGCCGGCCGATCCGGCGGGGGCGTTCCGGCTCGTGCCGGATCCGCTGTGGGGTGTCGCCGAGTGCCGCTGGAATCAGCCGAGCGGGCCGGCGCCGGTGCCGCAGGCGAGCGAGGTGCGCCGACTGGCGCCGGGCGAGGAGGCGACCGTGCGGCTGGATCTGGCGCGACCGGAGTGGCTCGTCGTTATTCGTGAAAAGGAGACGGGCGCCGAACGGTCGGTCGCGGTGGCGGAACTGGGCGGTGTGCCCGCCGGTGTGCGGTTCCTGTTCGAGTACGTGCCCCCGGCGGAGTCGGTGGTGCGCGACTGGTCCTCCGCGGATCGGCTGTGGCTTGCGCCGCTGCGCACGCCGGCGTTCTACCCCCGCGAGTCGCGGGCGGAGTGAGGCGCGCGGCGCGGAGCGGAAAAGAAAAGCGCCGGGCTGGAGGGCCCGGCGCTCGAAGGTTGGCGAACGGTCGCGCGGTGGAGACTCAGCGGTACTCCTCGCCGGAGACGGCGTTGAGCACCTTGTAGTTTTCCACGTGGTAGTTCGGGTCGGCGCGGAAGGAGAGCTTCACGCCGTAGAGCTTCTCCATGCGGACGAGCAGATCGGCGTCCTCGACCTTGAGGCGCTCGAGCACGCCGGGGTGCACGAGCACGCGCAGGGCGAACTCCTTGCCCGGGTAGCGCAACTGGAGGCGGCGGACGATGGAGCCGAGGCGGCGCTGGAGCTCGACCGAGACCGTCGTGGCGGACTTCACGATACCGCGGCCGCGGCAGTACGGGCAGTCGTTGTAGAGGTTCGACGCGAGGGACTCCTGCTGGCGCTGGCGGGTCATCTGCATGATGCCGAGCGTGGAGATGGGCAGGATGTGGTTCTTGGCCTTGTCCTCCGCCATGGCGGCGACCATACGATCGAACACTTGGTTGCGGTGGCGCCGCTCCTTCATGTCGATGAAGTCCATGATGATCAGGCCGCCCATGTTGCGCAGCCGGATCTGCCGGGCGATCTCGGTGGCGGCCTCCATGTTGACCTGGAAGATCGTGTTCTTCTCCTCGCCGCTCTTGGCCTTGTGGGAGCCGGTGTTGACGTCGATGGCCACGAGGGCCTCGGTCTCGTCGATGACGATCTGGCCGCCGGAGGGCAGGGAGACGAAGCGGTTGAAGGTCTGCTCGATCTGGCGCTCGATGTTGAAGCGCTCGAAGATCGGGATGCTGTCGGCGTAGTGGTGGATCTTCGACCGGGAGCGTTTGGAGATGAGGCCGACGATCTCCTGGACGCGTTCGAAGTCGTCCTTGTTGTCGATGAGTACGCGGTCGACGTCCTCGGTGAGGAAGTCGCGCACGGTGCGCTCGACGATGTCGGGTTCCTGGTAGAGGCAGGAGGGCGGGCGGTCCTTCTCCATGCGGCGCGAGATCTCCTCCCACTTCTTGAGGAGGATGTGGAGGTCGCGGACGAAGTAGCGGGACTTCTTGCCCTCGCCGGCGGTGCGCACGA
>DAOOFR010000027.1:0-27626 GCA_035415285.1 Opitutaceae bacterium
AGCACGCGCACCTTCTGGCCGGGCGTACGGATCTCGATCAACTCGCGCACGGGTTTCCACTCTAGCGTCTTGATGCCGGCTTTGCCGTCGACCGTGCCGTCGGGGCCTTCGAACTGGGCGCGGAGCTCGGGATCCTTGCCGCCGGTTTCGTAGAGGAAGAGGTCGACGGCGTCGCGCGAGAGCGCGGCGGTCGGGAGCGAATCGTTCCAGAGAACGAACCGTTTCTCGTTGCCACCGCCGCCGCCGGCGAGCGCGCTGCCCATGTCGCCCATCTTCGCAGCGGCGTTGGAGGCGAGCGGTGTGCAGAGCACGGAGACCGTGATCTGCGTGGCGGACGGCGCGGGCTTCGTCGCCGTGGGCGCGCCGGCGGCGAGCAAGGTTGCCGAGTCGGCGTCGCGCGTGGCGAAGGGGATGGTCCACGTGCCTTGCGGTGTCGCGAGAATCGGGATCTGTGCGGGCAGGTCGCCGAAGGGGATGCGTTCGCGGAGCCGTTGTTTGCCGCTGTCGGAGAGCGCAGCCTGCTGTGCGGTGACCGTGACGCCGCGCGCGGCGTACCATTGGCGCGCGAGGTCGGCGACGTCCCCGATCGCGCCGGAATGCTGGGTGAGCACAGCCTCGGGCGAGAGATGGACGGTCCAGGGTTTGTCGGCGGAGGCTTGGACGCGGAGCGCGGCGATGGTCTTCCAGAGCGCGGCTTCGTCGGCGGCGAGCAGGTCCTTCCACGCGGCGGCGCCGGCGGCGGTGAGCGTGGGCGGCTCGAGGGCGGCGGGGATGGTGGCGCCCGACTCGTCGGTCTTCGGCGTGGCGGTCTTGCTGTCGCGGGCGAGGTGCTTGAAGGCGCCGGCCTTGGCGCGCTCGGCCACCAGTTTTTCGATGCGCACGGCGACGTTGCGGTCGTCGAGCGTCGGGTAGGCGGGACGGCGGGCGACGAGGAAGGTGTCGGCGGCGGGCAGCGGCGTGGCGAGCGGCGCGGTGAGGCGCGTGAGTTCGCGTCCGTGGAACGCGAGCACCCATTCGCCCTCGGTGGGCGGGGTGAAGAGCAGCACGCCGCGACGGGTCGCTCCGTCGGGGATCACGGTGCCGACGGGGAAACCGAAGAGCAGGCCGGCGGTGGCGGGGTCGACGCGGTGCGGCTTGATCTTCTGCGACTCGTCGGCGGCGAAGGTGCCGAGGCCCTTCTTCGTGGCGGCGTTCGGTTGTTCGCCGATCTTGCGCGCCTGCACCGGGGCATCGGGATCGACGAACGGTGCGCCGGGCTCGGCGACGCGCACGAGGACGAAGTGGTTGCCGAGGCTGGTGGAGTACTTGTCGTCGGCGTCGGCGATCGTGACGTCGGCCACGATCATCGGCCGGTCGAGGCCGGACTCCTTGCCGGCGAGGGCGACGGAGTTCACCGCGATGGCAAGGCCGGTCGCGGGATCGACCGGTGTGGTGGAAAGGTGGATCGGCAGCGGCGCGGCGAAGGGGATGACGACGTCCTTGGTCTTCGTCTCGACAAAGAGCGCGGACGGCGCGGCGGCGAGCGCGGCGGGCAGGCAGTAGAGCTGCTGGAACCGGTTGTGCGAGCCGGGCGCGAGCGAGGCGGGGCGGTAGAGGCCGCCGGGCAACAGATCGGTGAGCGGCGCGAGGGGCGTGGAGAGCGGGCCCTTGTCGGTGCCGACGAGGAGGTCGAAGCTCTCGGTCGGCTGTACGGCGAGCAACGCCTGCACCTGCGACTCGAGCCCGAGCTGGACGGTGCGGAAGACGTTCGTCTTGCCGGGGGCGACGCCGGCCACGGCGTCGGGCGAATCGGCGACGCCGAGGAAGGAGAGCTTGAAGGTGTCGGAGAGTTGCGCGGTGGCCTTGGTGGGCAACGCGGTGAGGGCGGCCGGCCGCGGGGCGAGCGGGCCGACGAGCGCGAGGTCGAGGTGCGCGTAGGCGGTGTCGTAGAAGTGCAGCGACGCCTGCTGGAGATTGGTCCCCTGCACGAGGAAGACGAGGCGGCCGGTGAGCGGCGTGCCGGGTTGCACGAGCACGGAGGGATCGTCGGGCAGGAAGAGCGGCGCGGGATCGAGCAGCGAAATGGCGGAGAGCGGGACCTCGGCGGAGTCGTTCCAGCGCAGGAAGACGTGGTTGCGGAGATTCGGGACGAGGTAGGGCGGGATAGCGGTGACGGTCTTGCCGCGAACCTTGCCGCCACCGACCCAGTTGGCCGGGTGCGCGGCGCCCTTCTCGGGAATGAAGACCTTTTGCTCGGGCAGGATGTTCTTCAGCGTGACGTGGAGTTCGACGAAGCGGTGGGTGGCGGGCAGTTCGAAGCCGTGGAGCTTCGAATACAGGCGGACTTCGTCGACGGTGAACTCGGCGGCTTGGTTGCGGCCGGATTTGCTGATCGGGATGCGGTTGAGCTCGGTGGAGTCGGTGGACGGTTGGCCGTGGACAGTGGACGGTGGGCGGTTGTCGGTGGGCGGTGAGGAAGGAGCGGCGCCGGGGAGGTTGATCGTGAGCTGCGGCGAGTCGGCGGAGTTGTTGAGAGTGGCGGTGAGGCAACCGACGCTGTGCTCGGCGGTGCTGGCGGAGACGGGCAGGGGGAAGAGGCCGGTGCCTCCATGAAGATGATGCGCGCCCTTGTCGTCGGGCTTGTCGATGAGGATCTCCACGGCGACCTCGTTGCCGGATTGCGGATCGGCGAGGGCTTTCTCGAGGGAGGCGAGGGCTTGGGCGATGGCCTCGGTGTTGGGGCTGACGACGTAACTGCCGCCGGAGAGCGCGGCGGCGTTGGCGAACGGCGCTTTGTCCTTCTCGCCGACCATGCCGACCCAGACGGAGTGCACGTTCAGGTCCTTCAGGGCGGCGAGGTATTGCTCGAAGTCCTTGCGCGGTTTGCCGTCGGCGACCTGGAGCGCGGCATCGGTGATGAAGAGCAGCGAGCGGTTGCGCGATGGGATCTTCTCAAGGGAGGCGAGGGCGGCTTTGGTGGCCTTGAGTGTCTCGGTGCCGCCGCCGGCGTTGATCGGGGCGAGGGCGCGGAGGAGGCGCGCGGTGTCGGAGGTCGGCACCTGCGCGAGATTCACGTCGCTGGAGAACGTGAAGAGTTGCGTAACACTGCCGGCCGGCAGACGGCCGAAGAAACCGCGCAAAAGATCCTTGGCGGCCTCGATGCGGCGGCCGCAGCCGGGAGTCTTCGCGTCCATGTCCATCGAGCCGCTGACATCGAGGACGAGCGTCACCACGGGGGTGTTGCTGGCGGCGACTTTGGCGGGGCGGCGGTAGGTGATCTTGTAGTCGCGGTCGACGAGGCCGCGGATCTGGTCGAAGACGGTGCCGATGGTGTCGGCCTGCGCGCGGTAGTAGGCGCCGCCGGAGAGCGTCGCGAGTTGCTGGAGCGTCTGCTCGTCGGGTTTCTCGCCGTAGGCGATGGTGAAGAGCGGTACCTTGGCGGTGGAGACAGTTTCGAAGACCAGTTCCTGCGAGGCGCGGCTGCCGTAGCCAGGGTCCTCGACCTGCGCGTCGAAACCGTCGGTGAAGAGAACGACGGCGCTGCGGCGGTGCGTGGCGCACTTCGGCAGGCCCTTCATGATCGAGTCGTAGAGCTTGGTGGAGCCGTCGGACTTGATGCCGCGGATGGCCGCGAGCAGGGCGGCACGGTCGGGGGCGGCGAGCTCCTTCACCTTGGTGTCGAAGTCGAAGAAATCGACCGTGCAGTCGGGCGGGAGTTGTTCGACGAACTTGAGTGCGGCGTTCTGCGCTTCGCCGAAGATCTTGCGCATCGAGAAAGAGGAATCGAAGAGCACGACCACGTGGAGCTTGGCCGGGATCGACTCGACGGAGAGCACCTCGCCGGGCTGGCCGCCCTCGAGGATGCGCACCGCCTCGGGTTTCGGCGCCTCGGCGAACATCGGCGCGGCGACGAGCAAGGTACCGGTGGCGCCGTCGGCGGTGGCATCGCGCAGGACGAGTTCGGACAGGCCCTTGGCCTCTTCGCCCTCGAGGGCGCGCATCTGCGGCCAGTCAACGACGGTCTCGCCGCCGCTGGAGACGGGGATCAACGCGGAGCGCAATTCGGTCACGCCCTCGCCGCCGGTAGCGGCGAGTTGCCAGAGGCCGGCGGGGAGGCGGAAGAGCGCGTCGCCGGCGGGCGTGAGGTCGGGGCCGACCGCGCCGGATTTGTAGAGCGGGTGGCGGAGCTTGAGGTTCTGTTCGGGCGTGGCGGAGAGGCGGGATTGGCCGGCGTTGCGGACGAGCAGGGTGCCGGGCGCTTCGCCCCAACGAAGGTCCGGCGCGGCGCCTTGGTCCTCGAGCTTGATCGTGAGCGCGACGGGGCCGGTGGGTTTGCCGTTGATCGCGAGCTCGACGGTCCAGGTGGCGGGCAGGTGCGGGAGCGTATCCCAGAGCTGGGTGGCGGCGCGCTCGGTGTCGAAGACCCAGGTGAAGTCGCTTCCGGCGGTGTAGGCGCCGAACTGGGCCGCGGCCTTGGCCTTGAATCGGACGGAGCCGCCCGCGCCGCCGGCGGTGACGCGGAGGGCGAGCAGGCGCTCGGTGCCGCCGGCGAAGGTGAGCTCGGCCTTCGGGACGGCCGGGGTGAGCTCGAGTTTCAGCTCGGCGCCGGGGACGAGGGGCTGGGAGGCGGCCGGGGCGCGCAGGAAGCAGACAAGCGCGAAGACGAGGGCAAGGGTAGGGCGAAGGAGGCGCATGGCGGAAGGCGAGGTGACCGAGGTGGGGCGGGCGCGATCATCGCGAGCGTCGCGCCAGTGCCAACACGGAAACCGGCTGGGCCGCGCGTTTGCGGCCGGATCCCTCACGCCCGGACCGCGTGCAGCACCTGGAACCGCTGGCCGAGCAACGCCGGGTGGAGCAATTCGTGGAGGCGCGAGCGGCGCGGATCGGGACCGGGTTTGGCGTCCCGGATGATCCGTTCCGCGGCTGAGCCCGCGTGGCGGATGAGGAACGCCTCCTGCGACTCGAGGTGGATCGACGAGAACCCCGCCCCGGCGAGCGCCTGCTCGAGCCAGTCCCAGCAAACGTGACACGTCAGGTCCTGGCGACCGGGGGCGGCGAGCAGGTCGCGCTCCTGCCGGTGCGAACGATAGGCGCGGGCGGTACCGGCCGGTGTGTCGGCGGCGAGCGTGTCCCACGTTTTGCCGTAGTCGAACGCAAGGAACAGCCCCCGCCAGGGGGCGCGGGCCAGTCGGGAGCACAACTCCGCCGCGGCGAGCGGCAGATCGAGCCGGTATCCCTCGGGCGCGCTCGTGGGCAGCATTCCGGCCGCCGCCGCGACCGGTGGCGACAACTCCGCAAGCTCTCGCTCGACGAGGCGGTCGGCGCCGATCGCGACGCCCACCTCGCGCCAAGCGCCATCGCGCCGGATCAGGCGGTGGAAGGGCTGGGCGTCGAACAGCTCGTTGGAGAAGACGACGCATTCGCCGGCCAGCGCCGGCTCCGCCCCGAGGCGACAGGTGCGCGCGGACCGAAAGGGATGGACCACGCCGTCGAGGACGCCGCCGTCCGGTTCGGCCCCGATCTCGACGAACTCGAAGCGGTGCGGCTCGGCATGGCCGAGCAGGTTGCTGGCGGCGGCGGCGACGAGTTCGCCGAAGACGGTCCCGGTGCTCGTCGCCGTGTAGAAATCCGCCGCGGGCGAGAGCCCGACCCGTTGGTGTGGGCGACGATAGTAGCCGAGTTCCGGATGGTAGAGTGCGAGCGCCATGAACTGCGCAAAACTCACCGGCCCATCCCCGTTCGCCGATCGGAAGACGGCGAGGAAACTGGCGTCGGCATCGGCGTCGTTGGCGGTGGGTGGAAACATTGGACTAGGTCGGGGTTTCTTGCAGGATGCCGCGGATGCTCAAACGGATTCTCCTGACCGCGCTGGTGGTATTGGCCGTTTCCAATACCGCGTTGCTGGTGCTGCTCGTCGGCGAGCGGCAGGGGTGGCTGGTCCCCGATCCCGCCACCGCCCAGGCCCGCCGCTTCCGTCGGGTGCTCAAGGCGGTGGAGACCCGCTATGTCGAGCCGGCGGCGGCCACGCCGGAGAAACTCACCAACAGCGCCATCGGGGAGATGGTGCGCCGGCTCGACCCGCACTCGGAGTTCCTCGATCGCCGCGAGAACGAGCGGGTGCAGAGCAACCTGCGGAGCGAGTTCGGCGGCATCGGCGTGCAGATCGAGCTGAAGGACGAGGCTGTGGTCGTGATCGCGCCGATCGCCGGTACGCCCGGCGAACGGGCGGGAATTCTCCGCGGCGACCGGATCGTGAAGGTCGACGGCAAGGCGATCGAGGCGCCGGTGCTGCGCAACGCGGTCGACCAGCTCCGCGGGAAGCCGGGGTCCAAGGTGCGGGTGGGCCTCGAACGCACGGAGGCGGGGGTATCGCGTGAGCTGGAGCTCGAGCTCGTGCGCGAGGTGATCAAGGTCGATACGATCCGCGCCGTGTCGATGGTCGCGCCGGGCATCGGGCAGATCCAGATCACCCAGTTCACCGAGCGCACCGCCGCCGAATTCAAGACGGCGCTGGCGAAGCTCGAAGCCGAGGGCCTTCGCGCCCTCGTGCTCGATCTCCGCAACAACCCCGGTGGCCTGCTGACCGCTCCGGTGGACGTACTGAGCCCGTTTTTCGATGACGGAGAGCTCGTGGTCTACACCCAGGGCCGGGACGCCAGCAGCCGGAGCGAGCTGCACGCGCACGGCGCCGACAAGGCTCGGCGATACCCGATCGCCGTGCTCGTCAACGCCGGCAGCGCCAGTGCGGCCGAGATCGTCACCGGGGCGTTGCGCGACACCCGCCGCGCCGTCGTCATCGGCGAGCGCACGTTCGGCAAAGGTTCGGTGCAGACGCTCGTGCCGCTCGGCGGCGGCGAAGCGCTGCGACTGACCACCGCCCGCTACTTCACCCCCGGCGGCCAGGTGATCCACGGCCAAGGCATCGCCCCCGATGTGTCGCTGCCGGTCTCGGCCGAGGACGACCGCAAGCTTGGTATCCAACGATTGCGCGACGACTTCGCCAGCGCGGCGGAGTTCAAGGCCCGGTTCGGTTTCGAGCCGATTCCCGACCGCCAGCTCGAGGCGGCGATCGATGTGTTGCAGGGCCTGCTGGCCTACACCGATACCGCCGCGCAGGTCCCGATGAGCGCCTCCGTCCTTCCATGATCCTCGGAATCGAAAGCTCCTGCGACGAGACCGCCTTGGCGGTGTTCGACCCCAGCCACGGTTTGCGCGGCGAATGGGTGCACAGCCAGATCGCGCTCCACCAGACCTACGGCGGAGTGGTGCCGGACCTCGCCAGCCGCGAGCACCTGCGGCACTTCGCGCCGCTGCTCCAGGTGGCCGCGGCCGAGTGCGACTTGCGCCGGGTGACACAGATCGCGGTCACCCGCGGGCCGGGACTGGCCGCCTGTCTCGCGATGGGCGTGGCGGTGGCGAAGGCCTTGGCCCTGGAGTGGGGGGTGCCGCTGGTCGGCGGCAACCATCTGCGCGGACATGCGTGGTCGCCGTTCATCAATCTCCATGGCGAGGCGCCGGCGGAGTTCGAGGCTCGGCTCGCGGCGTTGCTCCCGCACCTCGGCCTGCTCGTCTCGGGCGGCAACACCGTGCTGTTCTCCATCGACGGGCAGCGCCGTATCACCGTGCTGGCGTCGACGCTCGACGATGCCGCCGGCGAGGCGCTCGACAAAGGGGCGAAGTTGCTCGGACTCGGCTATCCCGGCGGCCCCCTCGTCGAACAGCATGCGGCGAAGGGCCGGGCCGACGCCTTCGACTTTCCGCGGGGCAACAACTCCCGCGGCACGCTCGATTTCAGTTTCTCCGGCCTGAAGACCGCGCTGCGCTACACCCTGGAGAAGATGAGCGACGCCGAGGTGCACGCCCGACTCGACGACCTCTGCGCGAGCTACCAGGCCGCCGTGGTCGACGCGCTGGCGAGCAAGACGGAGCGGGCGCTGGAGGGCGGTGCGTACCGCAGCGTGGGGCTCTCCGGCGGTGTGTCCAATAACCGGAGCCTGCGGGCCGCCCTCGCCGCGGTCGGGCGCCGGCACGGCGTGCCGGCGGTCGCCGCCGAGCCACGGCACACCGGCGACAACGCCGCGATGATCGCCTTTGCCGCCTGGATGGACGCGGCGCGCCCACGTACCGTGTCGGAGGAGGGGAGCGGCCTGACCTTCGAGCCGGCGCTGGAACTGGCGGGCTGAGGGTCCGTGCCCCGGGCTGCATGGCGGCAGGCGTGCGGCCGAACCCGGTGGTGCGGGCGCGGACCGGCGACCGCGTTTGGCCGGCGGCTTGACATCGGGGGCCGATGCGCTCTTTGTCCGCCCCGCAATGTTCAGCCTCGCCAACGCCTCCCGCAACCTGCTCGCCGCCCTCCTGGTCGTCGTAGTGGTTACCTGCGCACCGCGACGGGGCTGAGCGATCACACGACTTTCGCCCCCTCCGGTGCCGCACCGGAGGGGGCTTTTGTTTTCCGAGGCTCCGTCGGGTGCAGAACCGGGGAGGGCGCCACCCAACGCCAACCACCATGCAACACACCGGAGCCACCATCCTGCGCACTCTGCTCGAGCGCCAGGGCATCCACACCCTCGCCGGGATCCCCGGCGGCGCGATCCTGCCATTCTACGACGCCCTGCACGGGAGCGGCATCCGCCACATCCTGACCCGCCACGAGCAGGGCGCGGGCTTCCTCGCCCAGGGCATGGCACGCGTCACGGGCCGCGCCGCCGTCTGCCTGGCCACCTCGGGACCGGGCGCGACCAACCTGCTCACCGCCATCGCGGATGCGCGGCTGGACTCGATCCCGCTCGTGGCCATCACCGCGCAGGTGCCGCAGGCGCTGATCGGGACCGACGCGTTCCAGGAAGTGGACACGTACGGGCTCACCCTGCCGATCACCAAGCACAACTTCCTCGTGCGCTCGATCGACGAGCTGCTCGAAACGATCCCGCTGGCCTTCACGCTTGCGGAGTCGGGCCGCCCCGGCCCGGTGGCAGTCGACATTCCGAAGGATGTGCTCAACGCCCGGGCGGAGATCAGCGTGTGGCCGGAGCCTGGGCGCCGCCGGGCGACGCCGCCCTGCGCCGCCACCGAGATCGACGCCCTGGCCGCGCTCCTCGCCGGTGCGCAACGTCCGCTGCTCTATCTGGGCGGCGGCGTGATCGGGGCCGGTGCGGCGGAACTCGCCCGTGCGCTCGCGCACCACATCGACGCCCCGGCGGTGACCACGCTCATGGCGCTCGGCACGCTCGCCGCCGACGATCCGCTGAACCTGGGCATGCTCGGCATGCACGGAGGGAAGGGGACCAACCTGCTCATGCGCGAGGCCGACGTGATCTTCGCCATCGGCGCGCGCTTCGACGACCGCGCCACGGGCAAGGTCGCGGAGTTCTGCCCGCAGGCGACGATCGCGCATCTCGACATCGACCGGGCGGAGCTCGGCAAGATCCGCGCCGCCACGCTCGCCCTCGCCGGCGACGCCGCCGAAACCCTCACGCGCCTGCTCCGGCGCCTGCCCGCACAGGTCCATCCGGCGTGGCGTGGCCGGGCCGCGGAGCTGCGCGCCGCGTATCCGCTGATCCATCCCTCGCCGGCCTGGGAGCCGTTGCACCCGGTGAACCTCATCCGCTCGCTGGCGCGCCTGCTCCCCGACGATGCGATCGTGACCACCGACGTGGGCCAGCACCAGATGTGGGTGGCGCAGGCGTTTCCGTTCAGCCGTCCGCGCACGTTCCTGACCTCGGGCGGCCTGGGCACGATGGGCTTCGGCCTGCCGGCGGCGATCGGTGCGGCGCTCGGTGCACCGGGCCGCCGCGTGGTCTGCGTGAGCGGCGACGGCTCGATCCTGATGAATATCCAGGAACTGGCCACGCTGGCGGACCTCGACCTGCCGGTGGCGGTGCTGGTGTGCAACAACGCCCACCTCGGCCTCGTGCGGCAACAGCAGGAGTTGTTCTACGGCCGGCGCTACTCGGCCTCCCGTTTCCAGTCCTCGACGGACTTTGCGGCCATCGCGCGCGGCTTCGGCCTGCGCGGCGTGACGCTCGACCCGGAGGACGACCCGCTGGGGCAGCTCGCGTCCGCGCTCGCCGCGCCCGGCCCGGTGCTGATCGACATCCCGATCCACGAGACGGCCAACGTGCTGCCGATGGTGCCGCCCGGCGCCGCCAACCACCTCACGATCACCGCCACCGAACCCGCCACCGCCCATGCCTGACACGACGCAGCCCGCCACCACTGTCCTGGAACTCCGCGTGCGCAATCACCCGGGAGCGATGTCGCACATCACCGGGCTGTTCGCCCGGCGTGCCTTCAATCTGGAGGCGATCGTCTGCGTGCCCGAGGCGGACCACGCGACCAGCCGCATGCTGCTGCTGGTCGCGAACGATCCGAAACTCGAGCAGATGCAGCGGCAGCTCGAGAAGCTGCACGACGTGCTGGAGGTGCGACACCGCGGCGACATCGGCGCCGGGTATTTTGAGGCGCTGCGGTGGTAGGTTGTGACCGGGGGGCGACGACCCCGGCAGAACGGAACATTCAAGTGTCACGCCACGGAAGGCCGGCCTCGGCCCGGCCGGCTACAGGCGGATGGACGGTCGCAGGATCGCGCGTGCCGAAGCGGATGGGCACGAAAAAGCCCCGGTCGGAGGACCGGGGCTTCGAGAAGTATTGAAAGGCTAAGGGCAGATTACTGCTTGATGACCACGAGCTCGACGCGGCGGTCCTTGGACATCTCTTCGCCGGTGGCGTTCTCCTTCGCATCGAGGTCGCCCTTCGAGAGGGGCTCGAGGCGGACGACTTCGACGCCGAGCTTCGCGAGGTAGTCCTTCACGGCGTTGGCGCGACGGTCGCCCAAGCCCATGTTGTATTCAGCGGTACCGCGCCAGTCGCAGTGACCTTCGAGGAGGATCTGCTTCCCCTTGTAGTCGGCGGCGATCTTCTTGGAGGCGTCGTCGAGCTTGGCGCGCTCGCTGGCCTTGATCGCGGAGCGATCGAAATCGAAGTAGACGGTGGGGAGCACGCCGCGCTCGAGGTTGGCCTCGTCGAGATGACCGGCGCCGGCGGTGTTGCTCTCGAGGCCGTTGGCCGCGTTGGCGCCGAAGTCGACATCCGTGGCGTTGAGGCCGCCGGGGCCCATGCCCGCTTGCGTCGCGCTCGGATCGGGGCGCTTCGGTTTCTTCGGGCAGCCGGCGAGGAGGACGGCCGAACCAATCAGGATGAAACAGACGAGTTTCGAGAGCTTGTTCATGGAGAAAAGGGCCTGTGCGTTGAGGAGCGCGTTTATCCGTAAAGCGCTGTGCTGGCGCAAGAAGATAGTCGGTCGGTCCGAAGCCGCGCCCGGTGTCGACGCGGGGTTTACTGACGGAGGCCGTCAGCGAGCGCCGCCGGGAGGGAGCGAGCTGCGGTTGTCGACCAAGCCGATCTCGATCGCGTAGCGGGTGAGGCTGGCGACGTCGTGGAGATCCAGCTTCCGCATCAAGTTCGTGCGGTGGTTGTCGACGGTCTTCACGCTGATGCCGAGCTTGGAGGCGATTTCCTTCGTGCTGTAGCTTTCGGCGACGAGCTGGAGGATTTCACGCTCGCGGTCGGTGAGCAGGTCGTGGCTCGACGCGGCGGACGGGTTGGTGACGACGTTGAGAAGCAACGCCGCGACGGCGGGTCCGAAATAGGTGCCGCCGTTGGCGACGGTCTGGATGCCCTTGCGGAACTCGCTCAGGCCGGCGGTCTTCTCGACGAAGCCATGGGCGCCGGCTTCGAGCATCTCGCGGACGAGCACGGGGTTCTCGTAGCCGGAGAAGACGAGGTAACGTGTGTTCTTGAGCTGCTTCGCGAGGCGGCGGAGCAGATCGACACCGTTGAGCCCGGGGAGCTTGGCATCGAGGATGGCAAGGTCGGGCTTGGTCTCGAGGCACAGAGTGTAGGCCTGCTGGCCGTCGCCACACTCGCCGACGATCTTGAAATTCGGGTCGTTGCGCAGCATTTCCGCGAGCATCTCGCGGATGGCGGTCTGATCCTCAATGATGACAACGCGCTTCATCTTGCTAGGGGTGGAGACGGTTTGCCGGTCTGCGGACAACTGTCGTTCGAGAACGGAGGAAGGTTTATCTTGAGGGATCATCAGGGGAAACTCCGGATATGGCCAGAGGATCTATCGGCTCATCCGCAGAAAATTTCGCGAAATCTTTGGGGAGGAACGCCCAAAGCGCTCCGCGCGCGTCTCCCGAATGAGCGGCCCTGCGAACCGGTGGCGAGTGCACCGGCGAGAAATTTGGTGGGTCGACCGGGATTCGAACCCGGAACCAACGACTTAAAAGGACGCTGCTCTACCGTTGAGCTATCGACCCGAAAAATGAAGGGGAGGTTAGTAGGTGGCCTGCGGTTCCTCCGGCAAGCAGAAATCGGGAAGGCAGGCACATCGGACCGGAGTCGAGCGGCGAGAGCGCATCCTTGGGTGCCGTTGGGGCAGTAGGCCTACACCCCATATCGGGCGGTGCCCCCCGGGTGTAGTCTGTGCCCGTGCGAGTTGGCGCATGCACACCACAACCTGCTATTCCCATGGATATTCCTTTCTCCTCCGCCGGTAGCCCTTCGCCTCCGCTCGGTGTTCGAACCCTGTCCGGCGCAGACCAACAGTTCGAGGCGAGCCAAGGTGCCGCTGCATCGGGAGGGCGGACCTTCATGCGCGACGTCGGAGCTGCCAGGATCCTCGTGATCGAAGACGAGTGGGCGGTCCGCAGCCTCAGTGTTCGGGTCCTGCAACAAGCCGGGTACCGGGTGGATGAGGCGATCGACGGCGAGTTCGGCTGGGAGGCGCTGCAGAGCGGTGTATTCAAGCTGCTGCTCACCGATAATCGCATGCCGCGGCTCAGTGGCGTGGATCTGATCGCACGATTGCGGGCCGCCGGGATGACACTGCCGGCAATCCTCGTTTCGGGTACTTTGCCGTGGAACGACGCGGCGGCGCCGCCGGAGCTGCAGCCGATCGCAACCCTCGGGAAACCGTTCGTCGTCGGCCACCTGCTGGCAAAGGTCGACGAATGCCTGCGGGCTGCCGCCGCGACGCTCAATCCGGCACCTCTCGTCTCCGCCCATGGATGAGCCGAACATCAACGAGCGCCGATCCCGCCGTGCCGGCGAGCAAGCCGGTGCCCGTCCCTTTCGCCGCCCCGCCCCGGAAGTCGGGCCCGGGGCGCAGTCAAGTGCCCCACCGGTTGGCGGCCCCGACCGGGCCGGGCCGGTCCCCCTCCTTGCCGCGGCCAGCGGCGAGCGGGCGCGACGGAGGGCGTTGGCCGATTGGGAAGGCGAGGGGGGCCGCATTCTTCTGTCCTGACTTTTCGTTGATCTGCGTGACCAGCCTTCGCGCGGGCCCCTTCCATGAACCATGATCAAGCCAACAGCCCCCTGACCTTCGGCGAACTCATCGCGAGCATCTACCGGTCCTGCGACCGCCGCCGCGCCGCCGGGATCATCCGCCTCGCCGTCAACGCGCGACTCTTGGCGATTCCCTGCCTGCGACAGCGCCGGCCGGTGCTCCGGAAGCCTGCGACACAGCCGACGGTCCACTAGCTTGTGGCCAGGGAACCATCGCCACACCGCTGGCGGCGCACCACGGGTTAGGCCGCTCCCTCGCTATCGGGGCAATCGGATGCATACTCTCTCCACACGACGAACCACGGTGCTCATCCCCGACCGTTCGGGGACCGCCTGGGCTCGGCGCCCGCCGACAGTCGGCACGCCCAGAACACCATGAGAGCGAAGGAGAACCAGTTCGCGAGAGACTATCTCACGGTGCTCCGGTCCGGCCTGAGTCGCCCCGCACTCGGTGGCGCGGCGGGGGCCCGGGCGCTCGGTCGCCGGGCACTGGATGCCGGTTTCGGGGCTGGCGAGATCGCCCGGGCGCACGCGAAGGCGGTGCGCTCCCTCGCCCCGGCGCGGTACGCGGGTAACGACGGTGGCGCGACCGTCCGCCGGGCGGAGCGTTTCTTCCTCACGGTCCTCACGCCGCTCGCCCCGGGCGAGGGGACTGTGCGGAAATCCGCGAAACGCCTGCGCTCGCTCGCGGCACTGCTGCGGCGCAACACCGCCGCCTTGTCCGTCGCGCGGCAGCGCCTGCGGCTCGAGTCCGCCCGCGCCCATCGTGCCGAGATCGCCCTCGCGGCGGGCGCGCGGCACTCCCGCCGGCTGCTCGCCCAGTCGGAAAACCTGCAGGATCAGCTCCGGCGTATGGCGCGCCGCGTACTCTCGGCGCAGGAGGAGGAACGGAAAATCATCAGCCGCGAACTGCACGACGAGATCGCCCAGGTCCTCACCGGCATCAATGTCCAGTTGGCGATCATCAAGCAGGACTCGAAGGCCAATGACACGGGGTTCCGGAGACGCATCGAGCATGCCCAACGCTTCGTCGAGCAATCCGTCACGGCCGTGCATCGTTTTGCCCGGGAACTGCGGCCCGCACTGCTCGACGATCTCGGTCTGATCCCCGCGTTGCGCTCCTTCATCCGCACGCTGCCCGGACGCCGGAAACTGCGAGTCCGGTTCGTCGCCGATGCCGGGGTCGAGGTGCTGGACAACAGCCGGCGCACGGTGCTCTACCGCGTGGCGCAGGAGGCCTTGAACAACGTCGTCCGGCATGCCCGCGCGCAACTGGCCACGGTGCGGCTGCGCAAACTCGCGCACGCTGTCGAACTGGATGTGTGCGACGACGGCCGCTCGTTTGTCGTGCAACGGGTGTTCGACTCCGCCACCCGGAAACACCTCGGCCTGCTCGGCATGCGCGAACGGGTCGACATGGTCGGCGGCACTTTCTCCATCGTTTCGGAGCCGGGCGAGGGGACCACGATCCACGTGGTCGTGCCGCTCGGCCGAGGCACTCGCGCCCGCACCGCATGAATCCTCTCACCATCCTCCTGGCCGAGGACCACGCCGTGGTCCGCGAAGGGCTGCGCTCGCTGCTGGAAATCTCGGGCGAGTTCAAGGTTGTCGGCGAAGCGGAGACCGGGGCCGAGGCGGTGGCGCTGGCCGGCCGGACCCGGCCCGATGTCGTCGTCATGGACATCGCGATGCCGGGGCTCAACGGCTGCGAGGCCACCCGGCAGATCCTCGCGCACAATCCGGCCGCCCGTGTGCTCGCGCTCTCCGCCCATAGCGACGATGAGTATGTTGCGCGGATGCTCGCCGTCGGCGCGCTGGGTTTCGTGGAGAAGCAGAGCAAGGGGGCGCTGCTGCTGCGCGCGATCCGTGCCGTCGGCCGGGGTACTCCGTTTTTCAGCAACGGCATCGTCAAACGCCAACTGCGCAACCAGCGTCGGAATCTCGAACTCGGTGTGCCCGCCAACCACCGGCGCAGCCCGCTGACCTCGCGCGAGCAGGAGGTGTTGCAGCTCGTGGCCGAGGGCTGCGCCAACAAGCAGATCGCCGCGCGCCTGGGCATCTCGATCAAGACGGTCGAGAAACACCGCCAGCAGCTCATGGACAAACTCGACATCCACGAGACGGCCGGGCTCACCCGCTACGCGATCTCCTCCGGCGTCGTCGAGAACGAGAGTGGGACGACCGACCTCTGACCCGGTTCACGTCCGAACCTTCTGCGATGAGAACCGAACACGATACCATGGGCACCATGCCGGTCCCGGACGATGCGCTGTACGGCGCCTCGACGGCGCGGGCCGTACTCAACTTCCCGATTAGCGGCCGGCCGATGCCGGAGGCGTTTCTGCGCGGTCTCGCGCTGGTGAAGGCCGCCTGTGC
This sequence comes from Opitutaceae bacterium, assembly GCA_035415285.1. GTDB lineage: Bacteria > Verrucomicrobiota > Verrucomicrobiia > Opitutales > Opitutaceae > CAJCBL01. The sequence continues at coordinate 15,706 of DAOOFR010000027.1, forward strand.
CGGGGCCAACGAGGGCCTCGGTCTCCTCGATCCCGAGAAAGCCCGCCTGATCCGGCAGGTCGCGGCCGAGATCGCCGACGGCCGGCTGGCCGCCCATTTCCCGGTCGATGTCTTCCAGACCGGCTCGGGCACCTCGACGAACACGAACATGAACGAGGTGATCGCCAACCGCGCCAGCCAGCTCGCCGGCGAGCCGCTCGGTTCGCATCGGCCGGTCCATCCCAACGACGACGTGAACCTCGGTCAGTCGTCCAACGACGTCATGCCCACGGCACTGCACGTGAGCGTGGCACTCGCCTTGCGGGAACGGCTGCGCCCGTCGCTCGTGCACCTGCAGCGGGAGCTCGCGGGCAAGGCGGAGGAGTTCTCCAAGATCGTGAAGGCCGGCCGCACCCACCTGATGGATGCGACGCCGCTCACCCTCGGGCAGGAGTTCTCCGGCTACGCGGCGCAGGCCGCCAAAGCCGTCGCGCACACGGACCGCGCGATCGCCGCGCTGAATGAGTTGGCGATCGGCGGCACCGCGGTCGGCACCGGGCTCAACGGTCATCCGGATTTTGCCGCGAAGGTCTGCGCGGCACTGGCCGAGCGCACCGGCATCATGTTCCGCGAGGCCGAAAACCACTTCGAGGCACAGGCGGCGCGCGATGGTGCCGTCGAGGTCGCCGGCCTGCTGGCCACCGTTGCCGCGGGTCTCTCGAAGATCGCCAACGACCTCCGTCTCCTCGGCTCCGGCCCTCGTTGCGGTCTCGGCGAGATCCGCCTGCCGGCGGTGCAGCCCGGCAGCTCGATCATGCCCGGGAAAGTGAATCCGGTGCTGTGCGAGATGCTCGTGCAGGTCTGTCTCTACGTCCACGGACTGGCGCAGGTCGTCGTGCTCTGCGGGCGCGAGGGCCAGCTCGAACTCAACGCCACGATCCCGTTGATCGCGCAGGCGCTGCACGAGGCGATCCATTGCCTAGCGAACGGCGCGCGGGTGTTTGCCGCGAACTGCGTGCGCGGCCTCGCGGCCGATCCGGTGCGTTGCGCGGAGTTGGCGGGTCGGTCCGCGATGCTCGCCACCGCGCTGGCTCCGGAACTCGGCTACGAGCGCACCGCCGCGGTGGCGGCGGAGGCGCTGGCGACGAACCGCAGCCTGCGGGAGGTGGTGCTGGCTCGCGGCTTCATGGACGAGACTACTGTCGATCGCACGCTCGACCCTGAGCGGATGACGGGGCGTTCGGCGAAGTCCGGGAGCGCTTAGGCCGACCACCGGAAGGCCGAGCCTCGCGAGCCGAATCCCTCGGCGCCTTCGGCTCCCCGCTGCGAGCGGGGATCGCTCGGGGCTTGCCCCGCTTCGGGGCGCCGGTCGGGTAAGACCCCATATCGAGGAGCTGGATCCGCGGCTATCGTTGCAGCGCAATCCACGAAAGCCACCTCATGCCATTACTCACCACAGTCCTCACCTTGATCGTCGTCGGCGTGCTGCTCTGGCTCGTCAACTCCTACATCCCGATGGCGGCCTCGATCAAAAAGATCCTCAATATCCTCGTCGTGGTGGCCGTGATCCTCTGGCTGCTCTACGGCTTCGGCGTGCTCGGCAACGGCGCCGGGGTCCACATGCCGGCGATCAAATGATCCCACAGCAACCGTGCCGGTCCGGTTCCACCCGGGATCCGCTCTCGTCGGGCCACAGATGCCGGGCAATGGCTACCGGGCGTGCACGGTTGGTGCGGACGGCCTCCGGGACGGGGATCCCGGGGGCGCAACGCAACTTGGCGTGAGCGGTTGGTCCCCAACAGCAGAGCAACCCGCGAGAAGCATCGTTATGCCCCAGAAATTCGCCGTCGACTACCGTCCCTTCGCACTCCGACGCGGCCGCGAGTTCACCCGCAATGCGGAAGAACGCGCCGAGGCCGAGGCGATGGTGATGCAACTCCTCACCTCGGGAGCGCGCATCATCGCGATTCGCTGCAACGGCGAGACGCTGACCGCGCCCCAGTTCGACCGGTTGCTCAAAGCCTCCGTCGCGCGGGTGGTGTCCGGGCTGTTGCAGGCCTCGCTCGCCCTCGACGCCGCGCAGGTCCACGAGCGTTTCGGCTACGCGGCCTGAGCCTTCGCACGCGGGGAGGAAGTTGCTCCGGTTGGCGGTGCGGCCGTGAGGCCGAGCGTTTCCCCCCGGCTGCGAGGACGGAGGGGAAAGGGCCGCCGCACTCTTCACCGGAGCATCGTGATGATCGGGGCGCGTATCGCACGCCGCCAGGAGTCACCGATCCGGGGCCGGCACTGGCGCTGCGAGTGTGTTTCGCGGCGCGGTGACCGGAAAATCAGCCGGATTGAAGTCCTTGCCCAGAAGTTCCAGGCTCACGATCTGGTCCGGCAGCAGTCCGAGCGGGTTGGCCCCCGCGGGGCCGGCCCAGTCCCAGACCCAGTAGCGGTTCGCCGGGTCGCTCCCGTCGGGGGCGGGCGCATAGTCGAGCGGTGCGCACTCTCGGTCGACGGTGCCGTGGTCGGGGAGGGAATAGAAGGCGATGCGGACGAGTTTCTGCCGGCGGATCGCCTCGAGGAAATCGGAATGGTTGGGAATCATGGTGGTGAGGGCAGGCGCAGGTTCACTGGTGGTGCACCGCGGGGGCGCCCAGTTCGTAGGTGATTTTTCCTTCGATGACTTCGCGCAGGGCGATGTCCTCGAGTTCGAGTTTTTCGAGGGACTCGACCAGCGGACGCGCACCGCGGCGGAGCATCTTCACTCGGGTCGAGATCACGTTCACGAGGACGTAGGGATCGTCGATGACCTTGCCGGCGGCTGCGATGTATTCGTTTCTCAAATTGTTGGGGGCCTCGGGGCCGGATTCGGAGTTGGGTGAACTGGAGGGAAACTGCCGCGCTCGCGGACAATCCGCGGTTTGGCATCCGGCAGCATAGGGCCGATGCCGGCCCCGCTCCATGGGGTGAAACCCGACCCGCCTCGGCTTGGGCGTGACTGCGGGACGGCGCGGGGCGCTGCACAAAACCGGGGCTTCTCAACCGGCCGGGAGCTCGCTCGCCGGTCCGGGGGCGGCGGGCTCGGCAAACGGGATCTCCGCGCGCACCAGCGTGCCCTTGCCGGGGGCGGAGACGATCTCGAAGCGGCCGGCCACCATCTCGACCCGCTCCCGCATGCCGGCGAGCCCGATCTGCCCGCTGTGCCGGGCGGCGAGCGCACGTTCGGCGGGGAACGACTGGCCGTCGTCGCGGATCTCGAGCCGCACGCCGCCGGCGCACCTGCCAATCCGCACCGTCGCCTGCCGGGCGGCGGCATGGCGGACAACGTTGGTCAGCGCCTCCTGGGCGACCCGGTAGAGCACCGTGCGGCGGATACTGTCGAGCTGCTCGACCCCGGCGAAGGCGGTGAACCGGATGCGCAGGCCGCTGCGGGCCGCGAGCTCCTTGACGAAGGAGCGGAGCGCCGGGAGAAGCCCGAGATCGTCGAGCAACGCCGGCCGCAGGTCGCGCGCGAAGTGGTGGACGATGCGGATCGACTCGCCGACCATCTGCTGGGTCCGGCGGATCCGGCGCGGTAGATCCTGCGGTCGGCTGGCCGCGGACTCCTGCAAGGCGGAAAGCTGCACGCTGATGCCCGCGAGCACCTGGGCGATCTCGTCGTGCAACTTGAGGCTGATGCGCTTCCGCTCCTCCTCCTGCACCAGGATCGTGCGGTGGGTCAGCCGGCGGAGCTGGCCCTGCAGCTCGCGCGCCTCGACCAACAACTCCCGCTGGGTCTGCTCGCTCTGGCGGAGCGAGGCCTCCGCCTCGCGCCGCCGGACGATCTCGCGGTTGGCAGACTGGTAGGCGAGGGCGAGCGACACGACGCGCCGCTGCGACTCCTCGCCGCGTTTCAAGGCGGAGATGTCCGATACGGCGACGCGGCACCATTTCTCGCGCGGGCCGCTCGGCGAGACCACCGCGGAACCGCGCAGATCGGCCCAGAACGGGGCCGCGCCGGTTCTCTGCAGCACGGCCTCGCAAGCCTGATCGCCCGGCTGGGCGAACACGGCTTGCAGAAACTCCGCGACGCGCGTCCGGCTCGCGGGGGCGACGATGTCCAGCAGGCGCCGCCGCACGAGGTGGGAACGGGCCATGTCGAGCATGGCCGCACCGGTGAGATTTGCCTCCTGGATCAGTCCGTTCCGGCCAACCGAGAAGATGCCGACCGGGGCGAAATCGTAGAGTTCGGTGTAGCGCGCCAAAGCGGTCTCGATCTCGCTGCGCGCCTGCAGGAGTTCCGCGTTCTGCATCTCCAGCTCGACCTGATGGACCTCAAGCTCGTGGAGCAGGCGCTGGGTGTCCGCTTCGGTGCGGAGGGGGGGAGTCTCCGGCTGGCGTTCGCGCCGCTGCGCCTTGGCACGGCGATGAAGCGCGGCGGTGGCGGCAGAGCGGCGTTCCATCGAGGGCATGACGGGGGCGAAGTGAACTAGCCGGTTGTTGCGGTTCCGCCGGGGCTGGGCCGGCGCTTGCGACGGCTGGGATTCTTGGCCGGAAGCGCGTTCTTCGCCAGTTTTGAAGGGGAGGAGATCGCGGCCACGTGGCTCTCCAGGTCCGTCTGGCGACTCCGCAGCTTCGCCTCCAGCGTCTTGGCGACAGTGATGTCCGTGAACGTGATCACCACGCCGTCGATGCGGTTGTCCATCGTGCGGTAGGGCATGATGCGGACCTCGAACCAGCGGCCGTCGCGCGCGGCGATGGACTTCTCGGCGGTGCACAGCGTGCGGAGCACTTCACGGGCGTCGCCCGCCAGCTCCGGATAGGCGAGGGCGGTGGACAGATCGGTGATCGGGCGGCCCACATCGCCGGGGATAAGCTTGATGATCTTGGTCGCCTGGGTGGTGAAGCGGCGCACCTGCAGGTCGTTGTCGAGAAAGACGGTGGCGATGCTCGTGCTGTTGAGCAGGTTCGTCATGTCGTTGTTGATCCGAGACAGATCGTCCACCTTGGCCTGGAGCTCGTTGTTCACGGTCTGGAGCTCCTCGTTGAGCGACTGCATCTCCTCCTTGGAGGTGGTGAGCTCCTCGTTGGCCGACTGGAGCTCCTCGTTCGTGGACTGGAGTTCCTCGTTGGCGGAGCGCAGCTCCTCCTGTGAAGTCTGCATCTCCTCGCGGATGGTCTGCGTCTCCGCGCAGGCCTGCTGGAGCTCGAGTTCCAGCTCGGCGGTGCGGGTGTCGCTCGCGCTGGCTTTCCGCCCCGTCCGAGGGAGAGCAACCGGCACCGCCGCGGCGGTCTCGCTGAAGACGATCAACACCAGCCCCTGCAAGGCCGGCGGCTCCGTCAGGCGCTGGATCGACAGGTCGAAGTGATGGGGGCCGCCGTCGGCCTGGACGGCGAGTCCGCGGAACAGGACGGGGGTCTCCTGCCGGAGCGCCTTCTTGAAACCGCTGACGATCTCGTGCCGCAGACCTTCGCGGGCCATGGCGAAGACGTTCCAGTTCGCCTTGCCGGCGGCCGGCTCCAGGTAGCGGCCGGTGCGACCGCTGATGTAGAGGATGTCGCCCTTCTCGCCGACGAGCACGGTGGCGGGGGCGAAGCGCTGGAGGATGAGCTGGTCCGCCTGCGTCTGCAGGCTGGGCAATGCTCTGGGCGACGGCAGGCCGGTGTGTGCAACGGGCATGGCTTGGGCGAAGGAGATGGGGAACTCGATGGGCTCCGGCCGGAGGACGGGCTCACGCCGGCGGTAGAGGCGCGCCTTGCCGGCGCAGGGGGCGAACAGCGGGCGGAAGGCGCCGGCCGTCTCCGCGTTGCCGAGGAGCAGCAGCCCGCCGGGATTGAGGCTGTAGTGGAAGAGCGGAATCAGCTTCTTCTGCAGTTCCGGCACGAGATAGATCATCAGGTTGCGGCAGCTCAGCAGGTCCAGCTTGGTGAACGGCGGATCCATGATGAGGTTCTGCGGCGCGAAGATCACCATCTCGCGGATCTCGTGGCGCACCCGGTAGCCGCGCTCCTCGCGGATGAAATAACGCTGCAGCCGCTCCGGCGCCATGTCCGCGGCGATGGTCTCCGGATACAGGCCCTGCCGGGCCTTGTCGATGGCGTCGCGGTCCAGATCGGTGGCGAAGACCTGCAACGCGGTGCCGGCTCCGGGCCGGACCTTCGCCAGCGCCTCCTTGAACGCAATGGCCAGGCTGTAGGCCTCCTCGCCGGTCGAGCAGCCCGGCACCCAGGCGCGCAGCGTGTGGCCGGCGGGGCGGCCCGCGAGCAGCTCCGGGAGGGCCTCCTCGACGAGTTGCGCCCAGACCTCCGGATCGCGGAAAAAATTCGTCACGCCGATGAGCAGCTCCTTGAAGAGCAGGTCCAGCTCCTGCGGGCTCCCCTGCAGCAGTTTGAGGTAGGCCGCGATGGTATCGATGCGATGGATCCCCATGCGCCGCTCGATCCGGCGGTGGAGCGTGTTGCGCTTGTAGAACGAGAAGTCGTGGCCGGTGCGCGCGCGCAGGAGCAGGACGGCCTTCTCCATCGCCCCCTGCGTCTTCTCCGGGAGCGCCACGCCGGGCCGGACGAGCAGGGGAGTGCGCTGCAGATAGCCCTCGATGCGCGCCGGCAACTCGTCCGCCGGAGCCACGATGTCCGCCAGTCCGGCGTCGATCGCGCTGCGCGGCATGCCGTCGAACTTCGCCGTGCCCGGATCCTGCACCAGCGCCAGCCCGGCCTTCTCCTTGATGGCGCGCAGGCCGAGGGTGCCGTCCGCGCCCATGCCCGAGAGGATTACCGCGATGCTGTGGTCCTCCCGCTCCAGGGCCAGGGAGCGGAAGAACGAATCGATCGGCAGGCGCAGCCCGCGCGGCGCTGCCGGGACCAGCAGGTGCAGGGTGCCCTGCAGCAGGGCCATGTCGCGGTTCGGCGGGATGACATAGACGCAGTTCGGCCGGACCCGCGTGCGGTCCCGGACCTGCGCGACCCGCATCGGCGTGGCCCGCTGTAGCAACTCGGGCATGATGCCTTTCCGCGTCGGATCGAGGTGCTGGATGATCACGAACGCCATGCCGCTGTCGGCCCGCACATGCCGCAGAAACTGCTCCAGCGCCTCGAGCCCGCCGGCGGAGGCGCCGATGCCCACGATGGGAAACGGCTCCGGCGGAAACGGAGCGGAGCGCAGGACCGCCTGCGCGGACTTTGCGTGCCGGGAGGCGGGAGAGGGTTTCCGGGACATGAGCGTGAACGGGCGCGTTGCGCTGTCGCCGCACTATGCCGCGAGGCGCCGGGCGTGGCGAGGTTTAGTTGCCGGCTCGGCATTTGGGAACCGCCGGTCGCTGCAACATATGGCGACTGCGCCGCGCGCGGCGCGGATGAACCCAGAAGGCGCAGTCGGAACCGACAGAAGGCACTGAAGAGAACGAAGAAAGCGTGAGGTGAGTTACCGACGTTCGTGCGGCGTCTTCGCCCGACAGGTGAACACAGCCACAGAAGCCCCCGAGCGCAGTTTCCCTCTGCCCATCACTTTGTTCCCTTCGTTAACTTCTCTCGTCTGCCGGATTTTGGATGATGGGCCGGACGCATGGGGTGCGCCTCCGGTCGGGTTACACCCCATGTCCGCACCCGCTTGCCGGGCGTATCGTCTGCGGATCGGAGAGCGGCGGCGACGAGACTCCCTTGTCGTCACCGGCGGCAGAGGCACCGAGCCGCTGGTCACGCCGCTTCCACCCATTCGAAACAAGAGACGTCACATCCATGAAGACCGCACAGACCGCCACCACGCCCGACGAACTGCTCCGGGATCTCAAATCGCTCGTCGCGGAGGCAGAGTCCATGATCGCCGGCTCGGCCTCCGAACACTCGACGGAGGCCCTCGATGCGTTGCAAAACCGGTTCAAGGCCGCGCGGGAGCGCCTCGGCGAGTTCTACGCCTGCACTCGCGAGAAGGTCGTGGCCGGGGCGAAATGCACCGACCGGGCCATCCGTGAGAACCCCTATCAATCGCTGGCCATCGCGGCCGGGGTCGGGCTCCTGCTCGGAGTCGTCCTCGGGCGCCGCAGCAAATAGCCATCCTACACATGGATACTGAGACCCGCAGCACCTCCGGACTCCTCGGTTCGCTCCGCGCACTCGGTAATGGACTTCTCGCCGGTGCGCAGGGGCGACTGGAGTTGTTCTCGATCGAGCTGCAGGAGGAGAAATTCCGTTTGCTCAAGACGGTCGTCTGGGTCGGGGCGGCGATCTTCCTCGGCATGCTGGCGGTCGTCTTTTCCAGCCTGGCCTTGGTGTATCTCTTCTGGGACAGCGCGCGTCTGGCCGTGCTCGGCGGACTGGCCCTGTTCTACACCGGAGCGTTGGTGCTCGTCCTGCTCGGCCTGCGGCGTTTCCTCCGGCACCAGCCGAGCCCGTTCGCGGCGACGCTGCACGAATTTGGCAAGGACCGGGAATGCATCCGCAACGGGAGCTGACGCGGCTCGCGGCGCGAAAGGCCGCGCTCATCGTCGAACTCGACCGCCACCGCGCCGAGTTGAGCGCCTCCGTCGCCCGGCTGCTCGAACCACTCGAGCTGATCGATCGGAGCTTGGCGCTCTGGCGCCGCGTGGCGCCGCTCGCAGGATCCGCGGCCGCCATGAGACCGGGGGATCACGTCGCGACGGCTCGTCCCACCGGCCTCGGCGCGTGGCTCCGCTGGTTGCCGCTTGTCGTGAGTGCCACCCGCCTGGTCCGCAACGCGGCCAAGCTGCGCACCCGGCGCTCCGATCGTGGGGTGCACTGAACCCCGTCGCTTTCCGGGCGAGATGACCAGCTGCGGACCAGCGGTGCCGAACTCAGCTCGGCGGCGATCCGTGATGCGGATGCCTCTCCGTGTTTACTGCTCGGCGCAGGTCCTGTTCGGCCTCTCTGGAGCCTTCCTCCGCGAGAGCCGCGGAAACATCGGCCTCGTCGTCGGACACGGTCTCCGGGCTGCGGTGTCCGGCCTCGTCCGGGCTGCTGTTCCACGCGACGAGGTTCTCGTCCCCGGCGGGCACCTCCGGTGCCGCGTCCTCGGCGTGCTCGCGGCGTGCTTCGCTGCGATCCTCGTCGCGCGCCTCGGAGCGTCCATCTTGCTGCGCCAGTTCTTCCGCGGCCCCTTGCAGCATGGGGTTGTCGAGGTCCGTTGCGGCGGTGGAGGGAGGAGGGGGGCGTTCTGATCGAAAGCGTTTCATGGGCAGAGCGGCGGCGATGAGCCGGAGGAAGATTGCGCCTGCGAGGGGCAACCGATCCGGGCGTCGCCCCGAATCAGCCGCCGCGACGCCGGCGGTAAGGTCAACGAATCAGCAGGAAGACCAGCAGCACGATCACGGCGAGGCCGAGGCCGCTGCTCGGATAGTAGCCCCACCGACGGCTGTGCGGCCAGGTGGGGAGCGCTCCGACCAGGAGCAGAACCAGCAGAACCAGCAATAGTGTACCCAACATTTGAAACCTTTCTCACTGCAAACGGCCGCCGTCGTGCGGAGCGAATCCGCCGCGTGCTGGCGCCTCCGTGATGGGGGCGACGAGGACCTCACCCCAACTGCCACGCGCTACCCGCCGGATGGTCACTTGCCCTGGATGTTGTCGCCGAGCTTCTCGACGTCACGACCGAAGCCCTTGGTGGTCTGGCAACCGGTGAAGACGAAGGCCGTGGCCCCGAGGGCGAGGAGGAGCAGAAGCAGGTGTTTCAAGGAGGTGTTCATGGCGATGGCGGTTGGATGGCGGGAGGATACCGCATGGGCCGCGTCGGAAATATGGGGTGTAACCCGACTCGCGGCGGCCGGCGCGCCGTCCGCGGGCCCCTGCGCTATCCCAAGAGAAAACCTACACCATGCCGGCCAGCACCGCCGCGACCGGGACGGTCGCGAAGCGTGTTGCGAAGTCGGACACCGCATAGGGGATGATCAGCTCGCGGCCGTGGACGAGGGAGCCGCAAGAGTAGACGACGTTGGGCACGTAGCCCTCGCGCTCGTCCTCGGTGGGCGTGATGAGCGGCTCGCGCAGGCGGCCGAGGACCTTGGTCGGATCGGCGCGGTCGAGGAGAAAGGCGCCGATGGAGTACTTGCGCATGGCGCCCACGCCGTGGCTGAGCACGAGCCAGCCGTACTCGGTCTCAATGGGCGAACCGCAGTTGCCGAGCTGCACGAACTCCCAGGCGAAGGTCGGCTTCAGGATGAGCGTGGTGGTGCGCCAGAAGTGCAGATCCTCGGAGAGCATGAAGTAGATGTTCTCGTTGTCCTGGCGGGCGAGCATCGCGTAGCGGCCGCCGATCCGGCGGGGGAACAGGGCCAGACCCTTGTTCTGCACGGCGGCGCCACTGAGCGTGCGAAATGTGAAGTCGAGGAAGTCGTCGGTCTGGAGCAACTGGGGCTCGGTGGTGCGGCCGTCGTACGCGGTGTACGTGGCGAAGTAGGTGTGGGTGCCGTCGTCGCGGCGGAAGCGGACGAAGCGCGCGTCCTCGATGCCGTTGCGTTGGCTGGGAGAGTGGGGGAAGATCACGCGCTCGGACATCCGCTGGTCGGCCGGAAAACGCACCCGATAGTTGGACAAAGCGAGGGAGAGGATCGCCTCGGCGGCGCCGAGCAGGTTGGCGGGCTCGGCCGGCCCCATCTGGTTCTGCACCAGGGCGACGGCGGCCCGCAAGTCGGCGAGGGAGAATGTCTCGCCGAGCGCCGTGAGGATGCGGCGCGTGAACTCGCCGGCGAAACCAAGCTCGGCGAGCTGCCGGCCGAAGCGGGGGCGGGCGAAGGGCTCGTCGGCGACCGGCTGGGGCTCGGTGACGAAGCGTGTGGGCGTGTTGATGACGATCCGGTTCTCGGAGTCGACGGTGCCGGTGCGGAACGTGATCGAGGAGACGTGGCCCTCCCCGGTGGCGCGCAGGCTGAGCACGAAGCGCAGCGTACCGGCCGGCAGGCCGCTCTGGTCGGGGTGGGGCACGATCGAGGGGTTGAAGAGCGCGGCGGCCTCGAGCGAGTACTCGTGGGTGAAGTAGGCCCCGATCACGAGCCGCCGGGATTCGGTGAGTTCGCGATCGGTGATGAGAAACGGCCGGACGAACTCGAAACGTTCGAGGAACAGTTCGTGGGTTTTCTGGTGCCGTCCGGCGAACTCGGTAAGCACCTGCGCGAGCAGCGCCTCGATCTCGGCTTCGTCGAGCGCAAGGAGGCGCGCGATGATCTTCACGATGCGCTGCTCGCTCGCCGGGGTGAACGGGCGAATCAGCACGCGGGCACGGTCGGGATTGATGAAAATCTCGGCGCGGTTGACGACCGGAGCGGGCATGGGCGGGAATGGCGCCTCAGTCGAGGCCGCTGGCGGCGGGGACCAGGGCTCGGCGCACGGCGAGGTCGTTGTGGACGAGTTGCAGCTCGGCGCGGGCGAGCTGGTAGGCGAGCGTCGACTCGGCTCCTTGGTTCTCGTTCACGCGGTCGACGTGGAGCGCATCGCGGCATCCCCCGGTGGTGGGATCGTAGAGGGGCAGGCCGAGGTCGTTGCGGCCGAGAAACCACTCGAAGACGAGGTGGGCGCGGGCGAGCCAGTAGTCGTCGGCGGTGGTGCGGAATGCCTCGAGACTGGCCGCGACCGTGGCCTGGGCCTCGATCGGCTGCTGGTCGAAGAAGGCGCGGGTGCCGTCGCGATGGCAGAAGCCGTCGGAGCCGATCGGCTGGAAACAGCCGGCGGCCGAGGTCTGGAGCTGCACGAGCCAGCGCAGAGCGCGCAGGCCGGTGGCAAGGATCTCCGGCTGTTGCGTGGCCCGCCCGCAGAGGATCAACGCGTGCGGGAGGCGGGCGTTGTCGTAGGTGGCATCGTCGGCCAGCCAATGCCAGTTGTCGCGGGAGTGTTCGGCGAAGCGGCGCATGAGGCGGGCGGCGAGCGCAGTACGCACATCCTGGGCACGAAGGTCCTCCGGCTGCCGCTGGAGGTAGGCGTGGAGACCGAGCAGAGCGAAGGCCCAGGTGCGCGGATGCACGAGCGCGGTGACGGGC
>DAOOFR010000028.1:0-27340 GCA_035415285.1 Opitutaceae bacterium
GCTTTTTGTGAGTACCGCAGTGCGCCGAAGCGACGTAAGGAGCCCGGATCTTGAGAATCGAACTTCGCACCGCGTGCCGATGGCAGCGCCCGAATGCGCATCTGGCTCGATGCATCGCGGGGCCGATGTCAGGGCAAAACGCGCCCGCTCCGGCCGTTCGATCGCTTCGCGAAACCGGGGGCGGCGGGGTTCACGGCCGGCGAGCGTACCAGCCGGTCCGATGCGACCAAGGCCGATGTCGCGGAAGGAAGGAGTCGGGAGCGAAAAGACAGAAGGCAGGAGCGAAACGGCGGGCGGATCGAGGCAGGGATGTCTCGCTCGAAGATTCTTCCGCACGGGAGAACGGAACGCCCGTTCGCCCGGCCCGTGGCTGGCGCGATCCGGCCGCCAACAGGTGCACGGTGGCGGACGGCTCGGAAAGCCGCCCCTACCTCGTCGATCCTCGGACCGGGTTCAGCGAACCCGGCTACAGTTCGGGCCAACCACCACGACGGAAGAAACCACTCTGCTGGCGAGCAGCGCACGGGCTGCACCGAGACGCCCCTCCGCATTCCGTGCACTCCGTGCATTCTGTGGTCATCATCTCCGGTCTGCTGAAACCGGGAATGGTGATCCCGATTTGCCGGCCGCTATGGAGCGGCTCGCGCGAGCAACTCTCCGCCCGTCCGGCCGCAACATCCCCGACCGCGTTGGAGGCAACGCGGTCCACTTCGGGCAGCCGATTGTTGCGCGAAGCATTTAGGGCCGTCCGCAACCGCACGACACCGTCGTCCAGCCCGTCAGCCGGAAGTTTGTGGATGTCGGCCGCCCGAACGGACCGGCGAACAGCCTTGACCGCCGTGCGCCAATGGCGCACGGTCCCCGACGTGGAATTCGTGCGCCTGCACACGTTCGAGAAGACCGCCGCCGGGCTCTTGTCCGAGACGGATGTTCTTGAACTGGAGGTCCAGCTCGTCGCCCAACCCGACGCCGGCGACCTGATTCCCGGCGGTCGCGGCCTCCGCAAGCTCCGCCGTCCCGCCAAAGGACGCGGCAAACGGGGCGGTGCCCGCATCATCTACTACCACGTCATCGCCAACCGTGTCATCCTGCTCATCCTCGCCTACGCCAAGAACGAGCAAGAAGACCTCTCCCGCGACCAACTCCGCGTCCTCGCCACTCTCGTTCAGTCCGAACTCCCATGAAGAAGACCGATTTTGACCACCTGGTCCAAGGTATCCGTGAAGCGGGCGCATACCTGCGCGGCGATCGCAGAGCCGCCGCCCGCGTCGATGTCGTCGATGCCGATTCGGTCGTCGCGATCCGCGCCCGCCTCAAGCTCAGCCAACCGGAGTTCGCCAACGCCTTCGGCATCAGTCTGGCCACCCTGCGCAACTGGGAACAGGGCCGCCGCCAGCCCACCGGTGCCGCCCGGGTGCTCCTCCGCATCGCCGCCAAGCACCCGAAGGCCGTCCTCGAAGCCGTGGCGTAGGCACTCCCTCCAGCGGCAGGGTTCGGCCGGGCGGTTGCGTGTCTGCTGTAGCCGGGATCGGTGATCCCGGTGATCCGGACCGGGGTCGGCGGCCCCGGCTACAGTTCGGACCGCCGGATCGCGCGACGCGCGCTCGGGCGGAGCCTTTGCCTCCTTGTCCTCGGAGCCTTCGTCGCCAGCGTCCGCGTTGCCGTCCGCTTCGCCATGCCCCGCATCGACCTTCCTCTCGCCGATCTCTCGGTGGCCCAGAAGCTGGACCTGATGGAGCGGCTGTGGGCCGATCTGAGCGCCAACGAGAAGGATCTGCCCTCACCGGTATGGTATGGCACCGTGATCGCCGACCGACTGCGGTCCGTCGAGGAGGGGCAGGCCCAGTATGGCGATTGGGACGAAGCCAAGGCACGCCTGCGGCTGGAACTGCAGTGATTTGCCGCCGCGATCCGCAGTGGATCGCCAGCCAGTTGGCGCCGCGTCCACAGACATAGCTGTGTATAAGGCGAGGGTTCCGTCGCAACGCACAACCGGATGGAGGCAGAAGCGAGGAGACGGAAGCCGGGACCAGAACAGCAGCAGTTCCGTGCCTTCCGTAGCCGACCGCGGTGAAGCCGGCAGACAACCGGGATCGGCACCCCGGCCGCAGCACACCGCTCTGCCATCGGCGTTCATCAGCGTCGATCCGTGGTTCCACTCCTCCGTGCCCACCTGTCTGCTCACCACGTTCCATCCTCCGTTTCTGCGCAGTGGGCCGTTCCGTATCGGACGGGCGGGCTTAAGCACCGCCCCACGATTCCGATCCGTTTCCTGAGTCCGTGAGTTCCAGATCCTTCCGGTGTGTTCGCCTTCCGTTCGGATCGTATCCCGCTTTCCACATTCCCTTCCCGGGTTGAACGACGGCCTCGTCCGCCTCCGCCATCGGCGTTCATCCGCGTCCATCTGCGGTTCCCTCTCCTCGCCGCCCCCCCGCGTTTCGCGCTTCCCCGCCAGCCCGCTTTGCGGGACAACGTTCCCCCGAATTCATGGACCACGCGCCGCACCAACGCCGCGAGGAGCCGCCTCCGTGGCGACTCGACTTCCCGCCGGAGCTGCCGATCACGGCGCGCCGCGAGGAGATCGTGCGCGCGATCCGCGAGCACCCGGTCGTGATCCTCTCGGGCGAGACCGGCTCGGGCAAAACCACCCAGTTGCCGAAGTTCTGCCTCGAGGCCGGCCGCGGGCGCCACGGCCGCATCGCCTGCACGCAGCCGCGCCGCGTGGCCGCGCTCTCCGTCTCGCGCCGCGTGGCCGAGGAGCTCGGCGTGCCGTGGGGCCGCGAGGTCGGCTGCAAGATCCGCTTCAACGACCAGACCTCGCGCCAGACCGTCGTGAAGTTCCTCACCGACGGCATGCTGCTCGCCGAGGCCCAGGCCGACCGCGACCTGCGCGGCTACGACACGATCATCGTCGACGAGGCCCACGAGCGCTCGCTCAACATCGATTTCCTCCTCGGCCACCTCAACCGCCTGCGCCACCGCCGGCCCGACCTGCGCATCGTCGTCACCTCCGCCACGATCGACACGCAGAAGTTCGCCGCGGCGTTCGGCGGTGCGCCGATCATCGAGGTGAGCGGCCGTACCTATCCTGTGGAGACGATCTACGCGCCGCTCGACGAGCTGCGCGAGGAGTCGGGCGAGTTCACCGTGGTCGACGCCGCCGTGGCCGCCGTCGAACGCATCTGCGCGCAGTCGCGCGGCGGCGACATCCTCATCTTCATGCCCGGCGAGCGCGAGATCCGCGACACCGCCGAGGAGCTCGACCACCGCGAGCTCGGCCGCGTGCAGATCCTGCCGCTCTTCAGCCGCCTCTCCGCCGCCGACCAGCAGCGCGTCTTCGCCGCCTCCCCTTCGCGCAAGATCATCGTCGCCACCAACGTCGCCGAGACCTCGCTCACCATCCCCGGCATCAAGTTCGTCGTCGACAGCGGCCTCGCGCGCCTGAGCCGCTACGTCGCACGCACGCGCACCAAGCGCCTCCCGATCGAGCCGATCTCGCAGAGCAGCGCCAACCAGCGCGCCGGCCGCGCCGGCCGCGTCTCCGAGGGCGTGTGCATCCGCCTCTACGCCGAGGACGACTTCGCCCGCCGCCCGCTCTTCACCCAGCCCGAGCTCCAGCGCGCCAACCTCGCCGAGGTCATCCTCCGCCTGCTCGCCGCGCGTCTCGGCGAGATCGAGACGTTCCCCTTCATCGACCCTCCCGCGCCCGCCGCCATCACCGCCGGCTACGCGCTGCTCGAGGAGCTCGGCGCGCTCGAACCCGTCGAGCCCGACCGCCCGCGCCGCCTCTCGCACCTCGGCTACGAACTCTCGCGCCTGCCCGTCGACCCGACCGTGGGCCGCATGCTCCTGCGCGCCCGCGACGAGCGCGCCCTGCGCGAAGTGCTCGTCGTCGCCGCCGCGCTCAGCATCCAGGACCCGCGCGAGCGCCCGACCGACGAGGAGGCCGCGGCCGACGCCGCGCACCGCAAGTTCGTCCATCCCGAGTCCGACTTCCTCACGCTCCTGCACATCTGGGACGCGTACCACGACGAGGCGCAGAAGCTCTCACTCGGCCGCCTGAAGAAGTTCTGCCGCGCGCACTACCTGAACTTCAACCGAATGCGCGAGTGGTTCGACGTCCACGCGCAACTCGCCGCCTCCGTCGACGAACTCGACACCGACGAATGGCAGGTCCCGCACGACGAAGCGGACTCGCCCGAGGATGCGGAGGAACTGACGACGGAGGACGGACGACGGCGGACGGAGAGAAACTCGGAACGCGGAACCCGAAACGGGGAACCGCATCCCGCGAACCGCGCCGCCTCCGTCTCGAAACCCGAAACCCAAAACCCGAAACCCGGTGCGCGCGCCGCGCGCGCCGACGACTGGCGCTACGGCGGCGAGCGTTACCGCGCCGTGCACCGCGCGCTGCTCAGCGGCCTGCTGGCCAACGTCGCCCGGCGCGACGAGGGCAACAACTTCAACGCCACCAGCAGCCGCAAGGTCTTCGTCTTCCCCGGCTCCACCCTCTTCATCCGCTCCGAGAAGCGCACGCAGAAGCAGCCCCAGACCGCCGCCACCAAGGCCGGCGCGAAACCCGTCAAAGATCTCTGGATTCTCTCCGCCGAGATGGTCGAGACCACACGCCTCTACGCGCGCACCAACGCCCGGCTCGACGCCCTCTGGCTGCTCGACCTCGGCCAACACATCCTCAAGCGCAGCTACGGCGAACCCGACTGGCATGTCGACGCCGGCCGCGTGCTCGTGCGCGAGCGCACGCTGCTGCACGGCCTCGAGGTGCAGAACCGTCACATCGACTACGGCCGCATCGACCCGGCACGCGCCACCGAGATCTTCATCCGCGGCGCGCTCGTGGCCGACACGCTGGAGACGCCCACGCTCCCCTTCCTCGAGCACAACCGCCGCCTCCGCGACAAGGTCGCCACGATCCAGACACAGGTGCGCTCGCGCCACTGGCTCTCGCTCGAGGAGGCGGCGTACGAGTTCTACAACCAGCGCCTCGCCGGCGCTGGCGTGTCCTCGGTGCAGGATCTCCAGCGCGAGTGGAAGAAGCACGTCACCACCGAGAAGAACTGGCTGCGCATGGAGGAGCAGGACCTGCTCGGCGCGCTTGAGGAGTTCGACCCCGCCTGGTTCCCCGACCAGGTGCAGCTCGCCAACAGCGCGCTCCCGCTCGACTACACCTACAAACCCGGCGCCGACGAGGACGGCATCACGCTCCGCCTGCCCTACCGCCAGGCGAAGCTGCTCCAGCCCGCGCTGCTCGACTGGCTCGTGCCCGGCCACCTCGAGGAGAAGGTCACCCTGCTGCTCCGCGCGCTCCCGAAGGCCGCGCGCATCCAGCTCCAACCGTTGGAGACGACCGCGAAGGTCATCGCCACCGAGCTGAAGGCCGACGGCCGCCCGCTCGCCGAGAACCTCGCCGACCATCTCGCGCGCCAGTACCGGGTCGCCGTCTCCGCCGCGGATTTCCACGTCGAGGAGCTGCCCGACCACCTGCGCGTACGCGTGGAGGTCGTCGACAACAACGGCAAGCCGCTCGCCGCCGGCCGCGAACTGGCCGAGGTGAAGACCGCGCTGGCCGAGCACGAGAAGACGCTCGTGCAGCAGCCCGACGACACCATCGCCGTCGCCTGGCGCCGCGCCCGCGCGCAGCACGAGCGCGCCGGACTCACCGACTGGACGTTCGGCGCCCTGCCGCCACGAATCGTCATCGCCGAGTCCGCCGGCGTGCCCGTGTGCGCATTCCCCGGCCTCGTCGCCACCGATCAGGCACAGGCCGCGCTGCGGCTGTTCACCGTCGAGGCCGAAGCCCGCGCGGCGACGCCCGCCGGCGTGGCCGCGCTCGTCGAGGCGCAGCTCTCGAAGGAACTCGCCTGGCTGGAGCGCGACTTGCGCGATCTGCGCGAGCTGGGGCCCGCCGCCGTCGCGCTCATGCCGATGGAGCAGTGGCAGAGCGAGGCGTTCGCCTGCGTCCGCACGTGGATCTGCCAACAGCCCGTGAGCCCGCTGACTCGCGAGGCGTTCGTGGTGCGCGTGGCCGCCGCGCGCGAGACGCTCAAGGGCATCGTCTGGAAACTCGTCGATCCGCTGCGCGAGGCGCTCGCGTTGCGCACCGCGCTGCTCACGCACCCGCAGCCCTACGGCGGGATGGAGGCGGAGCTCGCGGCGCTCATCGGGCCCGGTTTCCTCGTCCGGACGCCGTGGGCACAGCTGCCGCACCTCCCGCGCTACCTGAAGGCGATGAAGGTGCGCGCCGACCGCTGGCGCCAGGACCCCGGCAAGGACCACCGCCGCGCGCTGCAGGTCGCGCCGTGGGCGAAGACGGTGCTCGAGCTTTCGAAGGGTTTCCCGCGCAACGCCGAGCACGCCCGCCGGCTCGACGAGTTGCGCTGGCTGGTCGAGGAGTTCCGCGTGAGCGTCTTCGCGCAGGAGCTCGGCACCGCGTTGCCCGTTTCCGAGAAGAAGCTGGAGCAGAAGCTCGGCGAGATCCGCGTGGCCGCGGCCCTCGTCGGCGGTCTGCCCCCGCCACCCCCGCCGGTCGTGAAGCCGCTCGCGCCAGCCGTGGGCAGCCCGCTGCCGCCGGCGGCCGCCCCCAAAAAGCCCGCCAAGCTGACCAGTTTCGGCGATCTCGGCCGGATGCTCGGGCGGTAGGGCGCGCCTTCACGACGCCTGTATCCGCGCGCCAACCCCGGACCGAACGGCCGAGACGGCCTGAACTCGTGTTCACCGTTCCCGCAAACGGCACGGCGCACGCGGTTCGATTCTCTCCCGTAAAAACAGAAGGACCGCGTTGTCGCCAACGCGGTCCCCAAAATGATCACCCTTGAGATGGCGGCTCAGGCCTTCCGGCAACGGCGCAGGACCAGACCGAGCAGAACCAACCCACCGAGCAGCCCATACGTCGAAGGCTCGGGAACGGCACCGCTGATCGAGTTGCTGACCGCCAGCGTGCTCGGGACGTTGTCGTCCACACCGTTGGCGACCCCGAACTGGATTGTCCCAGTGAAGGGGGTATCGAAGGTGTAGGTCTGCCAGCGAGTGGTGCTTGAATCACCCTCCGTGTTCCCCAAGGCCGCCACACTCGACAGCGTGTACGGCGTCCCCGCCAACGACACCCACGCATAATCGTTGTAGGGCATGTAGTCCGTCGTAGAGAACCTCCACACGAACGAGGTGAGATCGCTGGCTTCGCCCGTGAGGGTGGCGGTTCCGCTCAAAAAGGCGGTCCCAGCGTTGAAAGTGATCGCACCGCCGGTGTCGATGGTTTGATCAAACTCGGTCAGATCGATGAGGGTGGCACGAGCGGAACTGGCCGCGAAAAGAGCCGAAAGCGCGAGAATCGAAAGAAGCTTCTTCATGGGTGAACCTGTTGGTTCATGGGTACTAGTCCCCACTTCATCAAGCCGGATGTCCCCATATCTCGATTTCGGATTGTAATGTCCGCCCTCCGTCAGGGGCCGACGGAAAAAGGCCGGTGACCCATCGGGTGACCACGTGCGTGTTGTGCAAAAACGCCCGCAAACCGGGCCTAGCCGACCGACCCACCGGCGGATTCTTCAAAAGACGACCGTTCAGGCGCCGCTGGCACAGCCGCTGCTAAACCCCAGATGCCCGTGCAAACGGGTTTTGGGGTAACATGGAAACTCCGCCGTGAGGCGGAGCCGCGAGACAACTATGGGCCCGGCGTTAAGGGGTTTACGCCGGGCCCTTTGTCTGCCGCCCGGCGTCGCCCCGACCGGGCGCTCAACCGGCCGGATCCGGCGCCGGCGAGGAGAGCGCGTCGATGAACCGGCGCATCGCCGGCGTGAGCACGCGCCCCTTGCGGTACAGGATCGCCAGCGGGCGGCTGTACGTCTTGCCCTTGAAGGTGACCGTCTTGAGCGAGCCCTGGGCGACCTCCTGCAGGACGGTCGCCTGCGGCACGATCGCCACGCCCGCGTCGATCTCCACGGCACGTTTCACGGTCTCGATATTGTCGAACTCCATCACCGTCTCGATCTCGAGCTTGTGGTCGCGCAGGATCAGATCGACGGCCTTGCGCGTGGGGATGTCGGGGTCGAAACCGATGAACTTGTGCCCCATGAGCTGTTTCATCTCGATCTGCCCGAGCTTGGCCAGCGGGTGCTGCGGGTGCGTGATGAGCACGAGCTGATCCTCGCGGAACGGAACGGCCTCGATCTGCCGGACCTTCTGGGGGAACGCCACCAGCCCGAAGTCGACCGCGTTGTGCAGAATGTCCTCGTAGACGAGATTCGAGCGGCGGTACTCCACCCGGCAGTTCACCGCCGGATAGGTCTGGAGGAACGCCTTGATGTACGGCGGCAGCTCGTGGAGACCGATCGAGTAGATCGTCGAGATGCGGATCGTGCCGCTGATGATCTTCTTCATCTCCAGCAACTCGCTCTGGAGTTTCTCGAAGTGATTGAGGATGTCCTTCGAGGTTTCGTAGACCCGCTGGCCCTCGCGGGTGAGCTGGAACTGCTTCTGGCTGCGGTCGATGAGCAGCGCCTTGAACTGGCGCTCCATCGAACGCGCCTGCTGGCTCACCGCCGACTGCGTGATGCCGTTGAGTTTGGCTGCCTTGGAGAAACTCTTCGTCTCCACCAAGTCCGCGAAAATCTTGAAGTTCTCAATTTGCATGGGGGGCCAAAGCGTTATGATCCCGATAATAGCGCCTAATAAATAGGCAATCCCCGAGTAGGCTCCGTTATGTCCAACCTCGCCGACACCTTCCCCGCCGCCCTCGCCGCGGTCCGCGGCCAGATCGCCGCCGCCTGCGCCGCCGCCGGGCGCGATCCGGCGACCGTGCGCCTGCTCCCGGTCACGAAAAACCATCCGGCCGAGGCCGTGGCCCTCGCCGCCGCCGCCGGCTTCGCGGCCGTGGGCGAGAATCGGGTGCAGGAGGCGGTCGCCAAACAGGAAGGATGCGCCGCGCAGGGGGTGCAGGTGCGCTGGGAGCTGATCGGTCACCTCCAGTCCAACAAGGCCAAGCTGGCCGCCCGCCATTTCGACCGCGTCCAGAGTGTGGAGAGCGCGAAACTCCTCGACGTGCTCGACCGCGAGGCCGCCGCCGCCGGGCGCGTGCTGCCGGTCCTGCTCCAGATCAACGCCGGCAACGACCCCGCGAAGTTCGGCGCCGAACCCGCCGACGCCCCCGCCCTGCTCGCCCACGCCCTCGGCAAGCGCGCCCTCCGTGTCGAGGGGCTCATGACGATCGCCCCGCTCTCCGCCGACCCGGGCGTGGCGCGCCACACCTTCGCCAACCTCCGCGGCATCCGCGACGAGCTCGCCGCACGCTTCGGCGTCGCCCTGCCCGAACTCTCGATGGGCATGACCGGCGACCTCGCCGCCGCCATCGCGGAGGGCAGCACGATGATCCGCGTCGGCACCGCGCTGTTCGGCGAGCGCCCGCCGCCCGCTACCGTCGGCTGAGCGCGAAACCCGCCGCCGATCTCGCGTGCGGCCCCACGCCAGCGGAACGAGGCCTCGCCACCCGAACAAATTGGTGTCGCGGCGCGCCGCGCGGTTGAGTTCCCATCGTGGCGATGGCCCACCGCCGCCCCTCCCGTCTGCTCGCGCAAACACCGCCCGCCCGTCTGCCGGCAGCCCCCGGCGGCGACACCATGGACGGCCCGGCGGCGGCCACGGCCGACTCCCGCTGGCCCCGTTGGCCGGGCGCATTGCTCTTCCTCGTCGTTCTCGGCGTCTTCCTGCCGGCGCTGCGGCACGACTTCATCACCTACGACGACCCCGCCTACGTGGTCGGCAACCCGCACGTGAACAGCGGGCTCACCGCGGAGAATATCCGCTGGGCCTGGACCAGCTTCGAACACTCCAACTGGCATCCGCTCACGTGGATGTCGCACCAGCTCGATTGCACGCTCTTCGGACTCGCGCCGTGGGGCCACCATCTCACGAGCCTCCTGCTCCACGCCGCGGCCACGCTCGTGTTGTTCGTGTGGTTGCGCCGCGCGACCGGTTTCCTGTGGCGCAGCCTGATCGTGGCCGCGCTGTTCGGGCTGCACCCGCTGCGTGCCGAATCGGTCGCGTGGGTCGCCGAGCGCAAGGATGTGCTGAGCATGCTGCTCGGCCTGTTCACGCTCTGGGCCTACACGGCCTACGCACAACGCCGCGCCGCGGGGTGTCCGCGCGCCGGCTGGCTCTACGCCGCGGCGCTGTTCCTCTTCGCGCTCGGACTCACCGCCAAGCCCATGCTGGTCACGCTCCCGTGTGTGCTGCTGCTGCTCGACCTCTGGCCGCTGGCGCGCGCCCCGCTCGCCACGCCGCGCGCCTGGCTGCGGCTGCTCGCCGAGAAGCTGCCGTTCTTCGCCCTCGCCGCGGTCTCGTGTGTGCTCACCGCCAAAGCACAAAGCGCCGGCGGGGCGGTGAAGGCGCTGGAGGATTTCACGTCCGCCGCGCGCGCCGCCAACGCCGTGCTCGCCTACCCCCGATACCTTGGGAAACTGCTCTGGCCGGCCGACCTCGCGGTGCTCTACCCGAACTTCGGCGAACAGCCGCCGCTCGGCGCCACGCTGCTTTGCGGAGCGCTGTTGCTCGCGCTCACCGGCGCCGCCCTGCTCGCCCTGCGCCGCGGCCGGCCGTGGGCGCTCGTGGGCTGGCTGTGGTTTCTGGGCACGCTGGTGCCCGTGATCGGTTTCGTGCAGGTCGGCGGGCAGACGATGGCCGACCGCTACTCCTACCTGCCCTCGATCGGCGCAACGCTCGCGCTCGTCTGGCTCGCGGCCGAGAGCTCGGCCCGGCTGCCGCGCCGCCGGCTCGTGCTCGGCGTGGCCGCCGGTGTCGCCAGCGCCGCGTGTGTGGTGGCGACCTCGCTGCAACTGCGGCACTGGAAGAACAGCATCGCGCTCTTCCGCCACACCGTCGCCGTGACGGAGAACAACTGGATGGCGCACTACAACCTGCACCTCGCCTACCGGAAGTCGCCGGAGACCGCGCAGGAGGCCCGCGAGGAATTCGAGCGGATGGCCGCGATCATCGCCTCCATCGCCGAGCGGCACAACCGCCGCGGGCTGGCGTTGCTGCGCGAGCCCGGCCGCACCCCGGAGGCGCTCGCCGCCTTCGAGAAGGCGATCCGGATCAAGGGCGACGAACCCGCGCCGCGCCTCAACCTCGGGCGCGCGTTGCGCCAGCTGCCCGGCAGGCAGGAGGAGGCAGTCGCGCAGTTCCGCGCCGTGCTGCGCTTCAATCCGGAAAACGGCGAAGCGCTGCTCGAACTCGGCCGCACGCTCGCAACCCTGCCGGGCCGGCTCGACGAGGCCATCGCGCAACTGCGGTTGGCACTGTTCATCCTGCCCGAGACCGCCGAGACGCACGCGGCCCTGGCCGCCGCGCTGGCGCGCGACCCGCGCCGCCGCACGGCTGCGATCGCCGAATACGAGAAGGCTCTCGCGCTCGACCCCGGCCACGCCGAGGCCCAGTCCGGGCTGGCGCAGTTGCGCGGCGCCGGGGATTGAGCGGGGCGCGACCTCAGCTGTAACGATGCAACTGGCGCGGGTTTCACTCGGTCGGGCCACCGCTTCCGGTTGCAGGGGCTGAGCTTGCTCAGCCCGGTGGCGCTCGTTCCTGCCGAGCGGTGCGAGCGAGCACGCACCCTACGCCGACGGCATGACCGCGCCCCAAGCCGGCACACCAACGGCGCGAAGGCGCGTCGGACCGGTGTCCGGCCGCCCGGAGCTCCGAACGGTGGCGCGCCATGGCGGCGCCCCCGCCGGGGCCGGAGACCATCCCGCACCGGGGCAGGGCCCCGCGCCTACCCGTTCGCCGCCTCGCCGCCCGCCTCCTCCAACCGCAGGGCGGCGGCCTCCCACTCCTGCGTGGCGGTGGTGATCTGGTCGGTGATCGCCGTGAGTTCGCGGTTGAGGTGCTGGGCGCGGCCGGCGACCGCGTAGGTGTCGGGGCTTTCCAACTCCGCGGCGAGCTCGGCCTGCTTGGCCTCGAGCTGCGCGACGGCCTCCTCGAGTTTGCTCACCTCGGTGCGCAGTTTGCGGACCTCGTTCGGGCTGATCTTCTTCGCCTTCCCGGCCTGCGGCGCGGGCGCCGCGGCGGCGGCCTGCTGCACGGGCCGGGCGTCGGTGAAGCCGGCCGTGAGGGCGGCGCGCTCGTTGGTGGCCTTCGACTTGTCGAGATAGTAGTCGTAGTCGCCCGCATACGGCGTGAGCCGGCCGGAGTGGACGTGGAGCACGGTCTGCGCGAGGGCGCGGATGAAGTAGACGTCGTGGCTGATGAACACGAGCGTGCCCTCGTACTGCTTGAGCGCGAGGACGAGCGCATCGATCGACGCGATGTCGAGGTGCGTCGTCGGCTCGTCCATGAGCAGGAAGTTGGGCGGATCGACGAGGATGCGGGCGAGCGCGAGGCGGGATTTCTCGCCGCCGGAGAGCACGCCGACCGGCTTGAAGACGTCGTCCTTGCGGAAGAGGAAGGCGGCCAGGATGGTGCGCGCGCGCTGCTCGGTGAGCTGGTTGGCCTCGGTGCGCAGCTCCATCACGTTCTCGAAGACGGAGGCGGAGGTGTTGAGATTGTCGCCACGGTTCTGCGCGAAGTAGCCGGCGACGACGTTGCTGCCCAGCTCGCGTTCGCCGCCCTGGATCGGGATGACGCCGGCGAGGATCTTGAGCAGCGTGGACTTGCCCGCGCCGTTGGGACCGACGAGCACGATGCGCTGGCCACGCTCGGCCTGGAAGTTGAGGTCGCGATAGACGACGTGGTCGCCGTACGCCTGCTGCACATGGGAGAGGGTGACGACCTTCAGGCCGGAACGCGGCGGCTGCGGGAAGCGGAAGTTGACGCGTTTGAGCTCCTCGATCGGCGCCTCGACCGCCTCCTCCTGCAAGCGCTCGATCTGTTTCTCCTTCGACTTCGCGCGCGAGGCCATGGAGGCCTTGGCGCCGAAGCGATCGACGAATTTCTGGAGGTGGGCGATCTCGCGCTGCTGGTTCTTGTACTGCGCGAGCTGCTGCGCCTTGCGGGCCTCCTTCTCGTTGAGAAAGTCGTCGTAGTTGCCGGTGTAGCGATTGAGCGTGCCGCCGCGCAGCTCGAGCATGCCGTTGCACAGGGCGTTGAGGAACGCGCGATCGTGCGAGATCACGAGCAGGCCGCCCGGATAACGCGTCAGGTAGTCCTGGAACCAGAGCAGCGCCTCGAGATCGAGATGGTTCGTCGGCTCGTCGAGCAGGAGCAACGCGGGCTCGCTCACGAGCAGGCGCGCCAGATGCGCGCGCATCACCCAGCCGCCGGAGAACGTGTTGGCCGGCTTGAGATGGTCCTCCTCGCGGAAGCCGAGGCCGGCGAGGATCTTTTTGGCGCGCGGCTCGAGCGTCCAGTCGATGTCGTAGTCGTCATCGTTTTCCGGAGCGAGTTTCTTGCCGCTGGTGGCCAGGTGCAGGATCGTCTCGTCGCCGGCCGGGGCGCTCTCCTGCGGCAGGAAGCCGAAGTCGGCGCCGCGCTCCCAGGTGATCGTGCCGGTGTCGGGCGACTCCTCGCCGAGGATGAGGTTGAAGAGCGTGGACTTGCCCGCGCCGTTGGCGCCGACCAAGCCGAAGCGGTCGGTGCGCGCGACGAAGAGCGAGACGTCGGAGAACAGTTCGCGGGTACCGTAGGACTTGGAGATGTCGGCGATCGTGAGCATCGAAGCCGACCAACAAACCGGAGCGGGGCGGGCGGCGTCAAGGCTGGGGCGCAGCGGGGGGAAAGGAACCCCAGTGGCGCCCCGGCGCGCGCGGAGGGCGGGCGCGGCAACCGCGGCGCGGATTCACGCCGTTTTGCGGCGGCAGGTTTTGGCCCGCCGGGCGACGACCGGCAGAATCCGCGGCGTTCGTTCGGTTCATCATCATACCATCATGCATCGAATCCCTAGACACATCATCCTCGTCGCAGTGGGCCTGCTCCCGCTGCTCGTCACCGCCTCCGCCTCCGCCAACATCGTGATCGACCACACCTCCATCCAGCTCGTCCCCGCCTACTCCCAGGCGACGATGGATGCGGTCGCGCAAAGCACGTTCTACTTCGAACACGCCTCCGTCGGCAGCAACATCGTCGACGGCCTCGACCGACTGCACACCAGCAACCCCGGGCTCTACCAACTGACCACCAGCGGCGTCAGCTCGCCGCCCGGCACCCTCCTCGCCGGAACAGTCTACGAATACGCCCGCGGCAATCCGGACTGGACCGACAAGGTCGCGGATTTCGCCAGCCGCATCAACGCCGGTGGCATCGCCACCACCTTCGCGTTGAACAAATTCTGCTGGATCGACGAGAACGCCGCCTGGACCGTGTACCGCGATTCGATGCTCACGCTCGAGGCCGCCCACACCGGCACGAACTTCGTCTACATGACGATGCCCCTCAACACGGGCAGTGGCGCCGACAACGTCCTGCGCAACCAGTTCAACACCGCCCTGCGCACCTGGGCGGCGACCAACAACAAGACCCTCTTCGATATCGCCGACATCGAGACGTATGGTGCCACCGGGCAGGCGACGACCTTCCCCCACGACGGGACGGAGTATCTGCGCCTCTCCACGGATTGGGCGTCCGACGAAGGCCACCTCAACGCGGCCGGCCAGGACCGGGTCGCCCTCGGGTTCTACGCGCTCGCCGCGGAGACCGCTGCGATCCCCGAGCCCTCGACGTATGCGATCGTGTTGGGCCTCGGGACCTTCGCCATCGTCCTTTGGCGCCGCCGCGGCACTTCATCGCCGCAGAGTCGTTGATCCTCGCGCAATAGTCTGCCCGAGGTGGAGACCGAACACGCGGTCCGCGCCGGACATGGACCGCGTGTTCGCGGAACCACGCCATCGCGGAGGCCCACGCCCCGGCGACCGGGCGAAACGCACAAAAACGTGTTCCGATCGGAACACGTTTTTGTGCGTTCGGCGCGCGCAGGGGCGAATCACGCCCCTGCCGCGTGGTCGACCGTAACACCCAAGTCGCGCACCAGACCGTCGCCCAGTCCGTAGATCCAGCCGTGCACGGCGAGCGGCTGGCCGCGCGCCCACGCGTCGCGCGCCACGGTGGTCCGGGCCACGTTGGCGGCCTGCGCGACCACGTTGCACTCGCAGAGCCGGTCGACCTTCGCGTCGAGCGTGGGCGCGGCGGAGACCGCCGCGTCGTGCCGCTCCCACACATCCTCCACGTGCCGCAGCCAGTTGTCGGCCAAGCCCACGCGCTGCCCCTGCACCACGGCGCGCACGCCGCTGCATCCATAATGCCCGCACACGATGATGTGGCGAACCTGCAGGACATCGATGGCGTATTGGAGGACCGAAAGGCAGTTGAGGTCGGAGTGCGCAACCACGTTGGCGATGTTGCGGTGCACGAACATCTCGCCGGGCAGCAGGCCCACGATCTCGTTGGCCGGCACCCGGCTGTCGGCGCAACCGATCCACAGGAACGACGGTTTCTGCTGGCGCGCCAGCTTCGGGAAGAATTCCGGATCGCGCCGGCGGATGTCGGCGGACCAGGTGCGGTTGTTGGCGAGCAGACGTTGGATGTCGGACATGGCGGGTAGCGGACGGGCGGGAGTGGTCCGGGGCCGGCGCGAGTGAGTGCGCGTCAGCCCCGGCGGGAACGCAGGCTGCGCTCAGGGCAGCTTGGCTTCGAGGACCTTCCTGGTCTGGTTGGCGCGGTAGGCATCGAGCGCCTGGCGGATGCGTTCGTCGCCCTGCGCGAGGATCGCGATCGCGAAGAGCGCGGCGTTCACGGCGCCGGGTTTGCCGATGGCGAAGGTGCCGACCGGGATGCCGCCGGGCATCTGCACCATCGAAAGCAGCGAATCGAGTCCCTTGAGCGACGCCGATTCGATCGGCACGCCAAGGACCGGCAGCGGGGTCACGGCGGCCATCACGCCCGCGAGGTGGGCGGCACCACCGGCGGCAGCGATGATGACCTTGAGCCCGCGCGAGCCGGCGCCGCGGCCCCAGGCGAGGGCGGCGTCGGGCGTGCGGTGCGCGCTCAGCGCGCGGCGCTCGGTGGCGATGCCGAACTCATCCAGCAGGCGGGCGGCAGCCTCCATGACGGGCCAGTCGGAGGTGCTGCCCATGACGATGCCGACAAGCGGCTGGCCGGTGGCGGTGGGAGCGAAGGGAGCGGAGGTTTCTTTGTTCATGCGGAAGAAGTGGTGACAGCGTTCGCTCCGGGCAGCGGCACGAGCAGTTCGTAGTCGATCACGGCGTAGGCGGTGCGGCCGCGGTGCGAAACGAGGCGGCCATCGCGCTGCGGGCGCACGATCACGTGGCGCGGCTTGTGGTCGAGCACGGCGAACCCGTGCGCCGCCACATCGCGCGCCACCGCGTGGCTGAGCTCGACCATCGCGGCGTTGGAGATCGCGCCGTGGCGCGCGGCCTCCTCGGCGTCGATGCCATGCACCCACTGGTAGAGCAGCACGTAGAGTCGCTCGGGATCGTAGGCGACGGGCGGCTGCTCCGGGCGGCGCCGCTGGTCCGCGTCGAGCGCGGCGGCCTGGCGCGCGTACAGATGATGGGCCCGGCCGAGTTCCCAGAGCGGGTGCCGCGCCGGCGGACAGTAGATGGCGAGCGGGCGCTTCGTGCGCACCACCGGGGCGCGGCCGGTGGCGACCTGCGCCCGCAGCCGACCGATCGCGGCGAACTCCTCGAACGGGCCGAGGAACTGGGCATCGTCGAGCAGCTTGGCGGGCCAGGGGAAACCGGCGGCGTCGCCGAGCACCGTGAGCCCCACGTCCTGTCCGAAGCGGCAGAACTTCACGACCAGTCCCATGTCGCGCCGGACCGGATGCGGCGCGGGCACGCGGTAGACCGAGCCGGTCGCACCGGGCAGGGCGCGGCCGACGGTGCGGAAGCGCTGGTCGTCGTACCAGACGGCGGGCAGGAGCGACTCGGCCACGGCCCAGCCCTCGCGGGTGCAGTAGAGGTCGCCGCCCTGCATGCCGCGCACGGCGATGTAATCGACATCGTGCACGCGGCGCCGGTGGCGGGCCGGCGCGGCGTCGAACGCCGGCCGGCGGCCGCGCTGCAGGGTGAGGTCGTAGAACTCCGCGGCCATGGCGGCGGCTCAGTCCTCGTTGGCGAAGGTCTCGTGGTCGATGAGGCGCGCGTAGTCCTCGAGCGCGCCGCCATCCAGGCAGCACTCGATGATCTCGCGGCCCAGGCCGAGCAGCTCGGGCTTGAGGTACTGCCGCAGCTCGCGGGCGAAGAACTCCGACAAGATCTCGGCGCCGCGATCGTAGGCGACCTCGCCCACCTCGGGCTGGCGCTCGACCTCGAAGAAGAACGGCGGCAGGTAGCGCCCCTCGACGATGACCTGCGTGGGCGCGCAGCCGAGCAGCGGGCAGCGCGAGGCGCGCACCTGCTTCTTCGTGAACTGGGCGTTGCCGCGGCGGGCCAGGTATTCGCGGGCGATCCACTGCGGCATGAAGCCGGTCTCCCACGCGCCCACGTGCTGGTTGGGCACGAGGATGTAGCGCACACCCGGCGTCGCCACAATCTGGTTGAGGAGCAGGTTGGCGTGGTCGACCATGCGGCCGGTGGCGAAGGGCCAGTACGAGCCCACGCCCTCGGAGGACATGCCCTCGGTCTGCACGATGCTCGGGTTGGCGTGGCCGCGCGGGGCGACCAGCCGCCACAGCCAGGCCAGGGCCGGCGGCAGCAGGTGGAAGAGGCCGATGATGCCGTAGCTCGGGTTCTCGCGGGTGCACGGGGGGCAGCGCACGCCGAAGCTGCGGATGTCGACATCGACCGCACCGGAGACGATGCCGGGCACGATCTGGCGGGGGATGATCACGCGCGGGTTCGGGCAGGGCTTGCCCGGGGCGTCCAGCGTGTGCTCCCAGATCAGCGTGGTGGCGTCGGGCTTGCCCTCGATGTTGAGGAAGAGCAGCGGCGCGGGGGGATGGATGGTGAGGCGCTCGAGGTGCGGGTCGACGCCGTAGCGGCCGATGTGATTCACGCGCACGAACCACGCGTCCTCGGCGTCCATGAGCGAGAGCTTGCCGCGACCCTTGTCGAGGGAGGGATGGCAGAGCGCCATGTCGTCGGTCACGGGCCGGAGCTCGCAGGTGCGCGGGAGGGTGAGGAGGCGCTCCTCGCCGTTGACGACGTTGCGGCCGAGCAGGAGGCTGCCGTCCTTCTCGCGGTGGGCGTGCTCGAGCATCTCGCTCTTGCCGCCGCCGCTGGCGCCCTCGTGGGAGATGACGAGGCGGTTGTCGTACGGGGTGACGACCTGCACGGTCGAGCAGTGCATGGTGACCCAGCGCTCGGCCTCGCCGAGGTTGAGCAGCACGCCGTAGATGCCCTTCTTCGCGCTCGGGCCGGGGTAGAGGTTGTAGCTGAAAAGCTCATGCAGACCCTCGCGGCGGTTGTGCACGACGATCTGCTTGCCGCCGAAGTGCGTGTGGCGGAACGGCGGCGCCACGTAGATCACCGCCTTGGGCGCGAAGCCGGCGGGAATCTCCGCGGGGGCGAGCATGCCCTGGAGCAGCGCCAGCCCGAGGGCGAAGAAACCGGCGTTGTCGGGCGCGATGACGACGGCGTCGGTCCCCTTCCCCGCCACGCCGGCCACGAAGGGGAATACCGCCAGCCGCTGCGTGCGCAGCCAGGCGAAGGTGGCCTCGCGCAGCTCGCCGAAGTCGCCGCCGAAACGCTCGCGGTACGTGGGCTTGTCGGTCGGCAGCTTGTCGCCGATGACCATGCAGTCCGGGTCGCGGCGCCGCATGTACGGCTCGGTGTAGTTGGCGGCGATGCCGTTGCGGGTGCGGCAGACGAGCGCCTCGACCACCCGGCCCTTGCCGGGGGTCTCGTAGGCGACCTCGTGCCAGCCCTCGCGGGCGTCGCGCACGGCGAGCGAGACGAGATCGTCGATGGAGTCGGGCACGGTGAAGCCCGGGCAGGCGCGCAGAAGGTCGGCGGCTTCGGCGGGCAGGGCGAACGGCAGCGGGCCGGCCGCGGGCGCGGCGGAGGGAGCGGGGGAAGCGACGGCGGTTTTCATGGGCAGATGAAGCGGGTCGATGTTGCGATTGACGTTGAGTTTCGGAGACGAAGCGGATCAATGCCGCGGCCGGTTGGCGAACTGGCGCACGCGGCCCTCGAGCCCCCACCAGTTGACCTCGGGGGCGGGCGCGAGCTCGACCATGCGGATGGCGAAGGGTTCGCGCACGACCGCGGCCACGGCGGCGACGATCACGGTCCACGGGATGCTCTCGTCGAGCGGCGGCTCGATGCCGGCGCGGCGTTCGACCTCGGCGAGGCGGGCCTCGAGCGCAGCGATGCGGTCGAGCAGGCGGGCGGTGTCGGTGGTGGCGGGCATGTCAGTCGACCTCCTCGACGATGGCGTCGCGCCGGTGCGCCCCGAGGGTGATGCGGAAGCGTTTGGCGGGAGTGGCGGGTTTGGTGGCAGTGCCGGCGGGGGCCGGCGCGGGCGCGGCGGCGGCGGGTTTGCGACCGGCGTGGAGGTCGAGGACCTGCTGCGGGAACATGGCGTAGAGCACGGCCGTCTCGTCGTCGGCCGGCAGGCCCTTGGCGCGCAGCTCGGCGCGGAGGGTCTCCATGCGCGGGGCCAGGCGGTCGGCGGCGCGACCCTCCAGCGGCTCCTCCTTGGTGCGCTCGACGGCGAGCCGGAGCACCTCGGGGTCGATGGGGCCGGGGGTGCGGCCGTACTTGCCCAAGGCGATGTCCATCGCGGCGGGGGCGAAGTTCTTCCAGCGGCCGAACTTCACGTTGAGCATGGCCTGCGTGCCGACGATCTGCGAGGTGGGCGTGACCAGCGGGATCCAGCCCAGGCAGCGGCGCACGTGCGGGATCTCGGCGAGCACCTCGTCGAGGCGGTTGGCCATGCCGAGCTCGCGCAGCTGCGTGCGGAAGTTCGAGATCATGCCGCCCGGTATCTGATAGACGGGCACATCGGGATCGGTGCGCTCGTTGGCGTGGCTGGTGAACGAGCCGAGCTCCGCGTAGACTTTCTCGAAGTGCCGGCGCAGCTCGAGCAGCCGCTCGCGGTCGTAGTGTGGGCAGCGCGGGTGGTGCTCGAGCAGGGCGAGCATGCGCTGGGTGTCGGGCTGCGCGGTGCCGTCGGCGAAGGGCTGGATCGAGGTCTCCACGGCGTCGGCCCCGGCCTCGATGGCCGCGTAGTAGGCGGCGGCGGCGAAGCCGGCGGTGTCGTGGCTGTGCACGACCACGGGCAGGCCGGTGCGGGCCTTGAGCCGGCGGACCAGTTCGGCGGCGACGGCGGGGGCGAGGATGCCCGACATGTCCTTGATGCCGAGCGTGTGGCAGCCGAGCGCGGCGAGCTCCTCGCCGAAGGCCACGAAGCGGTCGAGCGTGTGCACCGGGCTGGCGGTGTAGCAGATCTCGCCGCGGGCGGTGCGGCCGGCGGCGCGCACCGCGCGGATCGCGGTGGCGAGGTTGCGCGCGTCGTTGAGGGCGTCGAAGACGCGGAAGACGTCGCACCCGGCCGCGGCCGAGCAGCGCACGAAGGCCTCGACCACATCGTCGGGGAAACTTGTATACTGCACGATGTTCTGGCCGCGCAGGAGCATGATGTGCGGGGTGCGCGGCGCGGCGGCCTTGAGCGCGCGGAGCCGGTCGAACGGATTCTCGCCGAGGTAGCGCAGGCTCGCGTCGATCGTCGCACCGCCCCAGGTCTCGAGACCACCGAAGCCGAGGCTGTCGAGCAGCGGCGCGGCGGGCAGCATCTGGGCGGTGCTCATGCGGGTCGCGGCGAGCGACTGGTGACCGTCGCGCAGGACGGTGTTGTTGAAGACGACGGGCGCGGGATTCATGGCGTTGGTGTCTGGTGACGCCACCACCATAGTCGAAAGGTCGCCCGCCCGCTGCGCAGCAGGCCGGACCGAGTGTGCATTTTATGACGTGCCAAATCGCGCAGCCGATGCGATGCTGCGCGCAAGAAATGCCCAGCACGATCCGCGAGACCCTCAGCGAACGCATCCGCGCCCTGCCGGAGCTGCAGCAGTGCGTCGACGACTTCACGCAAGCGACGGGGCTGCCGCTGCACTTCGTCACCGCGCTGGGGCATCGCACGCTCGGCGCCGAGGTGTGCACGCTCTGCCGTTTCCTCCACGCACACCCGGCGGGGGCGAAACACTGCGCGGGCTTCCTGCAGAAGCTGCTCGAGCAGGCGCTCGAGAAACCGGCCACCGCCGGCTGCGATGCGGGCCTGAGCGAGACGGCGGTGCCGCTGCGCACCGGCGGCCAGACCTTCGGTTTCCTCGTCTTCGGGCACAACCGCCTGCAACCGCCCGACCGTGCCGCACTCAACCGCGCGCGCCACCTGCTGGGCCGCGTGGGCGTGACGCTCCCGGCCGCGCAACTCGAGGTGCTCGCCGCCGACACGCCCGTCGCCGCGCCGCGGCGCCTCGCCGCCATGTCCCGCCTGGTCGAGGCCGCGGCGGAGCGGCTCGTGCTCGGCATCACCCAGCACATCGTGCACCCGCCGGCGACGATGCCGCCGCTGGTCGATCAGGCCTGCAAACTTGTACGTGCGGAACACGCCCGGCCGTTGTCGTTGCCGGAATTTGCGCAGCGCCTCGGCGTGAGCACCGGCCACCTCAGCCGCGTCTTCCATCACAACACCGGCCTGCGCTTCGTCGAGTACGTCGCCCGCGTGCGGGCCGAACGGGCCAAGGCGTTGATCGTCGAGACCGACAAGCCGGTCACCGACGTGGCGTTCGCCTGCGGGTTCCAGTCGCTCTCGCAGTTCAACCGCACGATGCGCGCCCACTTCGGTTGCCAGCCCCGCGAACTGCGCCGCAAACCCGCCCCCGCCGGCCCCGCCAAAGGAACCGCCTCGCCGCATTCTCGGGCTTGAACGGCGCCGTCGGGTTCCTCTTGCTCTCCCCCTTCCCTTTTCGCGGCGCCCCGCGCCGGCTCCGTCCACCATGCCCAAACGCAAGAAACCCGACGCCCAGCAGGAGAGCTTCGACTTCAACGCCGCCAAGGCCGCAGCCGAAGCCGCCGCCGCGCAAGCCGCCGCCGCCGCGCAGCCCGCAGCCCCGGAGCCGCCCGACTCCGCCAATCCGCCCGCCGACCCCGGCAGTCCGCCCTCGCCCGTGGCGCCAGCCGGCCCGGCGACCGCCGACCCCGCGCCCTTGGCCCAGAGCTACAAGGGGTGGTTCCTCGACTACGCCAGCTACGTCATCCTCGACCGCGCCGTCCCCCACATCGACGACGGCCTCAAGCCCGTCCAGCGCCGCATCCTCCACACGCTCTGGGAGATGGAGGACGGCCGCTTCCACAAGGTCGCCAACGTCGTCGGCGCCTGCATGCGCCTGCACCCGCACGGCGACGCCTCCATCGAGGCCGCGCTCGTGCACCTCGGCCAGCGCCGCTGGCTCGTAGAACCGCAGGGCAACTACGGCAACACCCTCACCGGCGACGGCGCCGCCGCCGCGCGCTACATCGAGGCCCGCCTCACCCCCTTCGCCAAGGAGGTGCTCTTCAACCCGAAGACCACCACCTGGCAGCTCAGCTACGACGGCCGCACCAAGGAACCGGTGACACTCCCGGCCAAGTTCCCCATCGTGCTGCTCGAGGGCGCGGAGGGCATCGCCGTCGGTCTCTCGACCCGGATCCTCCCGCACAATTTCAACGATCTCTGCCGCGCCGCGGTGAACCATTTGCAGGGGAAACGTTTCCGCATCTTCCCCGACTTCCCCACCGGCGGCATCGCCGACTTCTCCGAATACAACGACGGCGAGCGCGGCGGGAAGGTGAAGATCCGCGCCAAGATCGAGACGCGCTCGAAGTACCTGCTCGCCATCACCGAGCTGCCCTTCGGCACCACCACCGAGTCGCTCATCGACTCCATCCTCGCCGCCAACGCCAAGGGCAAGATCAAGATCCGCCACATCGACGACAACACCGCCGAGAAGGTCGAGATTCTCGTCCACCTCCCGCAGGGCGCCGACGCCGAGCAGCTCATCCAGCAGCTCTACGTCTTCACCGACTGCCAGGTCTCGCTCTCCCCCGCCGCCTGCGTGATCGACACCCTGCCCGCCGCCGCCGGCCGGGGCACGCAGGACCGCCCCGCCTTCCTCGGCGTCTCCGAGATCCTCCGTCGCTCCGTCGACAAGACCCTCGCCCTCCTCCGCCTCGAGCTGGAGATCCAGCTCGGCGAGCTCGAGCAGCAGTGGCACTGGGACTCGCTCGAGCGCATCTTCATCGAGGAGCGCATCTACCGCCGGATCGAGAAATCGGAGACCTGGGAGAACGTGCTCAGCGAGATCCGCGAGGGGTTGAAACCCTTCGTCAAGCAGCTCCGCCGCGAGGTCACCGACGACGATCTCGCCCGCCTCACCGAGATCCGCATCAAGCGCATCTCGAAGTACAACCGCTTCCAGGCCGACGAGCAGATCAAGAAGATCGAGGCCGATCTCAAGCAGGCCCGGCACCACCTCGCCCATCTCGTCGACTACGCCATCGCCTGGTTCGAGCGCCTCGCCGACAAGTACGGCAAGGGCGTCAAGCGCCGCACCACCTACGACGAGATCGAGCAGATCAGCGTCCACGCCGTCGTCTCCGCCAACCAGCGCCTCTACGTCGATCGCGAGCACGGCTTCATCGGCCTGAACTGGCGGCAGCACGACTATGTCGCCGACTGCTCCGTGCTCGACGATGTGCTCTGCATCATGGCCGACGGCACGCTCAAGGTCTCCCGCGTGGCCGAGAAGCTCTTCATGGGCCGCGACATCATCCACGTCGCCCTCGTCCCGAAGGAAGCCGACACCACCGTCTACACCCTCGTCTACCAGGACAAGGACAGCGGCAAGGCCTTCATCAAGCGCTTCCAGCTCGGCGGTTTCACCCGCGACAAGCTCTACCCGCTCACCGCCTCCGAGGGTTCCAAGATCGTCTGGCTCCACGTCGCCCGCTCGCCCGCCGAGATGCCGACCAAGCTCCAGATCTCGCTCGACGGCCGCAGCCACGCCCGGGTGCGCGACTTCGAGTTCGACGCCGCCGCCCTCGCCATCTCCAGCCGCGGCGCCAAGGGCCTCACCGTCTCCAAATGGCCGGTGAAGGCGGTGAAGCCCCTCAGCCCGTCTCCACGCGGCTGACACCCACAGGAAAACCACCCGCCAAACCGGCCCTGGCCGCCCCGTCCTTTCGCTCGACCGTGACGAAATTTTAACAGGTCATTGACCTAGAATTTAAAACCGTGTGCTGTATAAGGTTGTCGCGCGCGGACCGCCCGCCTACCCCTTCAAGCCCCCCTGTTTTTCCGACTTCAAACGTCATGAATCCAAGTTCTTCCGCATCCTCCGCCGGAGGTGATTCCCCCTCCAACCATCTCGTCGAGCTGACGTCGAACACGCTCCAGGTGGTCCGCGTCGAAGCCGGAGCGATCGGCCTGTCGCGCAACGCCGCGCTGGACAACAAGGCGATCCTCGAACTGCTGCTCAACGAGGCCTCCGCGGATTGGCAGACCGCCGGCTGGACCGCCGGGGTCGGCGGCTTCGTGCCCGCCTCCTCCTGGCACCTCGTTTCCGAAGAACAAGTACGCGCGGTCGGCGCCAACGCCACCCTCGGCGCGGTCGCCGGCAGCCTCCCGCATGGTTTCTCGGGCGATCTCGTCGTCGCCGGCTGCTCCGCCGGCAAGGGCGCCCCGGTCGAGGCCGCGGGCGAGAACCGCTGGCTGCTCGCCGTCGCCCCGAAGGAGGGGCTGGACAAGCTCCTGACCGGCACCGAGCGCTGCAAACTCACCGCGAGCCCGGTCGGCCCCGGCGTGCTCGATCACATCGGCGCGATCACCCGTCTGCTGCGCGTCACCGGCCAGAACGCCGTCGCCCTCTGGGAGCTCGGCCTTGATCGCTCCCACCTTTTCCTCGTCACCGCCAACGGCGTCGAAGCCGTCGTGCCCTGCGAGATCAAGCTGACCGACGTCTGGGAGACCATCCGCGCCGAGCTCAACCTCAAGTATCAGCTCGCCGCCGCCCGCCTGTTCTACGGCGACCTCTTCGACTTCACCGACGCCGCCCCGCGGGTCGCCGGCGCCCTCGCCCCGATGCTCACCAGCGCGCTCGCCGCGCTGCCCTCCCATGGAGAGAAGCCCGCGTTGGCCTGCGCCGGTCTCACCGGCACGCAGAACTGGCTCGTCAATCACCTCGCCGCCGCGATCGGCACCACCAATTGGCAGCCCGACCCCGAGACCGCCCTCAGCGAACTCGGGCTCCACGTCAGCGGCGACATCGTCCCCGGCCAGCTTGCCCCGGCAACGTTCGGTTTGCTGCACCGCGCAGCGGTCAACGCCAAGGGCGGCAACGCCTGGAGGCCCGTCTGGCATGCCGCCAGCGCCGCCGAGTTCAAGATCGCTCTCCCGGCCGGCCCCAAGGCGGTCGCCGCACCGGCCCCCGCCCCGGCGCCCAAGCCCGTGATTCCCGCCCCGGTGATCGCGCCCAAATCCGCGCCGATCCCCACCCCGATTCCCGCGCCCAAGCCCGCCCTCAAGGCCCCGACCCCGGTCCCGCGCCCGGCGCAACCGGCCCCCACCCCCGTCCCCGCCAAGCCCGCGCAGCCGGCCCCCGCCGCCAAGGCGCCCATCCCTGCCCCGCAGCCCGCCAAGCCTGCGATTCCGCAGCCGCTCAAGCCCGCCACCCCGGCCAAGCCCACGCAGCCCGCCGCCAAGATCCCGGCCCCGGCTCCGGCTCCCGCCGCCAAGGCCCCGGCTCCGCAACCGGCCAAACCCGCGGAGGCGCCCAAGCCCACCCCCGCTCCGGCCGCCAAGACTCCCGCCCCACAACCCACCAAGCCCGCGGATACGCCCAAGCCGACTCCCGCCGCGGCGGCCCCGAAGGCCGCCGCCCCGAAACCGGCCAGCACGGAGTTCGTCGCCAAGAAGAAGTCCCCCGTGGCGCTCATCGCCATCGCGGCAATCGTCGCCGTGGTCGGTATTGGCGGCTTCCTTTTCATGCAGCAGAGCAAGGCCGCGGCCAAGGAAAGGGCCGCGATGGAGGCCAAGGCCAAGGCTGATGCCGAGGAGGCCGCGAAACGCGAAGCCGCCCGCCAGGAGGAGCTCAAGAAAGCCCAGGCCGAAGCTGCCCGCCTCAAGGCCGAGGCCGAGAAGCAGGCTCAGCTCGCCGCCGAGAACGCCCGCAAGCAGGCCGATGCCCTCGCCGCCGCCAAGGCCGCGCAGGATGCCCTCGCCCGCGCCCCCGGCGTTATCTCCATCACCTCCGACCCGGTCGGCGCCGAAGTCACCATCGACGGCGACACGCCACAGATCACTCCGGCCACCATCACCAATGTCGCCCCCGGCCTGCGCAAGGTGTCCATCTCCCTGCCGGGCTACGACACCGTCGAGCAGCTCGTCGAGGTCAAGGGCGCACAAACCCTCGACCTCGGCAGCGTCACCCTCCAGCGGGTCTACGGCACACTCATGCTCCGCTCCGAGCCGGCCGACGCCGAGTTCGCGGTCTTCCCCGCCGACAAGACCGACGACCAGCCCATCCGCACCGGCCGCACCCCCGGCAGCGTCGACCAGCTCCTGCCCGGCGAGTACGTGATCAAATTCACCCGCCAAGGGCTGGTGCCGACCACCGAACACGCGTCCATCGCCGGCAAGGACATCGTCGATGTGAACAGCACCTTCATCCTCGGTGGCGTCTCGCTCTCCAGCAATCCCTCCGGGGCCGCCGTCCGCATGAACGGCGAGTACCTTGGCGTCACCCCGATCGTCCGCCCCGAACTCCAGCCCGGCCAGGCGTCCTTCGAGTTCACCTTGCCCAACCACGAGCCGATCAAGCTCGGCGGCGAGATCACCAACAACCACACCCTCCGCCTCCACGCCGAGATGCTCCATGTCGACCGCATCGCCAAGCCGAGCGAGGTGAAGAGTGCGCCGAAGATCCTCCAGACCGCCGCCCCGAGCATCCCCGGCAACCTGGGCGAGATCAAGGGCGAGGTCGTCATCTCGGTCGTGGTCACCAAGCAGGGCACCATCCGCGACGTCCGGGTCGACAAGTCCGACAACCCGGCCCTCACCGAGCCCTGCCTGAAGGCCGTCAAGCAGTGGAAGTTTGGCCCGGCGATCAGCAAGTCCGGCCAGCCGGTGAACATGCGTATCTCCGTCCCCTTCAGGATCGACGTCAAACCGCAGAGCCAGGCGGCCGCCGACGACAGCGCCCTGCCGTTCCACATGCGCAACTGACGCGCCGCCTACGTGCCTCTCCCGCCCGCCGCGAGCCACCGCTCCGGCGGGCTTTTTCCTGCCCCGTGGCGCAGGCCTCCGTGCCTGCGAAAGCGTGCCGCCGCTCACCGTCCCGCCGCCAACCACCGTCGCCGTTCCGCCGGCGCATGTTTCTCGAGCGCGTAGCGCAGCATCGTGCGCGGCA
>DAOOFR010000029.1:0-19243 GCA_035415285.1 Opitutaceae bacterium
GGCTCGCGGCCGCACCGTCGTTTTCCGCTGCTATGGGACGACTGTGGTCGGAGACCGGACCCACGGGGCGAGCATGCCGGTCGGTGGTTTCACCAACGGTGGCCGGAGGTTCGCTCGTGGATTTGCGGCAACCGCATGATCACGCCTCAGCGGTGCCGCTTGGCGTGGAAACTTCAGGTTGAAGCCGGCCGGCGACCTCGTACTGCTTGGCGCCGTGACCGAAAAATCCTCCGCTCCCTTCACCGCCACCGGCAAGCCGCTCGTCGGCATTGTCATGGGCAGCACTTCCGATTGGCCCATCATGGAAGCTGCCGCCCGCCTGCTCGACGAGTTCGGCATCGCCACCGAACGCCGCGCCCTGAGCGCGCACCGCACGCCCGACGCCGCCCTCGACTGGGGCCGCGGCGCCGGCCAACGCGGGCTCAAGGTCATCATTGCTGCGGCGGGCGGTGCCGCGCACCTCGCGGGCGTGATGGCCGCCGTCACCCCGCTGCCGGTCCTCGGCGTGCCGATGGAATCGGCGTCGCTCAAGGGTCTGGATTCGCTGCTCTCGACGGTGCAGATGCCCGGCGGCATCCCCGTCGCGACGTTCGCGATCGGCAAGCCCGGCGCGATCAACGCCGCGCTCTTCGCCGTGGCGATCCTCGCGCAGGGCGACGACCGCATCCGCCAGGCGCTCGACGATTACCGCGCCGCCCAGACCAGGAAGGTCCTCGAGGCGAAGCTGCCCTGAGCGGCGGCCAAGTTTTCCGAGGTAGGAGCCTGCTTGCAGGCGATTCCGAGTTCGCAGGCCGGCTGCTCGCCAGTCGTCTGCAAGCAGGCTCCTACACTCCAACGGCCCTGTGCCGTACTCGGAACGAACCGTCGGAATTTCACACAAGGTAACGAAGAGAACGAAGCGCATAGTCGCTCCAGAGAATGGGCACCGCTCGCAAAATCATCTTCGGGATCTACGGCCTGCTTTTTCTCGGGCTGATCGCAGGCGGATTGCTGTTCTCCTGCCAGCCTGCGCGAGAGGTGCAGGTTCAACGCGAGAAGATCCTGGCGCTCTCCGAAGCTGAGAAGGCGTTCATTCTCGATGAACTCATCCGCCTTTTGGCCACAACCGAGCGCAAAGGCGTGGATGGCACGACTGAACTGCAAGCAGCGCAGATTCCGCCACCCCTCTCGTTGCTAAAGCCGTACCGTTTGCAGCTGAGAGAAGGCTCCGCGTGGCTGGATCTTGCGCACAATTTCGATCACGGCATTTCACTTCGCGCCACCAAGGAACCGAATGGCTGGTGGCAGCTTTCAGCCGAGCTCGAAGAGTTTCAGCCTGAAACGGTCCTCTTCAAAAAGGCGCCTAGCCAACCCGAGGTGTCCCCGATGATGAGTACACCGCCCTGAATGGATCGACTGTTCTCTTCGTTTCCTTCGTTACCTTCTGTCGTCCCCTCCGGAATCCGCTCCGCTTCCTTCCCAATCTCCCTCTCACCGTAACCGTCTCCGCTACCCGCGACATCACCACACCATGAGCACCACTCGCAAACCCGGCCTCGGCACGCTCGCGCTGCATGCCGGTCAAGTTCCCGACCCCGTCACCGGCTCCCGCGCCGCCCCGATCCACCAGACGACCAGCTACGTCTTCCGCGACGCCGAGCACGCTGCGAATCTCTTCGCGCTGAAGGAACTCGGGAACATCTACACGCGCCTCATGAACCCGACGACCGACGTCTTCGAGAAACGCCTCGCGGCGCTCGAGGGCGGCAGCGGCGCGCTCGCGCACAGCTCGGGTCAGGCCGCGATCACCGACGCGATCCTCAACATCGCCGGCGCGGGCGACCACATCGTCTCGGTCGCGCAGCTCTACGGCGGCACCTACAACCTCTTCCAGTACACACTGCGCAAGCTCGGCATCGAGGTGACGTTCGTCGACGGCGAGGATCCGGAGAATTTCCGCAAGGCGCTCCGGCCGAATACCAAGGCGTTCTACGGCGAAGGCCTCGGTAACCCGCGGCTCAACATCTTCCCGTTCGCCGAGGTCGCCGCCATCGCGCGCGAGGCCGGCATTCCCGTGATCGTCGACAACACCTGCCTCTCGCCGATCCTCAACCGCCCGATCGAGTGGGGCTGCAACGTCGTCGTGCATTCGGCCACCAAGTACATCGGCGGCCACGGCACCTCGCTCGGCGGCATCGTCGTCGACGGCGGAAACTTCGACTGGGGCAACGGCAAGTTCCCCGGCCTGAGCCAGCCCGACCCGAGCTACCACGGCATCGTGCATTGGGACGCCTTCAAGGCCTTCCCGCCCGCCGGCGGCGCGAACATCGCCTACATCATGAAGATGCGGCTGCAGCTCCTGCGCGACGTCGGCGCCTGCATCAGCCCGTTCAATTCGTTCATGATGCTCCAGGGTCTGGAGACGCTGCACCTGCGCATGGAGCGCACCTGCGCCAACGCGCTCAAGGTCGCCCAATTCCTCGAGGCGCACGACCGCGTGGCGTGGGTGAACTATCCCGGACTGAAGAGCAGCCCGGCGCACGCGCTCGCGCAGAAGTATCTCTCCGGCGGGTTCGGCGGTTTGGTCGGCTTCGGCGTGAAGGGCGGCTACGAGGCCGGCCTCGCGTTCATCGGCCGGCTCAAGCTCCTCAGCCACCTCGCCAACATCGGCGACGCCAAGTCGCTCGCGATCCATCCGGCGAGCACCACGCACTCGCAGCTCACGCCCGCGGAGCTGACCGCTTCCGGCGTCACGCCCGACTTCATCCGCCTCTCGATCGGCATCGAGGACAGCGACGACATCCTCGCCGACCTCGCGCAGGCGCTGGAGGCGAAGTAAGGCGGCGGCGACGTGGCACGGACCTCCCGGTCCGTGTCCGCGTTGTGCGCTTGCCGGACATGGGTCTGGAGACCCATGCCACGGCGGAATTCGGAGCGTCTTTCCGTGGGGGCGTCGTTCCAGCGTACTTCGTTGCGAAGAACGCGAGGCGTCGCCCTCCCACGATTCGCCTCGCGCTACCGCTTTGCCTTCGGCTGCCAGCCGGTGAGCAGCCACACGGCGCCGAGACCGGTGTAGAGCGCGATGATGCCGGCGGTCTCGTGGAGCGCGTGATAGTGTCCCGGGAACCTGGGGGCGAGCAGGACGATGGCCGCGATGCGCAGCAGATTGGTGGTGAACGCGAGCAGCAGGCTCAACGCGAGCAGCCCGGGAAACTTCCACCAGCGGGCGCGACGGTAGAGCAGGCCGATGGTGCCGAGCAGCAGCGCGGAGGAGAGGAGCCCGAAGCCGTTGCACTCCGTGGCGACGGTGAACGTGCCGTGCGGGCTGACCAGCTGGAGCTGAGCATCCGGGTTGGCGACGATGCGCAGTTGCGACACCAGATCGAACGACTGGAGCATCCGCACCGATTCGATCCCGGCCATCTTGCGCAGCGGCCAGTCAAGCACCGGGAAAAGCAGGACGAAGAGGATCAGCAGCGCGAAGGCGGCGAGCAGCGGCAGCGTCCGCCGCAGGGCGCGTTCGCCGAAGACGACCTGGACCGCGCCCGCGGCCGCAGCGACCAGCCCGGCCAGCACGAGCAGCGGTGTCTTCAGGAAGAAGGCGCCGGCCACGCAGGCGTAGGAACCGAGCAGACACGCGAGTCCGGTGTTGTCGAGGTGCAGCCGGAGGTGCAGCGACCGGCGATGCTCCCAGGCGATCCAGAGACCGGCGAGCACGAGGATGAAGAACGACTGCTTGAGCTGTTCGCGGGCGAAGGTCTGCGCGGCCAGCCAGCGCGCCACCGGCCAAAAGGCGAGGGCGGTGAGCGCGAGCAGCGCTCCCGCGAGCCAGAGTTCGCCGTGGCGGGCGACGGGGGCGGAGGAAGGAGTGGGTGTGTCCGGCATCGGCGGCGTGTGACCGCGCGCAGCCTGCGAAGTTCGTGCGGCGTGGTCGAGCGGGGAAGGGTGGCGGGTGGAGGGGCGGTTTCTCCGCAACCGCCCTGCTGCACCCGCCCTGGACGTCTCGTCCTGCCGGTTGGCAGAATCGGCGAGAGAAACGGGCCTCCCTCACACGCCGCGTTTGTTGCCGAACCAGTCGATGTGCAGGCGCGGGGCGAAGCGGTAGCCGCGGTCGCGACAGAGCGCGGTGAGCCACGGCGTGCGGGCGGCGAGCGCCTCGCGGGTGGTGCCTTCGGGCATGAGCAGGACCTTGTGGCGCGGCGGCGGTACGGGGAGTTGCGCGAGCAGTGCTTCGGCCTCGGCGAGGTCGGCCTCGGACGCCACGACGAACTTCAACTGGAAGTCGTAGGCGGCGAGCCACGCGGCGACCACGGCGGGTTGCCAGCGGAGCGCTTCGTGGCGGTCGCTCCACGCGGCGCCGAACTGGGCGGGCGGCGGGGTGGCGTTGCGCAGCTTTGGGCTGAGCGAGGCGAGGTCGCAGGCGATGCCGGCGGGCGGCACCGTGCCGGCGGTTTCGATGGTGATGTGCTTGCCGGCGGCGTGGAGCGCGGCGGCGAGCGCGGGCAACTCCGCCGCGATCAGCGGCTCGCCGCCGGTGAGCACGACGTGGCGCGCCGGGTGGCGTGAAACTTCGGCGACGATCTCGGCGACCGACAGCTG
The DNA here is from genome assembly GCA_035415285.1 of Opitutaceae bacterium. Taxonomy (GTDB): domain Bacteria; phylum Verrucomicrobiota; class Verrucomicrobiia; order Opitutales; family Opitutaceae; genus CAJCBL01. The sequence continues at coordinate 4,579 of DAOOFR010000029.1, forward strand.
CTTTCCCTCCGGCGACCACGACGCGTAGGGTGTGTCGCACCAGGTGCAGCGGAGGTTGCAGCCGGCGGTGCGCACGAAGACCGATGGCACGCCCGCCAGTGCACCTTCGCCCTGCAACGAGTGGAAGATTTCGGAGATCAGCATGGGCGGCGCGGAAGGCGGGAGAATTCGGAGGGGAAACCGCTAATGGACGCTAATCGGCGCTAATGGTTCGGAAGCCCTCGGCCCAGTGGTCTTTGCCGATCTCGTACTCGTCGATGGTGAAGCCGTCAGCGTGATCCTTGAACCCGGGCATGGCCGAAGCTCGTTGTTGAGCGGCTGTGGCGTCTGCGGGCGTTGCATAGACGCCGATGAGTTTCGAATCTTCTTCACCTTTGGGCAACTGATGGGCGTGGAAGAGCAAATAGACCGATTTCATCGCAGGGGGAGCTCCGGATTAGTGTCCATTAGTGTGCATTAGTGGTTCCTCTTCCGGTTGGCCTCGGCGGAAGCGGGCTGGCGTCGGCGTAGCGGGTCGGGTCGGGGATTCCGGCGACGAGGAAGGCCTCGCGGCGCTCGACGCAGGTGCCGCATTTGCCGCAGTGGATGTCGCCGCCGACGTAACACGACCAGGTGCGGGCGAAGTCGACGCCGAGTTTCGCGCCTTCGAGCACGATCTGGCCCTTCGACAGGGCGATGAACGGGCGGAGTAACTGCACTGCCGCGTAGGTGCCGAGGCGGAGGGCGTCGCCCATCGCGCGCATGAAGTCCTCGCGGCAGTCGGGGTAGATCGCGTGGTCGCCGGAGTGCGCGGCGATGACGAGCCCTTCGGCGCCGATGCTCTCGGCCAGCCCGCCGGCTGCGGCGAGCATGATGCCGTTGCGGAAGGGCACGACGGTCTGGCGCATCGTCTTATCCTCGTAGTGCCCCTCCGGAACGGCGCCGCCCGTTTTCAGGAGATCGGAGGCGAAGAGGTTGGCGATGAAGTCGAGCGGGATGATCGTGTGTGGCACGCCGAGGGCGCGGGCGTGTTCGGCGGCGAAGGGGATCTCGCGGGCGTTGTGCTTCGAACCGTAGTCGAAACTCACCGCCGCGGCGACGCTGTGGTGGCGCGCGGCCCAGTGGAGCGCGGCGACGGAGTCCATGCCGCCGCTGCAGAGGACGATCACCTTCATGCGGCGGACCGTAGCGGCGGTGCGGGGCGCGGCCAGAGAAAAGCGGCCCGGCGCGGGGGACCTGATCTTTCGATCCACACGGTCGAGTGATCGCGGTGGCCCCGGACTGCCAGGCCGTCCGTTGAATCGGCAGTCCCACTCTGCCGAATGCCGGAGCGCCCTCCCGCGATGTGGGAGGGCCCTACGCGAGACCTATTGAGCCTCGCACAATAGACTGACCAAGGTAGACGAACTGCCGGGCCATCCGTTCGCTCGGCGGGCCCATTCTGCCGTACGGCAGAACGCCCTACCACCGGACGTCAGTCCAATACGCGAGACTCAATAATCGGCCACCGCCGGCAGCGAGGAGACGAACTCCTGCGGCGGCAGCGGGCCGAGCGTGCGGTCCCAGTGGTCGATCTCGCGCTGGAAGGCTTCGGCCTGTTGTTCTGCGACCTCGGGATGCGGCGTGGTGCGCAGCCCGAGCCGGAATAAGGCGATGGCAAGAATCTGGAGTCGGTCGAAGTCCCGCGGGTCGTCCCAATGGCGCTCAAGATACTCGTGACACCACGGGAGCCCGCTGAGGCGGCGGTTGAGGCGGAGGAATTCCTCCCGCCAGCGGTGGGCGAGGCGGCGGGAGTTCTCCTCGTCGCGCAGTTTGCGGCCGGGCGAGGCGCTGACGTGGTGCAGGATGCGGCTGTGCAGGGCGACTCGGCAGGTGCGGCCGAGCGCGCGGGCGCGGAAGCAGAGGTCGACATCCTCGCCGCCGTTGCGGAAACCCTCGTCGAAACCGCGTAACCGGAGAAAAAGTTCGCGCGGCACGAGCAGGCAGGCGGCGGTGACGGCGGCGGTCTCGCGGCTCGACCACGGCGCCCACAGCCGGTGGAGCGACTCGTCGTGGTGGGGTTTGCCGGTGAGACCGACGTCGAACCCGATGTGGTCGAGCTCGCCGGTGGCGGCGCGGAACTGGACGTTGCCAACGATGCCCGCGCGGCGGTGGCGCCGGAGCACCGCGAGCATCGGCTCGAGCCAGCCGCGGGTGAGGACGAGGTCGCTGTTGAGCAGCGCGAGGATGTCGCCGGTGGCCGCGGCGCCGCCGCGGTTGTTGGTGGCGGCGTAGCCGAGGTTGCGCTCGTTGAGGAGCACGCGGACCGGCGTGCCGAGAGACTGGATCCACTCGCGGGTGCCGTCGGTGCTGCCGTCGTCGACGAGGATGATCTCGTGGTCGAGCCCGCGGGGGAGGGTTGCCTGCAACGAGGCGAGGCACGGCTGCGTGAGGTCGAGCCGGTTGTAGAGCGGGATGATGAACGAGACCTTCACGCAGCGGAGGGTGTGCTGCGCTAGGAAACGGCGGAGGGGGGCGCAGGGCGAGCTCGGAGGTGGAACTGGCGCAGTGCAGTCGCGCCGCCTTCGGTGGCGGGACCACACCGCACATTTTCTTGTTCCGATCGGAACAAGAAAATGTGCGGTCGCCGGCGATGCCGTTGGAAGGGGGAGCGGGCCGGGAGCACGGAGTTCTGTCGCGGTCGGGCCGGGATCTCGTGCTGTGCCTGGATCGGGGGCGCGGCAGGCGCGCGCTCAGTCGACGTTCTCGAGCAGGCGGCGGAGGTAGGCACTGTGGTGCGGTCTTGCCCAGGGCCGCGATCTGACGCTGGAGCCCGGCGCGGTCGATCCAGCCGTTGCTGAAGGCGATCTCCTCGAGCCAAGCGATCTTGAGGCCCTGGCGGTCCTCGATGACGCGAACGATGTCGCCGGCGTCGAGCGGCGCGGCGTGCGTGCCGGTGGCGGATCCAGAAAATGTCCGCTTCAGCGGGCACTTCGGGGAAGTGCGGTGCTGGAATGCTCAGGCGGAGCGCCCGTGGCGGAACCGGCGCACGAGCACGAGACCGCCCATGCGGTCGGTTGGCCGGGTGGGTGGTGGTGGACGCACGCGCCTTTGCCGCTCGCCGGCCGACACCGTTCAGGCGTGGTCGCGTCTCTGCCAGGCTTCGACGATCTGGCGGATGGTCTCCTCGAGGCCCACGGAGATGTCCCAGCTCGGGTAGTGGGCGCGCATCTTGCGCAGGTCGGAGTAGTAGCAGATGTGGTCGCCGATGCGGTTCTGATCGACGTAGGTGTAGACCTGTTTCTTGCCGGAGAACCGCTCGGCGATGGCGAACGCCTCGAGGATGGAGCAGGAGTTGGCCTTGCCGCCGCCGAGGTTGTAGACCTCGCCCACGCGCGGGGCGGAGACGAAGGCGTGCATGAAGCGCGCGACATCGAGCGAGTGGATGTTGTCGCGCACCTGCTTGCCCTTGTAACCGAAGACACGGTACTCGCGACCCTCGAGGTTGCACTTCACGAGGTAAGAAAGGAAGCCGTGGAGCTCGACGCCGGTGTGGTTGGGCCCGGTGAGGCAGCCGCCGCGCAGGCAGCAGGTCGGCATGCTGAAGTAGCGGCCGTACTCCTGGACCATCACGTCGGCGGCGACCTTGGAGGCGCCGAACAGCGAATGCTTCGACTGGTCGATGGTGAAGGTTTCCGCGATGCCGTGCTCGTAGGCGGGGTCGGCGTAGTCCCAGCGCGTCGACTGCTCGACGAGGGCGATGCGGTTGGGAGCGTCGCCGTAGACCTTGTTGGTCGACATGTGCACGAAGGGCACCTCGGGGTTCACCTGGCGGTTGGCCTCGAGGAGATTGAGCGTGCCGCCGGCGTTGGTGTCGAAATCGTCGAAGGGGATGGCGGCGGCGCGGTCGTGCGAAGGCTGGGCGGCGGTGTGCACGATCACGTCGGGTTTCACCTCTTTGACGAGGGCGAGCACGCCGGCGCGATCGCGGATATCCAGCTCGTGGTGCTGGAAGCCGGGGAGCTCGCGCAGGAGGCGCTGCTGGTTCCAGCGGGTGTCGCCCTGCGGGCCGAAGAAGACCGCGCGCTGGTTGTTGTCCACGCCGTGGACGGCGTAGCCCTGCTGCGAGAAATAGACACAAACCTCCGAGCCGATCAGGCCGGAGGAGCCGGTGACGAGAAGTCGCTTCGCCATGAGGCCGGAAGGTATGCGGACGGCGGAGGCGCAGGGCAAGCGGCGGATTGGCCTGCGGGCGCGGCTCGGGTGGGATCGCCAGGGGCGCCGGAACCGGCGCCGCTCGGGGTTGAGGATTCGGATATGCTGCGCCGCTCGTCGACGATTCCGGTCGCGCGGGTGCACACGGGCGCAGTGCGTCCCCGTTGTTCAGCGGGGCGGCGATCCGCCGCCGCTCCTCGGCTTCGCTTCCACGTCCCCGCGCGCAGGGACGTGGTGCAGGCCCGGGCCGGGCGGGCTGCCGGGGCACAACCGGTCGCGACAACGCGGAGACTCATCGCGGCGGACGGCGCACCGGGGCACGCGCCGGTCCGGCCATGGGTGCCGGAGCTGCGCCCTTCAGCGCGGGACGGCCATGATCGTCTCGTAGAAGGCGGCGAGCGACTCGGCGGAGCGATCCCAGCTGAAGTGCTCCCGGGCGAAGGCGGCGGCGCCGGCGGCGAGACGCGAGGCCAGCGCGGGGTCCGCGCGGAGCGTGCGGATGGCGGCCGCGATGCCGGCGGCATCGGCCCGGTCGAGCACGAAGGCGTCTGTGCCGTGGCGGACGACGGTGCCGAGGTTGCTGCGCGGGAGGATCACCGGGCGGCCGGAGGCGAAGAACTCCGGGAGCTTCGAGGGGAAACGGTAGTTGTTGAACGAATCCGGAGCGCCGGGCTGCACGAAGATGTCGGCCAGCGCCAGCAGCGGCGCGAGGTGGTCGTGCCGGGCGATGCGGCCGAGCGGGATGAGATGCGGCGCGGCGCGCTGCGCCAGATCGCCGGGCAGGGCGCAGCAATCGTGGCCGGCGCGGATGAGGGTGGTGGGCGTGCCGGTAGCGTTGAGGGCGACGAGCGCCTCGTGGAGCTCGGCCATGTCGGCGCGGTTGGTCGCGTGGAGATTGCCGTGGTAGAACAGGACGGTGTGGTCGTCCTCGAGGCCGAGTGCGGTGCGCAGGGCGGCGGGGCGCGGGCGGGGGAAAAACTCGGGGGCGACGCCGGGCGGGATGATCCGGACGGGTTTGCCCGGGGGAACCAGTTCCGCAAGCCGGTCGACGATCACCGTGCAGGCGTCGGCGCGGGCGAGGAACTCGCGGCGGCGGTGCGGGTGCGATCGGTCGAGGCCGACGAGCCGCTCGAGCTCGGCGGCCGGGAGCGCGGCGAGCTCGGCCTCGGGCCGGCGGAGTTCGGCGGCGAGGATGTCCCCCTCGTTGTCCTCGAGGTGGACGAGGAGCCTCGCGCGCGCCTCCGCGGCGACCGTTGTGGTGAAACGGCGGACACGCTCGGCCGTGGTCCAGGCGTGGACGAGGTCGGGGCCGGCGCCGCCGGCGAAGAGGGCGGCGCGCTTGCCGCAGTCGGCGTAGGTGACGCAGCGGAACCCGGGCGCGCGATGGGTGCGCACCAGCTCGGCCCCGTGGGGGACGGCGACGATGCATTCGTGGCCGCGGGCGACGAGCTCGTTGGCGAGGGCGGCGACGTGGAGGGCGCTGTTGGAGGTGATGTCGCCGTAGAGCGCGAAGAGGATGCGGCGGGGGTGCGGCGCGGGGGGGCGCGCCGGCGGTCGCCGGCCGCCCAGGAGCGTGGCGAGGGGGGGGCGGTCGCAGGGGCTGGCGGCGGGCGGGAGCGCGGCGAAATGGAGACGGCGGAGCAGGCTCCACGAGGAGCCGTCGACCGAGGCCTCAAGCCGGAGCTCATGGATGCCGACCGGGAGGGCTCCGGACAGGGTGAAACGGCAGGCTGCGGCAGGCGCCGGGGGCGCGTTCGGCGCGAGCGATACGTTTTGCCCCGGTTCTTCGGTCTTGCCGGTGAAGAGGTGCTCGCCGCAGACAAGCCGCACCGCGGGCGGCCGGGCGGCGGCGGCGGCGCACCAGCCCTGCAGCCGCCAGGCGTTGGCGGGAGCCTGGAAGGGGGTGGGAGTGTCGAGCCCGTGCTGGAATGCCGGGGCTTCGCCCGCGCTGCGATCCCGCCCGCGGCGTTGGAGCGCGCGTTCGAGGGCGCGCAGGGGGGCGGTGCAGCGCCAACTGCGGGAGTTCTTCATCCGGCGGCGTTCGGTCTCGAGCTGGTCCTGGCGGAGGAGGGCGTGGTCGGCGGCGGCCTGGGCGTGGGCGAGGAGGGACCGGGCCTCGGCCAGCCGGGTGCGGTGGTCGGCGCGGGCGTCCTCCAGCTCCATGAGCTGAACCTGGGCGAGGATGAGCTGCCGGCGCAGCGCGGCGGGCTCGTCCTGTTGGCTGCCGGGGGCCTCCGGGGCGGGATTCATCGCCGCAGATGAAGCGCCATCGTGGGGCCGAAGTGAAGTCGGAACCGGGGTGGGGCGGCGCCGGGCGGCGGCGAGGGGCCGACAATCGGATTGATCCGGCCGGAGTGCCGGCCGAGTCTCGGCGCCCCGATTCCCGTGAAAACCAACGCGGTTCTGCGCCCTGTCGACAAAGCCCTGGCCGGCTACGAAACCCTGATCCGCCAAGCGGAGGGGCGGCGTGCCCAGCCGTTCCCCACCGAGAAGGTGCTCGCCGCGCAATGGGGCGTGAGCCAGGCGGCCGTCAATCGCGCCGCGCTGCGCCTCATCGCCGCCGGGCGGCTGCGCCGCGAGGGCTACAAGCTGCTGCCCGTCGCCGCCACGACGGTCTCGCTGGTGGGCGCGCGGCTGGCCGTGCTCTCGCACCGGGCGATGCGCTTCCCGGGCATCGCCGAGGAGGCCGCGCGGCGCGGCGTGCGCGTGGAGGAGTTCTATTTCATCGGCCGCGACACGCTGCGCAACGCGCTCCAGAAGGTGCTCCAGCACCGGTCCGACGGCGTGATCATGCGCATCACCGACAGCGGCTGGGAGTGGGACAACGAGACGGCCGAGCTCGACCGCCTGCGTATCCCGTATGTGGTGGCCGAGGAGGCCCCGCCCGGCCACAACCTCGCCGCCGAGGATCTGCGCAACGCCGCCGCGCAGCTGGTCGGCCACCTCTTCGCCCACGGCCACCGCGAGATCGTGTGCGTGGGCTCCCTGCGCCGCCTGCAACGCTCCGGCGCGGTGCGGCTGGGCTTCGAGGAGGCGTGCCTGCGGCTCGGCCTCACCTCGGCCGCGCGCAACGTCTTCGAGATCAACTCGCACACCCCGGAGGCGGTGCGCACGGAGTTCCAGCGCATGCGGCGCACGTGCCCGCGCGCGAGCGCGGTCGTGCTGTTCGACGTCGACATCCTCAAGAGTTTCCTCGCGGCGGCGCGCAAGGAGGGGCTGCGGGTGCCGCGGGACCTCTCGGTGGTCGCCGTGGGCGACTCGGCGGAGGCCCGCACCGCGGAGCCGCCGGTGACCTGCGTGGCCTTCGACGCGCGCTGCATGGCCCACCTCGCCCTCGACCTGGCCTGCCAGCAGCTGCTGGAGGTGCGCCGCCTCGGGCGGGTGCCGCCGCGCCAGCGCATCCGCGTGGAGGGCACGCTGCGCGAGCGCGGTTCGGTGGGCGTGCTGGCGACGTTGCCGGGGACCCGGCCCGAGGAGGCCGCCCACGGGGCCAACCGGCTGGCGCGCGTGTGGCCGCACGCGGTCGAGCCGCGCCTGCGCGAGGCGGCGGAGACGTGGCACTGGCCGCACCGGCTCGTCGAGCACGGCGCGCCCGGCGCGTTCGTGCCGGTGGACCTGGCGGCGCAGGCCAACCGCTCGCTGCGCCGGCCGCACGGCTGGCTGGGGCACCTGCCGCTGCTGCACCTCGGCTCCGGGCTGCTGCGCATCCATGGCGTGGATTTCTCGTTGCTCGACGAGCGCACGAACCGCGGGCGCAGCGTGGTGGTGCTGCGCTCCAGCCGCTTCCCGCCGACCTCGCGCCGCTCGCTGCCCGACGCGCTCGTGCTGCCGGTCGGCCGCCGGGTGCGCGGCGTCTACTTCCTCCACGGCTGCGGCTATGCGGGCGAGCGCGTGCCGTTCGCCTGGTACGAGTTCCACCAGGCGGGGCGGCCGGCCGCGGTGGTGCCGCTGGTGGCGCGCGGCGTGGGCCCGGCCCACAGTCCGGATACGCCGCCGGCCAACATCCAGGACTGGTGGCCGGAGTTCCCCCAGTTCAACGCCGACGGCGTGCGCCATGTCGTGGTCTCGGAGAACGGCGACCCCTTCGCCTACGAGCGGTACCTCTATACCCTGGAGTGGGTGAATCCGCAGCCCGATGCCGTGCTCGAGGAGATCCGCGTGCGCTCCAACCCGGCCGTGCCGACGACCCTGGGCCTGCTGGCCGTCACGTTGCTGCTGGAGTGAGCCGCGATGCGATCGGCGCGGACTTCACTCTGTCGCGCCGATTCTTTCCGTTGCAGTTGCAGGGGCTGAGCTTGCTCAGCCCGGTTGCGGTCGCTCCGGCCGAGCGGTGCGAGCTCGCACCCTACGCCGACTGCATGACTCGGCGGAGGGACGGCCCGCTGTCGTGAGTCGAGGGTCCAGGGACGGGCGCCCACCAAGGGGAACCTCGGCCGGGCGCTCCCGGACGAAAGCCTTGGCGGCTTTCGCCCCGCGGCAAGGCGGAGGGCTGGTGCGAGCGCCGTCGATGGCACGGTGCCGTTCACCCCACGAAGCCGCGGCGTCCGTCCCCCGACTCGATCCTTTGGCTACACGGGGGCCACGATCCGCGGGCGGGGGTGCCGGGGGGGGCGCACCGAGGCCCGATGGACGATCTCGACCGGGAAGACGATGGTGCCGGAGGCGTCGGCCACGGGTTCGCCGAGGTTGCGGCGGATGCGCTCGAGCAGGAGTTCGACGGCCCGCATGCCCATGGCGCGCAGGGGCTGGCGGACGGTGGTGAGCTGGGGGGCGGTGGTGCGGGCGGCCAACGTGTCGTCGAAGCCGACCACGGAGATGTCGTGCGGCACGTTGTAGCCGGTGCGGGCGAGCACCTCCAGGCAGCCGAGGGCGATGGCGTCGCTGGCGGCGAAGATGGCGTCGGGCAACGGCTGGCCGACATGGCGCTCGAGCCAGGCGCCCATGACCTCGCGCCCGCCCTCGGTCGAGAACCGGCCGTCGACCATGAGGTCGGGGTCGAAGGCGATGCCGTGGGCGCGCAGGGCGCTCTGGTATCCGTGGATACGGCGCTCGGGGCCGCAGCGGCCGCGGGGGCCGGTGATGTGGAGGATGCGGCGGTGGCCGGCGGCGAGCAGATCGCGCACGATCGCCTGGGCGCCGGGTTCCTCGTCGGCCTCGATGTTGACCACGCCGGGGAGGGGCTGGTCGGGGTGCATGGCCACGAAGGGCGTGTGGGTGGGCAGGAAGCGCGCGGAGGCGCCGTGGAAGACCGGGGCGATGAGGATGAGGCCGTCGATGCGCCCGTCGCAGAAACCGGGGATGCGGTGCGAGTCGCGGTCCCAGTCGTGGAGGGCGAAGACGGTGGTGGTCTGGCTGTGGACGGCGGCGTTGGTGATGATGCCGTTGAAGGCCTCGAGGAAATAGTGGTCGAACTCGCCGCCGTCGTTGACGATGGCGGCGATGCCCAGGGTGTTCATGCGGCGCTGGGCGAGGGCGCGGGCGGCGGCGTTGGGGCGATAGCTCAGCTTGATCGCGGCCGCGAGGATACGTGCGCGGGTCTCGCGGGAGATGCGTGTGGAGGTGCGCGCTCCGTTGAGCACCGCCGAGGCGGCCATCGCGGACACGCCGGCCTCGCGGCCGACATCGGCGAGGGTGGCGGGGCGATCGGGGCGCTTGCGGTCGGCGGGCATGCGGGGGCGTTTGCTGGAGGTGCCAGACAGTGCCGGCCGGGCCTCGACGGCAAGTTCCGATGCCGGTGCGGCGAGGCGTTCGCGGCGGCGGGCGCCCGGTGGCGCGCGGGTCGCGGCGGACTGCACGCTTGACACCGCCCGGCGATTTTGAGTTCTCGACCCTTCTTTCGACCAATTTACGTCATGGCCAACACCAAATCTGCCATCAAGGCCGCCCGCCAGGCCCTCCGCCGTCAGGACCGCAACAAGACCGTGAAGTCGCGCCTGAAGACCATCTCGCGCAAGCTCACGAAGCTCACCGCCGAGAACAAGACCGACGAGGCCCGTGCCGTCGCCGTGGAGTTCATCTCCGCGCTCGACAAGGCCGCCAAGAGCAACGTCGTCCACAAGAACGCCGTGGCCCGCCACAAGTCCCAGCTGAGCAAGCTGGTCCTGGCCAAGGCCTGAGCGCTGGCGGTTTTCGCCGACCTCACCCTCACGCGCCCTGCGTGGGGGTTTCGTTTTTTCTGGGCCGCGCGCCCGCCGGGACTAGTTTCCGGCAGTTGCGCCGTCCGCCGCACCAACCGCCGCCACCACCTCCACCATGCCCGCCGACGACTTCCTCAGCTTCCCGCCCGACACGCTCGTGCGTGACCCGCTCCGGCTGCCCTTCCTCGCGCGTGGCGAGGGCTGGCTGGCGCTGAACAAACCGGTCGGCGTGCCGTGGGCGCCCGATCCCTGGATACCGCGGCAGACCGATCTCGTGCGCGAGGTGCGCCGCCAGTTGCGCGACGGCAAGCCGCAGCTCGCCCGCCTCGGCATCGGCGCCTTCCACGGCATCGTCGGCCCCGACCTGGTCGCCTCCGGCGCCGTGTTGTGCGCGACGACCGACGCCGAGGGCGCCCGGCTCGCCAACGCGCTCGGTTCCTCCCAGGTCGAGCTGACCTATCGTTTCGTCACGATGGGGCGCCCGGCGCAGGAGGAGATCGTCTGCGAGCTGCCGCTGGCGCCGCACGCCACCGAGCCGCGCATGCTCGTGTCGCACACCACGGGCAAGAAGACGGCCACGACCTTCCGGCTGGAGAAACGTTTCCGTGGTTACGCCGTGTGGACAGCCACCTCGACCTACGACCGGCTGCACCAGATCCGCGTGCACGCCGCCGAGAGCGGGCTGCCGATCGTGGGCGAGTCGCGCTACGCGAACACGACCCCGATCTTTCTGTCCGAGATCAAGCGCGACTACCGCCCCGCCGGCGACGGCACGCGCGTGGAGCAACCGCTCTACGGCGAGCTCTGCCTGCACCTGGCGCAGATCCGTTTCCCCGGCGCCGACGGCCAGCCGGTGACCGTCGAGGCGCCGTTGCCCAAGCCCTTCGCCGTGCTGCTCAAGAAGCTCGGCGAACACGTGCCGGTGTGAGGTAGGAGCGATCTTCTTTGCGCCGATCGCTTTCGGGCCGCGACAGAAGATAGCGAAGAGAACAAGGGCACCACGGCGGCAGGAAGATCTGCCCCTGCGGATTGTCGCATGCGCCCAACCGGCGCTGACCTTCGCCGCGAAGTGGTGCGACCTGCCGCCTCTCTTGGTTCCCATCGTTGCCTTCTGCGGTTCGCTCCGGTCCGGTTGTTTCCCCCGCGCCGCGCTCTCGACATCCGCGGCGTTTCGTTTTCCCATCGCGGCACCTCATGAGCGGCGCGCGTTTCACCTTCATCTGCGGTTCCGACGACTTCGTCGTGGGCCGGCTCGGCAAGGAACGCTTCGCCACCCTCGCGGCCGACGCCGCGGACGAGTTCTCGCGCGAGATCGTGAACGGTTTCGCCGCCAACGTGGCGGAGGTCGAGGCGGCCGTGAACAAGTTCCGCGAGGCCGTGCAGACGCTCGGGCTCTTCGGCGGCCGCCGGTACGTGTGGCTCAAGGACGTGAACTTCCTCGCCGACTCCGTGACCGGCCGCGCCGAGAGCACGCTCAAGCAGGTCGAGGAGCTCAAGACGATCCTCGCCGGCCTCGATCCGGAGCAGGTGGGCGTGCTCGTCACCGCGGCGCCGGTGGACCGGCGGCGCTCGTTCCCGAAGTGGGTCGAGGGCAACTCCGACTTCACGCTGTGCGGCGGAGAGGCGGGCGACGAGGCCACGCTGCAGCAGGTCGCGCTTGGCGAGGCGAAGGCGCAAGGGGTGACGTTCGAGGGCGAGGCGTTGCCCGTGCTCATCGCGAAGGTCGGCGCGAACACGCGGCTCATCGTCGAGGAGGTGCGCAAGCTCGCCGCCTACGTCGGCGACGCCGCGAAGATCACCGAGGCCGACGTGGCCGAGATCGTCGTGAGCACGGCGGAGGGCGATTTCTTCGAGGCGGCCGAGGCGTTCTTCTCGGGCAACCTGCAGTGGACGCTCGAGGCGCTGCACCGGCATTTCTTTGCGGGCGGCGATGCGCGCCCGATCCTCTCCTCGCTGCAGAACCGCAACCGCCTGCTCATCCAGGTGAAGATGCTCATCGACGCCGGCGAGGTCCGCCTCGGGCCCGGCGGGCTCGACAAGGCCGGTTTCGCCCGCGCGCAGCAGGCGTATGGGAAAGCCTATGGCGACCTCACGGAGAAGACCGCCTGCAACATCTTCACCCAGAATCTCTGGTACCTCGGCAAGCTGGCGTCGTCGTCGAAGATGCCGTCGCTCAAGCGCATGATCGACAGCCAGCAGGAGTTCTACGCCACGTTCCAGCGCCTGCTCGACCGCCCCGGCGAGCAGGAGGAAGTCCTGCGCGAGATGGCCGTGCGCTGCCTGAGCTGAGCGGGATGGGATCTCGCGGAGTTGGTCACAGAGGCCACGGAGGGGGAGGAGCGCACGGAGGCCGAAAGATTGGTTGAGCCGATCGCCTCGGTGTTTTTTGCCGCCGAGCCCGTGCCGCGCGCGGAGGTCCGAAGTTGTTGAACCACTGATCGGTTCCGCCAATGGGCGGAACATTGGAAGTGCCCTCCGGCTGATCGCCTCCGGCGCGTTGGGTCCGGCGCCCGCTGATCGCGGGCGGGAAGTGGTGGAACCGCTAATGCACGCTGATCGACGCTGATGTGTGCCTCCGGATTAGCGTCCATTAGCGAGGATTAGCGGTTCCAGAATCCTCCGGCCATTAGTGCCAATCAGTGTGTTCTGCCGCACGGCAGAATGGTTCCTCCTTCTGCACTCCGGTCGCCTCGCACCTACCGCGGATACCCGTTGCGGCGGTTGCGGAGAAACCGCCCTACCTCGTCTCTGGGGCGCTTGCGGGATTGTCAGGCCGGGTGCGATTCGTTTTGGCTGGTCGCCGTGCCTGCCAAACCCACCGCCAAACGTCCCGCCGCCGCGTCCGCTGCCACTGCGGCTCCTGCTTCCGCTTCAACCTCCGCCGCCTTGGTGAAGGAGGGTGCCGCGGCCGCCGCCGCGCAGGCCATCCCGAACGTGCTGGCCGAGCGCTACGCCTCCGCGGCGCTGCGCGCGATCTGGTCGGGCGAGGGGCGCATCCTGCTCGAACGCGATTTCTGGATCGCGGTGATGAAGGCGCAGCGCGATCTCGGCGTGCCGATCCCGGCCGAGGCGATCAAGGACTACGAGCGCGTGAAGGGCACCATCGACCTCGCCTCCATCGCCGCCCGCGAGCGCACCACGCTCCACGACGTGAAGGCGCGCATCGAGGAATTCTCCGACTTGGCCGCGCGCCAGTTCATCCACCTCGGCCTCACCAGTCGCGATCTCACCGAGAACGTCGAGCAGCTCCAGGTGCAGCGCAGTCTGCGCATCGTGCGCGACAAGACGACCGCCGCCCTCGCCGGCCTCTCGGCCCGCGCCGAGCAGTACCGCGACGTGATGATCACGGGCCGCACGCACAACGTGCCCGCGCAGCCCACGACCCTCGGCAAACGCCTCGCGATGTTCGGCGAGGAGCTGCTCATCGCCTTCGACCGCCTCGAGAACCTCCTCGAACGGTATCCGGTCCGCGGGCTCAAGGGCGCCGTCGGCACCCAGCTCGACCAGCTCACGCTGCTCGGCGGCCGCGCCGACCGCGTGCAGGAGCTCGAGGCGCGCATCATCAAGCACCTCGGCTTCAAGGCCGCGTTCACCTGCGTGGGTCAGGTCTATCCGCGCAGCCTCGACCACGAGGTCGTCACCGCGCTCGGCCAGATCGCCGCCGCCGCCGCCAGCTTCGCCACCACGCTGCGCCTGATGGCGGGCCAGGGTCTGCTCACGGAAGGTTTCCAGAAGGGGCAGGTCGGCTCCTCCGCCATGCCGCACAAGGTCAACGCCCGCAACTGCGAGCGCATCTGCGGATTCCATACGATCATCCAGGGGCTCGCCGTGATGACCGGCGGGCTCGCCGGCCACCAGTGGAACGAGGGCGACGTCTCGTGCTCGGTCGTGCGCCGCGTGGCGCTGCCCGACGCCTTCTTCGCCATCGACGGATTGCTCGAGACCTTCCTCACCGTGCTCGCGCGCATGGATGTGTTCCCGGCCGCCATCGCCGCCGAGAACGAGCGCAATCTCCCCTTCCTCGCCACCACCACGATCCTCATGGAGGCCGTGAAGGCCGGTGCCGGTCGTGAGACCGCACACGAGGCGATCAAGGAGCATGCGCTCGCCGCCGCGAAGGCCATCCGCGAGGGCGGCTCCGGCAACGGCGATGGTGCCATGCTCGACCGGCTCGCCGGCGACAAGCGCCTCGGTCTGTCCAAAAAGGCACTGCGCACGATCCTTTCGGAGAACGAGCGCTTCGTCGGCGCGGCCCCGAACCAGGTCGACGCCTTCGTGGCGCAGGTGAAGCCGCTGCTGCGTCGCAACGCCAAGGCCGCCGCCTACGAGCCCGCGCCGCTGCTCTGAGCGCGTGC
>DAOOFR010000029.1:19343-22966 GCA_035415285.1 Opitutaceae bacterium
CGCGCCACGGCGCAACGACGCGACGCTCGGAGGCCGGCCTCGACGCGGCCGGCTACAATGGGCCGTGGCGAGCTCGGTGGGCCGGTGTAGTGGCGCATCAGGTGCAGCGCCCCCCGGGGCGCCGGGTTGAACGGTCTTGCCGGGGGTGGCGCGGTTCGGCTTCGCTCGGCGGATCGACTTCGCCCCCACCACGAACGCCTTCTGGATCCTGCCCGCGGCCGGTTTCGCCGCGGGCTTCATCGACTCGATCGCGGGTGGCGGCGGCATGATCAGCCTGCCGGCGTTGCTGGCCGCCGGGCTGCCGCCGCATCTGGCGCTCGGGACCAACAAGCTGCAGTCCGCGCTCGGCACCACGTTTTCGGCGGCGAACTATGCGCGGCGCGGTTGGGTAACGAAGGAGGGCCTCGCGACCGGCATCACCTGGACGGCCCTCGCCGCCTTCGCGGGCGCGTGGTGCGTCTCGCGCCTCCCGGCCGATGTGCTGGTGCGGGTGATCCCGTGGCTGCTGGTGGCGATCTTCGCGTACGTGGCGGCGTCGCCGAAAGTGGGCACGGCGCGCACGCGGGCCCATTTTTCCACGACGGCCTTCAATGTGCTGGGCGGTTGCGCGCTCGGGTTCTACGACGGCTTCTTCGGGCCCGGCACGGGCTCGTTCTGGGCGATGGGCTTTGTGCTGCTGCTCGGCTACCCGCTGCCGCAGGCGACCGGGCACACGAAGGTGATGAACCTCGCGAGCAACGTGGCTTCGCTGGTGTGGTTCGCCTTGCAGGGCCACGTGCTCTGGCTGCTCGGCGCCACGATGGGCGCGGCGAACATCGCGGGCGCGCTGCTCGGCTCGCACCTGGCGATCCGCAAGGGTGTGGGTTTCATCCGCGGGGCGTTTCTCGTCGTCGTGGCCGCGACGATCGCGCGGCTGCTGTGGCGGTCGCTGGCCGGGTGAGGCGGCGCGCCTCCGGCGATGGCGACACCTTCCCCTTTGGTCGCCGGCCTGCCGTCCAGGCGAACCGCGTAGCGGCGCTCGCCCCACAGGCCCGGGGCGTCAACAAGCTCGACTTCGAGCCCTTCGCCCGTGTGATGATCCGCGATCGAGATACGGAACCGGGCCCGCGCGGTCGGCATGGTGCCCGCCAAGAAATTCGTCCCCTAGAATTCGCCACCCCTTGAACCAAGCAATCCTCCCCGCCGAGGTCGTGAAACGCGGCGCGGGTGAATAACACTGTTCGGCTAAAATGCGAATCTACGCCAAGCTACTTGGGGTTTCCGCGACAGCGACGGTTTTACTCGATGTGCCGTTTCTGATCTGGCATGGGCTTTCGGTCAGTGAAGTTGCAGGCGTCGGCGCAATGATTGCGTTGTTGGGTGTGTTTTCGGCTTGGAGTTACGCACAGCGAGCCCGCCTTTTTGGTGAATTTCGTGAGGAGTGGAGAGTGTTCTTTGCGGCTTTTCCGGCGACATTTGGTGTTATTTTGCAGGCCCTCGTCGTGGCCGGTTTCAGTTATTATGATTCCGGTAGTCTGCTTCCCGAAACGCAGAAAGAAAAAGTCATGCTCGTCGCAGGAATTGCGGTGTTCATTGTTTCGCTGATTCTTCCAAATCGATTGCTCCCGTTTTTGACCAAAGATCGCGCATGAAGAAAAAGCCCAACCTTGCGTGCGGGAAAAAGGTAGAAGACCGGCGACGGCAGGGCTAGCTCGGTCACAGCACAACGCCTCTACGATGTCCTTTTCAACCTCAGTATCCGCGGTTCGGCGTGGCTGCCTTTGAGCGTCGGCGGAAGAAAGATGAAGCACCGCTCCGGCATGCCGCGCACAATGCGTCAGCCCATTGTGTTGCTCGGCGCATTTACCTCATTTCTCGGCTGGGCGACGTATTCCATCTGGACGACTCAGGAGCTTACGTTGGGGACGATTCTATTCGGCTCGCTGCTCTCGGCCGGTGCGCTTTGGAACGCCTTTCTGTTCGGGGCGGTGCTGGTTTCGCAGTTGAGAAGGAAGAAGCCGATCAACCCGGCGCCAGAGACAACGCGCGGGGGCGAGCCGTGATTCAGATGGGCCTTCTGAGAGCGATCATCTCGTGTTTTCTCCTCCTGTGCTTCTGCGGCTGCGTGCCTGGCGGCATTGAGTCTCACCCCAAGCGGGCGGAGCGCCGTCCGGATGGGCGTGCGGCGGCCCGCCAGTTCATCGGCTCGGATCCGTCGGCTGAATTTCGGAAGAACCGGGACGCGGGCGTCGTGCTGTTCTACTCCACGGGAAGCCTCGTGTCCGGGGACAGCTTCCCCGGTTTGAGCCAAGAGGAAGTGGACCGGTGGATCACCCATGATCGCCTGCCGTTCGTCAGGAAGTTCCAGGACGATCCGCCTCCGTTCTTCGTCGGCGACGATTTCTCGGCTGCCGAGTATTGGGACGCCGTAAGCGAGTACCTGACGGCCTACAATCGTCTGGTTCTCGAAGAGATGAATAACCGGAGAACCAACAAGGTACTGCCGGGAAAGCCGACGGAGCCCTCGCCCGCCCAGCCGGATCGGCGGCCCGTCGGGCCGAGCCCGTAGGTATTGGAGGAGCGGATGAAGTACGTCGGCCATTATCCATCCTATGGGGAGGCGAATGAGCGCCAGCTCGACCTGATAGCGGCGGAGATCGAGGCCTTGGTCTTCTATGTGCCGACCGGCATGGACCAGGTCTACCTGGGCCGGCTGCCGATCTATGCGTTGTTCGTCCCGGAGGAGTCGGCCGAGGCAGCGCGGGAGGTCCTCCGCTTGATCCCGGACGAGAACCACCGCTGCCTCTACGGGTGCCCGCATTGCGGTTCGCGCGACGTGGTCGAGCGATTGCTCGACGAGGGGTTCGGCACGGGGTGGTTCTCGCTGCCACTCACCTTCGGCGTCGTGGCGTTCTCGCGGATGATCGAGCTGCGCGTGCGCGGCCGCCGGTACGTCTGCCGTGCTTGCGGCGCGGTCTACCGCAAGAAGCCCTAGCCCGGGAGCGGGCAGAGTGATCCCATCGGATCGGAACGTGGCGTCGTGGCGGCGTGAGTCCGTTCCCGGCCGCTTGGGGCGGGGAACGGACGGGCGCGAGGATGGATCGGAAGCAAACCGATCGGAACTTCGCGCGCGACGGCGCAACGGCGCGACGGACGGGGAGGAAGGAAACCGCTGATGCACGCTGATGCGGAGAATTCCCGGAGGCGGCAGAAGGTAACGAAGGGAACCAAGGTCGATCCGACAGAGGAAACACGATACCGACGCTTGGTGACCCGCGGGCGGACGAAAGGCTGGGCGGCTTTCGCTGCGGAGAGAGATCGATCTGGGCGGAGTCGAAGCCCTCACGGGCTTCGCTACGACGGAATGGGCGATCTGCGTGCATCTGCGTCCATCTGCGGTTCCACCTTCCGGGTGCGGATCGGAAGTTCTCGCGCAACGGCGCAGCGGCGCGACGGGCGGAGGGAATGGAACCGCTGATGAACGCTGATGGACGCTGATGCGGAGAACGCCCGGAGGCGACAGAAGGCAAGAACCCGGACGGGCCAGGGGATGGCGGGAGTAGAATTCCCGGCATCTCCATCCTCCGAGGCGAGCATAGACCACGGATTACACGGATCATCACGGACCGGATCCGGTCATCCGT
>DAOOFR010000029.1:23066-25143 GCA_035415285.1 Opitutaceae bacterium
CCCGACCATGCGCGGCAGGAGCGCGGCGAGGACCCGGCCGAGGGCGACCGCGCCGGCCAGGCCGAGGACCGCGCCGACCGCGGTGAGGAACAGGCCATGGCGCAACACGAGCCCCAGCACGGAGGCGGGGCGGGCGCCGAGCGCGAGGCGGATGCCGAACTCGCCGGTGCGTTGCGCGACGAGGTTGGCGATCACGCCGTAGAGACCGATGGCGGCGAGGGCGAGGCCGACGAGCGCGAAGGCCGAGAGGGCGCGCGCGGCGAGCACGAGGTTGTGCTGCTCCGCGTCGACGGTCTGGCGCACGGTGCTGGCGCCGAAGGCGGCGAGGTCGGGATCGACTTCGGCGAGGGCGCGGCGGAGCTGCTCGGCGAGGCCGGCGGGCGCGGGACTGCGCAGCACGAGTTGCGCGTAGGACCACGGCTCGTGGGCCAGCGGCTTGTAGATCTGGTAGGGCGTGGCGGGCGCGCGGGTGTTGGCGGCGCCGTCGACATCGCGCACGACGCCGATCACCTCGGCCCAGTAGGGCTGGCCGCTGTCCATGCTGCCGATCCGCCGCCCGACCGCGCCGCCGTCGGGCCAGAGCGCGCGGGCGAGGGACTCGTTGATGACGATCACGCGCGGTCCCTGGGGATCGACGACGGGCTCGAACAGCCGGCCGGCGACGAGCGGGATGCCGAGCGTGCGGAAGTAGCCGGAGCTGACCATCACGTGGAAGGCGGCGGGCAGGTGCGCGGCGCCCGGCGACTGGCCCTCGACGAGGACCTGGCGGTCGCCGTTGTAGGAGAAAATCGGCAACGCGGTGGCGATGGCGGCGGACTCGATGCCGGGGATGCGCTGGAGGCGCTCCTCGAGCGTGCGGAAGAGCACGGCGCGCTGCGCCTCCGTCGCGTACTCCTGGCGGGTCTCGGGGATGGGAAGGGCGGCGGCGAGGATGCGGTCGGTGTCCCAGCCCGGGCGGCGTTCGAGCAGGCGGGCGAAGCCGCGTTGGAGGAGCGCGGCGCCGCCGAGCAGCACGAGCGCGAGCGCCACCTCGGCCACGATGAGCGACTGGCGCACGCGATGGTGGCCGCGCCCGGCGCTGGAGCCGCGCGCCTGGGACTTGAGGGCGGAGTTCACATCGGTGCGCGAGGCGAACCACGCCGGCACGAGGCCGAAGAGGATGCCGGTGCCGAGCGCGACGAGGAAGGTGAGCGCGAGGATCCGCGGATCGAGGCCGAGCTGGAGCGAACCGGTGGCGCCGCCGACGACGAGACTGCGGTCGACCACCCGGTTGAGGCCGCAGGCGAGCGCGACGCCGAGCAAGCCGCCCGCGCACGAGAGCAGGACGGACTCGACGAGCTGCTGCCGGATGAGATGGAAGCGGGAGGCGCCGAGGGCGGCGCGGATGGCGAGCTCGCGCAGGCCGGCGGTGGCGCGGGCGAGCTGGAGGTTCGCGAGGTTGGCACAGGCGATGAGCAGCACGAAGCCGGAGAGGCCGAGCAGCATCCAGGAGATGCGCTGGCTGAGGGTGTCGAGCAGCGCGCGGTGCAGCGGCACGGCGGTGCAGCGCAGGCCGGCGTAGGATTCGGGATACTGCTGCGCCTGGGCGGCGACCACGGGCGCGAGCTCGGCGTCGATCCGCGCCGGCGCCACGCCGGGGGCGAGGCGGCCGACGAGCTCGAACGTGCGGTAGTCGCGCCACTCGATCTGGTCGCGGGTGAAGTCGAGCGGGCGCCAGAGCGCCGCGCCGTTCCAGAGCGGGCGGTAGTCGAAGACCGGAGGCATGACGCCGATGATCGTGACGACGGTGCCGTCGAGCCGGAGGGTGCGGCCGACGACATCGCGGGCGCCGGCGTAGCGCTGCTGCCAGAAGCGGTGGCTGAGCAGGACGACGTTGGTGCGGCCCGGCTGGAACTCCTCGGGGGCGAAGGCGCGACCGAGCAGCGGCGCGATGCGGAAGGTGGCGAAGAAATCCGCGGACACGGTGGCGGCGCCGAGGCGCTCGGCGGGCTGGCCCGGTTCGGCGAGGCCGAAGGCGGTGTGGCTGTCACCGGTCACTTCAAAACCAGCCACCTCGGGTCGGTTCAAAACCAGCCAC
>DAOOFR010000030.1:0-25072 GCA_035415285.1 Opitutaceae bacterium
AAATTCGGAGGGTGCGCCCCATTGAGGGGCGGTGCGCGTAGGTCCGGAGTGGAACACGTGAAAACGATTCCAACAGTCACCGAACAACACACCGCGAGTGATCGCGTTGCCGCGGGCTGCCAACGCGAGGCAGGCCGCTTTCAAATCGTCGTCGAGTACGCCCCCGGCGTCTTCATCTCCACCGCATCGGCCGCAACCGTGGAAGAAGCCGTCGGGCTCTTCATGAAGCAGGCGCCCGGCTGCGAGGCGGGCGAAATCAACCTGCACGACCGGGTCGAACACCGCGTCATCGGCTCGGTGAAGTGGACGATGGAGCCAACCGAGAACGGTCTGCGCGTGCCGCATCGCCAGAACATCTTCTGCGACTGGAACACCGCCCTGCTCGCCTATGAGTTCCAGAAACGGGAGGACGCCTGCGCCACCGTCGAACTCACCGCCTGAACCACCTCGCGATGAACGCCACCAGCCGCGCAATCCTCCAAACCGTGCTTTCCACCGACCCATCGCTCTCGCCGGTCGAACAGAACACGGTTCGGGACCTGATCGAGGGTAGGACCGAGGCGAAGGGCGAACAGGTCTCGTTCGACGGGGAGCACCTGCTGATCTCACAAAAGCGGGCGGCGAGCCTCCTCGACGTCAGCCGGGTAACGATCTGGCGGATGACGAAGGAATCCATCCTTCACCCGGTCGAAGTCATTCCAGGCACTTGGCGGTACCCGTGCGACGAAATCCTGGCGATTGCACGGCAGGGGACCGGAGCCGGCGCGGTTGCCAGCGGCGACCGGCAAAGATCGGCCGCCTGACAAGTGACTCTTCGCCGTCGGAACGAGGCTCGCAGCGCAACGGCTGCGGGCCTTTCTGCGCTTTGGTTTTTACAATTCAGTCCGGGCACGCCTACATCCTTGGGAGGCCGCAGAACGGGGGCGTTTTCAGAGGGAAAGTCGCTCCGGGTCATCTCACTTTTCCGCTCGGAAAATGTTTGGCCTTTTGTTTGGCTAACGGGGTCAAAAGTTGCCTCGCGTTGCCTGAAGTCACACGCGAGCAGCCCGCTCTCTGAAACTCGCGTAAGTCATTCAACAAGAAACCCCCGGAAGCGTTTCCGGGGGTTTCAAATTGGGTGCAGGGCTGGGATTTGAACCCAGGACCTTCAGGTTATGAGCCTGACGAGCTACCAGACTGCTCCACCCTGCAATAGGTGATGAGGGGCGGGAACGTGGGCAGCGCCCGACCCACTGTCAACGGCCTTTTTCTCGAAATCATACGCGCCTCAATCCTCACGGCAGAATCGACTTGGTCGAAACAGGGCGATCCTGCCGCACGGCAGAACGGCGAGCCACGGCTCACCCGGCCGGCGCCGGCCAAGCCTTCGCAGTCCCGGAGCACTTGTCCCCCGGCGAAGCTTCAGCGAAGGCGGGAGGGTTCGCATCCACCCACGGACAGTTCCACCGTTCCTTCACACTCACCTGAGCAACGTGATCATCGGGGCACGTGCTGTGCTCGCCGGTCCGCCGCGGACCGGATTCGTGTGCAGACGCGGCTTGCCACCCGAAGGCGGCGCCCGCTTTGCTGAGCGGCTTACCGTCGCCCTTTCTCTCGTTCGATCATGCCCAATACGCTCGCCACCCTCCTACATCGCAGCCTCGACTTCGCCGGTCTGTTTCCCCCGGCGGCACTGGCGGTGCCCGAGGCCTTGTCCCTATTCCGGCGCGAACAGGGGGCAACCCGGGCGGAGATGCTGGCGCGTTTTGTCTGCCCCCTCCTGCGCCTGGAGGAACTGGTCACCGCCGGCGCCGACGCGGACAGCCCGTTGCACCTCTCGGTCCTCCCGCGCGGGGGCAGAAACGCCGGCGAGTTCCTCGCCAATCTTGAGACCGATCTGGCCGCGATCCGCCGGTTGGCCCTGCTGCACGATGGCGGGGTCGTGATCGACACGATCGAGCTGCGCCCACCGGCCGACGCCATGGACGTCGGGGCCCTGCGCAAACTCATCGCCGCGATCGACGCCTTGCTGGTCCGGCACGCCGCAAACATCCGCCAGGTGTTCCTCGAGCTCGCACCCACCGTCTCGCTCGCGGGGCAACTTGCCCTGCTGGCCGAAGAGACGCCGCGATCCGGCGGTGCCGAGAGTCCATCCTTCGGTTACAAGTTGCGCACAGGCGGCAGCGACACCGCCACCGCACCGTCCGCCGCACAGATCGCCAGCACGCTCGCCTCGGTCGCCTCGCTCGGTCTGCCGATGAAATGCACCGGCGGGCTGCACCATCCGCTCCGCGCCAACAGCGCCGGTCCGGCGGCCTCGACCCACGGTTTCATCAACCTGTTGGTCGCCGCGGCGCTCGCCGCGGGAGCGCCCACGCCCGGGACGGAGATTCTCGAGGCCGTACTGGACGAGGCCAGTCCGGCCGCCTTCACCTTCGACCAACGCTCGCTGGCTTGGCGTGATCACCAGGTGGACACAGTCACCGTCGCTGCGAGCCGGCAACGCCTCCTGGTTTCCTTCGGCAGCTGCTACGCGGAGCAACCGCGTACCGAACTGCAACGACTCGGCTGGTGGCCCAAAACGCCACGGGCCCAATCCGCCCGCTTGCCGAACTGAGCTGCCGCGCCGGGCCTTGCCCGGCGTGCGGGCCCACGGCGCTGATCCGCGCAGCGACCGGCCGGCCGGGCGCAGATCAGGCGGCGTCCTTGTCGGCGTCGGCCGCGGCCGCGGTGAGGCGGATCATCGGTTTCTTGCGGCCGAGCACCACCGAGCGATCGATCACCACCTCGGACACGCCCTGGCGGTGCGGGACCTCGTACATCACGTCGAGCATGAGCTTCTCGAGGATCGAGCGGAGGGCCCGGGCGCCGGTCTTGAGCTCCATCGCCTTGAGCGCGATCTCGTGGATGGCATCGCGGCTGAAACGCAGCTTCACGCCGTCCATGGCGAAGAGTTTCGAATACTGCTTCACCATCGCGTTCTTCGTGCGGAGCAGGATCTTCTCGAGGTCGGCCACCGTGAGCGCGTCGAGCACCGAGACGACCGGCAGGCGGCCGATGAACTCCGGGATCATGCCGAACTGGAACAGGTCCTCGGGCGCGATGGCGCGCATCATCTCCTCGGGGGAAAGCCGCTCCTGCTCGATGCCGGTGCCGTAGCCGAGGACGCGGTGGCCGGCGCGGCGCTGGACGATCTTGTCGAGCGAGACGAAGGCACCGCCGCAGATGAAGAGGATGTTCGAGGTGTTGACCTGGATGTATTCCTGGTTCGGATGCTTGCGGCCGCCCTGCGGGGGCACGCTGCAGGTGGTACCCTCGAGGATCTTGAGCAGCGCCTGCTGCACGCCCTCGCCGGAGACATCGCGGGTGATCGAGGGGTTCTCCGATTTGCGCGCGATCTTGTCGATCTCGTCGATGTAGATGATGCCGCACTCGGCGCGCTTCACATCGTAGTTCGAGGCCTGGAGCAGGCGAAGGACGACATTCTCCACATCCTCGCCCACGTAGCCCGCCTCGGTGAGCGTGGTGGCGTCGGAGATGGCGAAGGGCACGTCGAGGATCTTCGCGAGGGTGCGGGCGAGCAGGGTCTTGCCGGAACCGGTCGGGCCGATGAGGAGGATGTTGCTCTTCTCGACCTCGACATCGTGGAACTCCGCCTCGAGCTCGCTCGGAATCTGCGGCACGGGCGCGGTGCGGTTGGCGTCGAAGGCGAGGCGCTTGTAGTGGTTGTATACCGCCACCGAGAGCACCTTCTTCGCGTGGTCCTGGCCGATCACAAAATCGTCGAGGACCTTCTTGATCTCGGCGGGCTTGACGAGCCGGAAGGTCGGCTTGCCACCCTCCGCGGCCGCCGGGGCCTTCAGTTCGCGGTCGATGATCGTCTTGCAGACGCTCACACAGGAGTCGCAGATGTAGACTCCGGGACCGGCGATGATCTTGCGGACCTCCGACTGCGACTTGCCGCAGAAGGAGCACAGCGTCATGCGCGAGGATTTGGCCATCGGAAAGAGGCGCGACCGCGGCGCGGAGGATCAGGGGCAACCGGCGCTCAGGCGACAGCCTTGAGCGTGGTGGCGACTTCGTTCTTCGATTCGAAGACCTTGTCGACGATGCCGTAGGCCATGGCCTCCTGCGCGCTCATGTAGTAGTCGCGGTCGGAGTCCTTTTCGACCTGGTCGGGCGTCTTGCCGGAGTGTTTGGCGATGATCTCGTTGAGCGTGCGACGCCAGCGGATGATCTCCTTGGCCTGGATGGCGATGTCGGCCGTCTGGCCGGAGGCGCCGCCCGTGGGCTGGTGGATCATCACGCGGCTGTTGGGCAGCGCGAAACGTTTGCCCTTCGTGCCGGCGGCGAGCAGCACGGTCGCCATCGAGGCGGCCATGCCGATGCAGTACGTCACCACGTCGCACTGCAGGAAGTTCATCGTGTCGTAGATGGCCATGCCGCCGGTGACGACGCCGCCCGGGGAGTTGATGTACAGATGGATGTCCTTCTTGGGGTCCTCCATCTGCAGGAACAACATCTGGGCGATCACCAAGTTGGCGACCGCGTCGTCGATCGGCGTGCCGATGAAGATGATCCGGTCCTTCAGCAGGCGCGAGTAGATGTCCATGCTCCGCTCGCCGCGGCCGGTGTTTTCCAGAACGATCGGGACGTAGTAGCTCACGTGTGGTGGTGGTGGCTGGTGGCGGAAGCGCGCAGGCCTCAGGCCTTCGCGGGCGCGGGGACCACCGTAGCTTGCGACACCACGAAATCAAGGGCCTTGTCCAACAGCATCTGCTGCTGCATCGCGCGCAGGCGCTCGCGGTCCTTGCCGAGCTCCTTCACGAGCTTCTCGGGACGCTCGCCGGAGCGCATCGCCTCCATGCGGATGAAGCGGTCGTAGTCGGCATCCTTGAGCTCGATCTTCTCCTCGGCGGCGATGCGCGCGAGGATGAGCTGGACCTTGGCGTTGCGGGCGGCGGCCTTGCGGGCGTCCTCGAAGAGCTGCTCCTTGTTCTTCTCGAAGGCATCCTGCGGCACGCCGCGGCGGAGGTTCTCCTCCATGAAACGGCGGAGGATGTTCTGCGTCTCCGACTCGACCAGGGTCTGCGGGATCTCGAAATCGACACCGGCGGCGAGCTTCTCGGTGACCTGCTGGCGCTGGGCGGCGCGGTTGTCCATCTCCTTGCGATACTTGAGGTGGTCGCGGGTGCGGCTCTTGAGCGCGTCGACCGTCTCGACCTGCAGGCCCTTCAGGAAAGCCTCGTCGAGTTCGGGCAGCACCTTCTCGCGAACCTCGAGGACCTCGATCGCGTAGACGGCTTCCTTACCGGCGAGTTCGGTCACGTGGAAATCGGCCGGGAAGGAGATCTGCACGTCCTTCTTGTCGCCCTTCGCAAGGCCGGCGATCTGCTGGCCGAGGCCGGGGATCAGGCCCTCGTTGCCCTCGACCTCCTCCCACGTCTGGGGGGCTTTGCCGAAGATGGTGCGATCCGGGACGAGGTCGGCGACGGCCTGCTCGCCGATCTTGCCCTCGTAGGCGAGCTTCACGTAGTCGGCCTTCTGGGAGGCGCGCTCCACGACCTTGAAGTCGGCCCGCTCGGCCCGCATGCCCTCGACCGCGGCGTCGACCTCGGCGTCGGTCACATCCACGGAGCCGATCTCGGTCGACAGGCCCTTGTATTCGGGCACCGGGAACTCCGGGCGCAGGTCGACGGTGAAGGTCACGGCCGCGGAGAGCGAAGGCTCGATCACGCCCTCCTTGACGTCGACGACACTGAAGACCTCGAGCTTCGACTGTTCGAGCCCGTCGCTGTAGGCCTTGTTGACGACCTTGGTCTTGAACTCGCCCTCGATCTCCTTGGCGTAGCGCTTCTCGACGACGGCCGCCGGAGCCTTGCCCGGGCGGAAGCCGGGGAGGCTCGCCACCTTCGCGATTTCAGCCACCACCGAACGGTGGACGGCCTCGACCTCGCTCTTGTCGAGCGTAACGACGAGGGTTTTGCGGGAAGCGGAGACGTCTTGGATTTCGATGTTCACGGCGGAAAGCGGAAACGTTGGTTCTAGGAGTTGAATTGGGGAAGCTACGCGGCGGCCATTTTCCCGGTCAATCCCCCTTTTCGTCGCTAAGGCTCGCGCACAAGCGCAGTGACCGGCGGCGCCCCACGCACGAGCGCCCGGTGTGTCCGGCCAGCGATCGCGCGATGCGGCACCATTTCCGCGCCGCGGCATTGTTCGAAATCGCCTCCCCGGCCCGCCTCCGCCGCAGCGGGAACTGCCCTGAAACGGCAGTGACATTCGGCCCGGTCCGGCGCAACGTTCCCGCTTCATGTCCGCCCTCGCCGATTCCGCCGCCCAGCCGCCCGCCGCTCCCGCGGCGCCGTTGTCGCTAGCCGCGATCGTCGCCACCCACAGCAGCGTGCTCGTGCTCGATCCCTGCACGATCCACGTCCAGGCGGGCGTGCTCCGATCCGGCCTGACTCCGCTCTGGCATTCCGGCGGCGACGACTCGAGCATCCATCTCTTCGCCGCCGCCGAGAGCTGCCTGCGCGCGGCCGACCTCGCCCCCGGCCGCGTGGGCGCCTACGTGTTCTGCGAAGGCCCCGGCAGCCAGCTCGGTATCCGCACCGCGGCGATGGCGCTGCGCACCTGGCAGGCGCTCCGGTCCTCGCCCGCCCCCGTCTTCGCCTACCGCAGTCTCCTCGTCGCCGCCCTCGCCCACGCCCGCCACCAGCCCGGGCCGTTCGCCGTCGTGGCCGACGCCCGCCGCGACAGCTGGCACGCGGTGCGCGTCGCCGCCGACGGCACCGCTTCGCCCGTGCTCCGCGTCGCCCGCGCCGAGCTCGCCGAGTGGCCCGAGCCCCTGTTCACGCCCGCGGGTTTCCGCGCCTGGGCGCAACCGCCCCGCCCCGCCGGCACCTGCGACTACGATTGCGCCGCGATGTTCGCCAACCTCGGCGAGTTGGCGCTGCTGCACGCCGTCGCCGAGCCCGAGCCTTGGCTCTCGGCCCCGATCACGTACAAGACCTGGACGGGCGAGCGCCACCGCGCCGCCACGGCCTGAACCAGGCCGCCGCACCGGCCGGCGCCTGCCATTTCCCCCGGATGAACTCCCCCGACTCCCGCCTGCCCCTGCGCTGCTGGGCCGAAATCGACCTCGGCGCGCTCGAGCGCAACCTCAAGCACATCCGCGCCGCCCTGCCCTCGCGCCTCAAATACGTCGCCGTCGTCAAGGCCGACGCCTACGGCCACGGGCTCCCGCAGGCCGCCGCCCGCCTCATGCACGCCGGCGCCGATCTGTTCGCCGTGGCGAACGTCACCGAGGCCACCGCCCTGCGCGAGCTCGGGCCCGGCTGGCCCATCCTCGTGCTCAGCGCCGTGCTGCCCGAGGAGGACCGTTACCTCGCCGACTACGACCTCACCGCCGCCGTCTCCTCCCCCGCGGAGGTCGACCGCTTCAACGAACTCGGCCGCCGCACCGGCCGCCCGATCAGCGTCCACCTCAAGATCGACACCGGCATGGGCCGCCTCGGCGTCTGGGCCCCGCAAGCGCCCGAGCTGTACGCCAAGATTCGCGCCAGCGAGTTCGTGCGGCTCGACGGTGTCTTCACCCACTTTTCCAGCGCCGACAGCGACTCGAAGTACACCCGCCAACAGCGGCGCCTGTTTCTGGAGACGCTCAAGAGGCTCCCCGGCCTCGACCGCCGGCGCCTCATCATCCACGCCGACAACTCCGCCGGGCTCGAGACCCTCCAGCGTCGCAGCCCCGTCAACGCCGTGCGTGTCGGCCTCCTCCAGTTCGGCATTCTCCCGCACCCCAGCTCGATGCTCGCCGCCGTGCACGTCGAGCCGCTCTTCAGTTTCCACGCCCGCGTCGGTCTGGTGAAGCAGCTCCCGCGCGGCACCGCCGTGAGCTACAACCGCACCTACACGCTCACGCGCAACTCCACCGTCGCCATCGTCACCGCCGGCTACGGCGACGGCATCCCGATCTCCTGCAGCAACCGCGCCCAGGTCCTCATCCGCGGCAAGCGCTGTCCCGTGCTCGGCCGCGTCACCATGGACCAGACCATCGTCGACGTGACCGACAACCCCGGCGTCGCCGTGGGCGACCAGGCCACGCTCGTCGGCAAGCAGGGGGCGGAGACGATCGACGTCACCGAGTTCTCGAACTGGGCCGAGACCATCCCCTACGAGATTCTCTGTTCGGTCACCAAGCGGGTCCCCCGCGTCTACCGCACCACGCTGGGCACCTGAGGCCGCCGCCGCGGCCGGAGTCACCAGTCATCACCTACCAAGCCGTGGATCACCGTCGAGCCTCCGGGACCGGACGGCTCCGATAAACGACCACGCCCCGCGGGCCAACCCGCGGGGCGTGGGATCGATCCGTCCGGTCGCGCTCAGGCGCGCCGGCGACGAAGCGCAACAAGGACAAGAACGGCCGGGGCGAGAAGCCCGCAGGCGCCGCCACCACCACTCGAGCCGCCGCTCGAGCCGCCGTTGTTGGTCGCGGTGTAGGCGGTGAGCGCGAGCGGCACACTCACCACCGTGCTGCCATCGGCCAAGCCGATCGCGACGGTGTATCTGCCGGCCGTGTCGGTGCTCATGCTTGAGATCGTGTAGGTCGAGCTCGTCGCCCCGGAGATTGGCGCGTTGCCCCGGCGCCACTGATAACTGGCCGCCGTCACACCCGTGGGCTTGGCCGTAAGCGTGATGCTGGTACCAGTCGCCACCGCGGTGGTGGTGACGCCGGAAGGAAGCTCGATGGTGGCCGAGCCGATGTCCGGATCGTCGTAGTCCCAGCCGGACGTGTTGCCGGCAAGATTGGGAATGACCGTGGCCAAGTCGGCGACGGCCTGCATCTCGTACGAATAGCCGGGAGTGAACACGGCGTCCTCGCCCGGGGCGGTCGTGCCGGTGCAGGAGGGGTACGTGTTGTTGAGGATGCGAATGGTGGCCGTGCCCGCCTTGGTGATCGGGTTGGCCACCCCCTGGAAGTGGTTGCCCTCGGAGAGGAGTTGGGCGGCGCCGGAGAGCGCGGTGCCGGCTGTGTTGCCGGGGGTGTTCACGTAGTTGCTGAACTGGTGGACATACCCGGAAGCGACGGCCGGCAGGCCGGAGCCGAGGTTGTCGGACCACCAGTTGTGGTGGAGGGTGATCCGCGGAGTAGCAGTTACTCCCTCACGGCCCAGCTTCATGGCGACCTGCCCGGGGGTGTTCGCCGTGAACTGGCACCAGGAGAATGTGATCAGGTCGGAGAAGAGAATCTCCACCTGCTCGGCGGCACAGTCCTCAAAGGTGCAATGGGTGACATAAACGTACTGGCTGTTGGTGATCCAGAGCGCACGCCCGTTTGCGTTGTCGGCAGGGGCGGGGTTGGACAGATTGAGGCCGCGGATGATCACGTTACCGACGGCGTTCAGGACCAGGCATCCGTCGAGTCCGGAGTTTTCATCGACGCCCTGGATGGTCTTGCTGGAGGCCAGCTGAACCTCACCGACCGAGAGCTGGCCGGAGACCTTGATCACATAGGGCTTCGTGTCCGTCGCATACTTGATGAAGTCCTCCCGCGTGGTGACCTCGACCGAGGCGCCCGCGGACCCGCCGGTGGTGGTGGCAGCGTATCCGGTGGGAGCGATGATCGATAGCGTGTAGCGCGTCGTGCCCAAAGCCCCGTCCGAGTCGGTCGTGGTGATGTCGATGGTGTGGCGGCCGGGGGCGAGGGCAGCGGAGTCCGGTACTGTATAGGACCAGGCTCCGTTCGCACCGGCGGTGACGGTGACGGCAGCGGCCTCGTTGATCTTGATGCTCACCGTGGCCCCGGCCGCGACGGTACCCGAGAGGGTCGGCGTTCGGTCGATGGTCGTGAGTCCCCGATCGATGATGGGCGCGGCCGGCGCGGTCGTGGTGGTGAACGTAAGTTCAGATCCGTAGGCGGTACCGACCCCATTGGTCGCATAGGCACGGAAGTAATACGTGGTGCCGGCGGAGAGCCCGGTCAGCGACGTGGTGAAAAAGCCGGTGCCGGCGCCGACGGTCACCGTGGTGCCCGTGCCGAGGCTCAGGTTGCCGGAGGTGCTATAGATAAAGCCGCGGGCCGTCACCGCGGAGCCGTTGGCGGAGGGGACGGAACCGGAGACCGTGGCGCTGGTGCTAAGCGGGACCGGCGCTCCGGTGGTGACCACCGGAAGATCGGAGACGGGCGTACTACTGGAGACCGCCGGGTAGCCCATCCAGGTCGGCGAGGTGAAGCCGGTGGCCGTCGCCGAATAGTGGACGGTGAAACCGGCGGCGGTGCCGTCGAAGCAGCCGGCAGCAGCGGTGGGGGCGTTGCCCGCAAAAGTCGCCGAAACGAGCGACGAGGCGCCGTTGAATGCCGACGCCCCGAGGGTCGTGAGCGAGGCCGGAAGATTGATGAAGGTCAGGCTGGTCGCGCCGGAGAACGCCCGATCGGAGATCTGCGTGAGACCCTCCGGCAAGACGACACTGACCACTTCGACGCACCCCTTGAAGGCGTCCGGCGCAATCGTTGTGACGGTGGCGGGGACGGCATACTCACCGGCAAGCTTGGCCGGGGCGCGCAAGAGGGTGGTCTTGGCGGCATTGAAGAGCACGCCGGACACCGCGGCAAACGACGTATTGCCGGTGGCAACTGAGAGGCTGGTAAGCTCAGGGCAGCCCGCGACAAACCCGTCGCCCAAGGTGGCCACGCCTTTGCCGAGCGTGAAGCTGGCGAGCAGGTCGCAGTCGGCAAAGGCACCGGCGCCGACGGTGGTCACTGCGTCGGGTAAGGTGACCGCAATGATCTTGTCCGCGTTGGCAAAAGCCCGCTCGCCGATTGTCTTGAGGCTGGTCGGCAGTGTCACGGTCGCGAGATTGGGGCAGTCCGCGAAGGCAGAGGCCTCGATCGTGACCGCCGCGGCGGGCAAGGTGACCGTGGTGAACCCGGTGCAGCCCTTGAAGGCATTGGCTCCGACCGTAGCAAAACTGGCGTTCGCGGTGAACGCCACGCCAGTGAGGGTGGTACGCCCTTGGAACGCATCCGGGCTGATCGCGACCACCGGGTAGCCGTCGACTTTGTCCGGGATCGTGAGTACTCCGCTGGGGATGATCTCCGAGACAAAGCCCGTGATGGTGGCCTTGCTGTCGGCGAGCGTGTAGGAAAACGTGGTGTCGGCGAGCGCCTGGACGGCGCCGACGATCAGCAGGCCGGTGGCGGCGAGGAAACGGAGAAGACTCATAACACGGAAGCTTTCGGGACGAGGTATTGTTGCGGGACGTTCGTGCCCACGGTCGTAGGCGCGAAAATCGCGGGTGTCGAGTCCCCGCTGCCGGTGTCGCCGCTGCGCGAGGGAAATGCGCGCGGGGGGCGGGAGCACCGGACGGGGTCAGCGGCTCGATACGGGGATACGACCATGGAGGGGAAAGGAGACGCAGACGAATCTCGATTGTTCCATCTGTTGTGCTGCGCGGCGCGCGACCGATGCGCGTAGAGCGGTCCGCGGGACGAGGGCCCCTTGGCCGGCAAGCCGCTCCGGGCACGGCGGCGCGACCGCGCCGCCGTGGCGCCTCACACCACCTTCGCCCAGATCACCTTCAGATAACGGCTTTCAAGGCAGTTCGAGTACACGGGATGGTCGGCGCCGGGGCCCGTGCGGTCGAAGATCTGGAGACGGCGGTTGTGCCGGTGCGCGGCCTTGATCACATACTCCTCGAACTGGTCCATCGTCACCAGGCCCGAGCACGAGCACGTGACGAAGAGGCCGCCGGGCTTCACCAGGCCGATGCCGAGGTGGTTGATGTCCTCGTACCGGCGGCGGCCGGCGAAGGGACCGTCGTCGTCCTCGGGATCGCGGCTGAGCACGAACTTCGGCGGGTCGAGCACCACGGCGTCCCACGCCTCGCCGTTCTTCTGCATCTGCCGGGCGTAGGAATAGGCGTCGGCATGCACCCACTTGATGCGGGCGTTGTTGATGTTCGCGTTGCGCTTGGCCTGCTCGATCGCGGTCTCGTCGAGATCGACGCCGGTCACGTCCGCGGCGCCGCCGTGGACCTTCGCGGCGATGGCGAAACCGCCGGTGTAGCAGCACAGGTCGAGCACGCGCGCGCCCTTGGTGAACTCCGCGAACCGGCGCCGGTTGTCGCGCTGGTCGCAGAAGAAGCCGGTCTTGTGGCCCTCCTCGAAGTCGACCTCGAACGTCACCCCGTGCTCGCGCACCTTCACGCGGCGCGGGGCGTTCTCGTCGACCACCGGGTCGAGCATGGCAGGGCGGATACCCTCCCAGTGCGCGACCTCGTCGTCGACCTGCACGATGTGGTTCTTGGTACCGAGCGCCTCGTGCAGGATCTTCAGCCACTTCGGCAGCCGCTGCATGACGCCGAACGAGCACACGTCCGCGAACAACGTGTCGCCGTGGCGGTCGACGGTGAGGCCGCTCAGGCCGTCGCCGTCGGCGTTGACCACGCGATACGTGTTGGTGACGGCGTCGAGCTTGAGCATCTCGCGGCGGAAGGCGACGGCGCGGCGCAGCGCCTCCTCGAAGTAGGACTCGTCCACCGGCTCGGCGCTGAAGCGCATGATGCGCAGCGGCACGTTGGCCTTCTTGTTCCAGAAACCGGTGCCGAGGCGTTTGCCGAGCTTGTCGTAGACGGCCACGAAGTCGCCGGCCCGGGCGTCGGGCGACACGTCGCGGATCATCTTCGGGTAGATCTGCGGCTGGAAGGTGAAGAACTTCAGCTGCACCCAGGGCCGCTGCCATTGCGAGCGGTCGATCGGCGCGGGCGGCGGCTGCGGCTCGTACGCGCGGCGGCGCGCCGCGGCTTCGGCTTCCACTGAAAAGGGCTCGTCGGAAAAGTCGGACTCGGGATTCAAGATCGCCGATTCAGCCCAACCGCCGCCCGAATGCGAGGCGGAAGAACAGTGCCCGCACCACCAAGCCGGAGGCGCTTTCAGTCGGTCATCCCCTCCCCGCTCAGACCGCCGGCCGCCGCACATCGACCGGCGCCTGCGGCTTCGCCGCGAAGAATCTCGCCAGCACCACCGCCACGAGCCCGCCGATCGCGAGCGCGAGCGAGATCTCCAACGCCGCGCCCAGCACGACCCGCGCGATCGAGCCCACCACGGCGAGCACCGTGTCCCCGGCGAGCACCGGCACCTCCATCTGCGCCGGCAGGCTCGGCACGATGACCCAGCGGAAAAGCAGAATGCCCAGCGACGAACTCGACCATGCAGCGAACGCACCGATCCCGCCGGCGATCAGGCTCGGGAGGCCCCACCACAACAGCAGCCCGCGCACGGAGCGCACGGCGAACACCGCCACGCCGACCAGCAACGCCGCCGGCACGCCCCAGCTCCAGCGCGCCAACTCCGCCATGAACCGCAGCCGCAGGCGCACTTCGCCCACCGCCGCGTACACGGACTGCGGCGCCGTTCCGGCCCGCGCCGCGAACAGATCCACCTGGTCCGGCATCGCCTCGACGGCCGGCCGGATCAGTTCGCGAAAGCGCGCCCGCACCTCGGGCAACTGCTCGGCCGGCGGGCGGCAGGTCGTGGGCAGCTCCATCGAGCCGCCCGCGCACGGCGGCTTGTCCTGCAAAACCTTCACGTAGGCCTCCTCGAGCGCGCCACCGGAAAGCCGTTGTTTGAGGTCGACCAGCGAGAGCGTGAGCGACGGTTTCGCCGCGTCCCCGTTCACGTAGCCGAAAAACTGATCGAGCAGGCTGTCGATCTGGCCGCGCACCGGGTCGGCCGGCAGCGCCGCGCCGAGGAGCACCCGCAGGTCGGAGCGCGCGAAGCCGCCCAGCAGCGCGCCGATGTCGCCGCCCGTCCCCGCCGCCGCCCCGACGTCGTTGCTCGCCCGGTCCAGCGCTTGGTCGATCGCCTCGGCCGCGATCTCCGGAAGCCGTTCGGCCACCTGTTCGTGATGGATCACGTCCTTGTACGTCTGCGCAGCGAGCAGCTTCGTGCCGATCGGATACAGGAAGGCCGCCACCACCGCCGCCGCCACGAAGGCGACGGCCAGCACGACGGCGAGGAAACGGGTCAGGAGGCGCATGGAAGGGCGGTTGGTGACGGCAGGGGAGCCGCGGTTGTCCGGTCGAGTGATCAAGCGGCGGGCAACGAGATCCGGGACACCGCGGGAGCGAAAGCACAAATCGCCGCGCGCCGTACCCCCTGACTCTCCGGCACTCGGTTGCCGCCACACGACGCGCCGCGGCAGCTCAGCCCTCGCCCAGCTCGGCCTCGGTCTCCGCTTCGGGCGCGGCCGCGGCGAGCTTGATGAGGCTGTCGAGCGAGGCGAAATGCTGCGAGAGGTCGAACTCCGTGCGGAACTTGCCGACGATCTGGTCGAACATCGCGCGCTTCTCCGCCTTGAGCGCCTGGATGCGCTCCTCGATCGTGCCCGCGGTCATCAGACGGTAGACGAAAACCGGATTCGCCTGGCCGAGCCGGTGCACGCGGTCGATCGCCTGATCCTCCACCGCCGGATTCCACCACGGGTCGAGGAGGAAGACGTAGTCGGCGGCGTGCAGGGTGATGCCGGTGCCGGCGGCCTTCAGGCTCACCAGCATGATCGCGCGGTCCGGGGCGTTCTGGAACTGCTGCACGGGCTTCTGCCGGTCGATCGTGCCGCCGGTCAGCTCGTAGCGGGCCACGTCCGGGAACTGCGCGGCGAGCACCTCGCGCACGCGGTCGAGGAACATCACGAACTGCGAGAAGATCACGACCTTGTGTCCGCCGGCGAGCACCTCGGCCAGCTTCGCCACGAGGATGTTGAGCTTGCCGCTCGCCTCCGTGCCGGCCTTCACCCAGGGGAGCAGGTCGGGGTCGCAGCAGGCCTGCCGCAGGCGCGTGAGCAGCGCGAACAGGCCGAACGACTTCTCGCGCATCGCCGAGCCGAGGTCGCTGCCGAGGCGGCGCAGCCCCTCGTCGCAGATCTTCGCGTACTCGAGGCGCTGCTCGTCGGTGAGCGGGCAGCGCAGGTCCATCACAACCTTCGCGGGGAGCTCCTTGGCCACCTCGTCCTTGGTGCGGCGCAGCACGAACGGCGCGATCTGCACCCGCAGCCGCTCGACGGTGCCGTCGCGGTCGCGCAGCAGGGCGGCCTCGAAGCCGGCGCGCGTGCCGAGCAGGCCCGGCAGCAGGAAGCGGAAGATCGACCACAGGTCGAGCTGGCGGTTCTCCAGCGGCGTGCCGCTGAGCACGAAACGATGCCGCGCGTTGATCGCCTGGCAGGCGTGCGTGACCTTCGCGTCCGGGTTCTTGATGAACTGCCCCTCGTCGAGGATCGCGTAGCCGAAATCCGCCTGCGCGAGCAGCTCGCGGTGCTTGCGCAGCTGCGCGTAGCTCGCCAACCAGAGCGCCGGCTCCGGGTGCGCGACGAAGTCGTGGCCGCTCTTGAGGATCTCGACCCTGAGCTGCGGGAAGAACCGGGCCGCCTCCTCGCGCCACACGGGCACGACGCTCGCCGGGCACACGACCACGTGGCGCTGCCCCGCCAGCGGCCGCGCCGCCAGCAACGTGAGCACCTGCACGGTCTTGCCCAGGCCCATCTCGTCGGCGAGCAGGCCGTGGCAGTCGGTCGCGCAGAGGTGGTGCATCCATTCGACACCGCGCCGCTGATACTGGCGGAGGAAGTCGGGGAGCTCCACCGCCGTCAGCTCGCCCTGCCCGAGCACCCGCTGTTTCCACGCCTCCAACTCGGCCGTGAGCGTGACCTTCCAGCGCGCCTCGTTGAACAGCGAGAAGACCAGATACGGCGGCAGCGCGCGGCCGTGGAGATCGGCCGCCATGCGCTTCCACGCCTGGACGCCCTCCCATTTGTCCGCCGCGAGCGCGACGATGCCCACGCCCGGCAGCAGCACCTGCTGTCCGGCCTGTTTGGTGACCTCCTCGACCTCGGTCGCCGTGAGCAGGCGTTCGCCGGCGCGGAAGACCCAGCGCAGATCGATGCCGGCGCCGCCGCGGTGGCGCACCGCCTGCGCCTCGATCTCGATGGCGCGCGGACCGTCCTGCAGTGCCTTCACGGCGGGATCGATCTCGACGGTGAAATGCTTGCGCCACTGGGGCAGCCCGTTGCGCAGGAACTCGGGAATCTCCCGCACCAGTTCGAGCACGTAGACGTGTTTCTCCGTGTGGAAACGGAAGTGCGCCTTGCGCGCATAGGTCGCCAGGCCGATCGCCTTCGCGCGGTCAGCCGAGCTGAGCTGCAAGGTGTTCGCACTGCCGGCGCCGTAGGCGGGCAACCGCCGCCCGTCCTCGGCAATCCAGAACGCCTCGCACGCAAGCCCCTTCTCCTCCGGACGGAAGACCAGGAGAAACTCGCGCCCCACCTCGCCCTCGCCGGGTTTGGGTTTCGTCGGTGCCGGCGCCGGGGCCGTCGGAGTCTTTGCCGGCGGCGCCTTCGCGGGCGCGGCGGCCGCTCCCGCCGGGGGGGTGGTCGACGGCAACGCCGGCAACTCCTCGGCAACCAGCTCCTCGATCTCGTAAAGCCCGGCCACCGCAATCGCCTGCGCCACCGTCTCGTCGGTCGACGAGGAGCGCACCGCCGGTTGGCCTTCGCTCCAGTCGATCACCGTGTAATCTTCCTTCTTCTCGACGCGCCGGTGGATGATCGCGTCGGTGGCTCCCAGTTCGACTTCGCGGACCTCGCTGTCGCGGTAGATCGTGCGCCCCAGCTCGAGCACCTCCTTGGAGAAATGCTGCTCCCAATCTACAGACAACCGCTCGAACCACCATTCGAGGGACTGCGGGGAATAGATGCGCTTGGGGCCGTGCGTGTGCATCAAAACGGGTAAAGGGTCAGACGTTAGAAATCCGCCCCGCGCCGCGGCAATCGGAATTTTTCTGGTTCCGCTGGGCCGTTTCCCCGTCTTCACTCCCCCAACCCATGGCCTTCGCACGCCTCTCCTCTCCCGCCCGGTCGGCCCAGCGCCCCATCGCCGCCGCACGCTGGGCGGCCATCCGCCTCTTCGCCATGGATGTCGACGGCGTGCTCACCGACGGTTCCATCTACGTCTCGTCCGACGGCGCCGAGATGAAACGGTTCTCCGTGCTCGACGGCATGGGGCTCGCCCGCCTGCGCCAGGCCGGCGTCGCCGTGGCCTGGATCTCCGGCCGCGAATCCGGCGCCACCACCCGCCGCGCCGCCGAACTCAAGATCGCCCATCTCGTCCAGGGCCGCACCGACAAGCTCGCCGCCTTGCAGGAACTCGCCGCCCGGCTCGGACTCTCAGCGAAGGACATCTGCTACATGGGCGACGACGACATCGATACACCCGCGATCGGCTGGGCCGGCATCGGCGCCGCGCCCGCCTCCGCCATGCCAGGGACGCTCGCCGCGGCCGACTACATCCCCGCGCGCCCCGCCGGCGCCGGCGCCGTGCGCGAAATCTGCGAACACCTCCTCGCCCACCGGCCCGCGAACTGATCGAGTCGTCCTCGCCGCCTCCCCTCCTCCCCGCGCCCCCGATGCCCGCCACCGCCAAACCCCGCCCGCTGCGCCGCCCGACCCTGGGCTTGTTCGCGGCCGCATTGTTGGCCCTCGGGGCCGCCGCCCGCGCCGCCGCGCCATCGTTGGCCGACGCCCCGATCATCAACTTCCGCCTCGCCCTCTTCGACGACGAGACCGGCCGCAAGACCTCCGATCTACGCGGCGGCTCCGCCGTCTACCGTGGCACCGAGCAGATCGAGATCCGCGAGTTCACCCTCACCCTCCTCGATCGCAGGAACACCCTCGCGCTCCGTGTCACCAGCCCGAAGGCACTCCTCCAACTCCAGACCCGCGTCGCCGCGGGCGACGACCACATCGATGTCGCCGGCCCCGGCTACACCCTCGCCGGCAAACGCTGGCGCTGCGAAGAACCGGTCCGCAGAATCACCATCCGCGACGGCGCCCAAGTCGTCTTCCAAGCTCCGCTCATCGACCTCCTGAAATGAACCGCTCCGCCCTCCTCGTTCTCTGTGGCTTGGCCTTGGCCGCCACTTCGGCCCGCGCCGAAGACCCCGCCGCCCTCTCGCCCACCACCATCATCAGCCAGAACCTCGACATGCAGACGACCGACGAGGAGAGCACTTTTCTCTTCACCGGGCTGGTCCTGGTCCGCGGCAACAACATCAGCCTTTCCTGCGACCGGCTCGAAGCCATCACCATCCGTTCGCAGCGCGACATCCTCAAGGACGAGGAGAAGACCGCGCTCGGCCAGGTCGGGAAGTTCAAGCGCATGCTCGCCACCGGTCGCGTGCGCATCGAGCAGGGCGACCGCGTCGCCACCTGCGGCCGCGCCGAGGTGCTTCCGGGCGAGGAGAAGATCACCCTCTCCGAGGACCCGATGGTGCGCGACGGCGAGAGCACGGTCGTCGGCGAGACCATCGAGCTTTTCCGCGGCGAGCGCCGCGCAGTTGTGAAGCGGGCCCGCATCACCCTGCCGCCCCTCAAGGACCTCGGCTTCCCGAAGAACGCCCCCGCCCCCACCGACCAGGCGCCGGCCCCGGCCGCCACTCCCGCCCCCGCCAAG
This sequence comes from Opitutaceae bacterium, assembly GCA_035415285.1. Lineage (GTDB taxonomy): Bacteria > Verrucomicrobiota > Verrucomicrobiia > Opitutales > Opitutaceae > CAJCBL01. The sequence goes on from DAOOFR010000030.1 coordinate 18,478, forward strand.
CCCCAGCCGTGAGCACCGCCGCCCCCTCTCCCGCGCCCGCCCCGAAGCCGACCAACGCCGGCCCCGCCCAGCCGACCCCGGCCGCGGCTCCGGTAGTGGCGCCGGCCTCCGCGCCAGCGAAACCCGCCACCGCCGGCACGTCCCCGGCGCCAGTCGCCCAGCCCGCCAAGCCCGCCCCGGCCGTCGCCGCACCGCCGCGCGCCGTCATCGCGACCCGCGACTTGGTGAAGGTCTACGGCCAGCGCACCGTCGTCGGCGGCGTCAACATCCGCGTCGCCGCCGGCGAGATCGTCGGCCTGCTCGGCCCCAACGGTGCCGGAAAAACGACGACATTCTACATGATCGTCGGCCTCGTGCCGGCCACCCGCGGCAGCGTGCTGCTCGACGACCGCCCCATCACCAGGCTGCGGATGCACCAGCGCGCCCGCAACGGCCTCGGCTACCTGCCGCAGGAGCCCTCGATCTTCCGCACGCTCACCGTCGAGGAGAACGTGCGCGCCATCGTCGAGACCCTCGACCTGCCCCGCCGCCTCCACGCCGCCCGCACCAAGGAGCACCTCGACGAGCTCGGCCTCTGGCACCTCGCCAGGCAGCGCGCCTACACGCTCTCCGGCGGCGAGCGCCGCCGCCTCGAGATCGCCCGCGCCCTCGTCACCCGCCCGAAGTTCCTGCTCATGGACGAGCCCTTCAGCGGCGTCGACCCCATCTCCGTCGCCGACGTGCAGAAGATCGTGCTCGAACTGAAGAAGCGCGGCATCGGCATCCTCATCACCGACCACAACGTGCGCGAGACGCTGCGCATCGTCGACCGCGCGTATCTGATCCACCAGGGCCGGGTGCTCACCGAGGGCAGCGGCGAGTTCCTCATCAACGACCCGAAGGCGCGCGAGTTCTACCTCGGCGAGAACTTCAACCTCTGAGCCGGCGCGCCCGCCCCGTGGGTCCAGTCTCCGCCTGGACCCCACGCGGCCCCGCCATTCCCGGCGATTCACGCCCGACCCGACCGGGCACAGACCGGTCCTGCTGGTTCCGCGAAGACGGCCCCACCGGCCACTGGTCACCGGCAACCGGTCACCGGTAACCGGCCAACCGCCCGCCGGCCACCGTCGACCGCGCACCGGCCACCGGCACCGCCGGGTTCACCGCGTGCACCACGCCGTGGCGGATCGCATAGTCGATCAGCTCCTCGATGTGGTGGCAGTCGAGCTTGGCCATGATGTGCTTGCGGTGGTCGGCCACGGTCGCGACCGCGCAGCCCAGCACCTCGGCGATCTCCTCGTTGCGCAGCCGCTGGCCCAGCAACGCCAAGACCTTCTGCTCCTTCGGGCCGAGCAGCTTGATCGGCGCCTGCGGGTCGCGCCCGCACGCCGCGAGCAACGCCTGCACCTGCGGCGACACCACGATGCCGCCGCCCAGCACCAGCCGCAGCGCCGCGACCACCTCGGGCTGGGTATCGTTCTTGTGGAGCAGGCTGATGCCCGCCACCTGCAACTGTTTGAAGGGGAACGCCCCCAGGACCGAGCTTAGCGCCACCAGCCGGCAGCCCGGTTCGCGCATGGCCCAGCCCAGCGCCCACTCCACCGTGAAGCCGTCGCCCAGATCCAGGTCGAAGAGGACCAGCCGCGCGCCGCGCAGCTCGCCCTCGCGCCGCCGCAGCTCCGCCATCGAGCCGATGCCGACCACCCGGGTCGCGCCCAGCTCCCGTTCGAGCAGGCGTTCCAAGTAGTCGCGCATCAACCGCTGGTCTTCCAACACGGCTACGAGCATGGGCCGGAGGTTATCGGCCCATGCTCGCCTCGCAACTGTGGCGCCGTGCCCGCCGGCGAGTTCGCACCGAATTTTCCTCGTGTGTCCGGCTGCCGCGGACAAGCCTCGCCCCACCCCGAACGCCACCGCGGGTCCAACCCGCCCCCGCACCACCCGTCCCCCGCCATGTCGCCCCGCCGCCTCCTCGCCGCGTTGTTCCCGCTCGCCCTCGCGCTCGCCGCCTCCGCCGCCCCGAAGTGGAGCACCCTGCAGGCCCCCCATTGCCTGATCGTCTCGCAGCTCTCCGAGCGCGAGACCCGCGCCTGGGCCACCGAGTTCGAGCAGTTCACCGCCGCCCTGCGCGGCAAACTCCTGATCGAGGAGAACGCCTTGCCGCCCCTCACCGTCGTGCTCTTCGCCGATTCCGGGACCTTCAAGCCCTACCGCCCGGTCGGCCCGAAGGGCAAGAAACGCGACATCGCCGGCTTCTTCGCCTCCCGCGATACCTGGAGCGTGATCAGCCTCAGCGACGGCTTCTCCGACGAGCAGACCCGCCATGTCGTCCTCCACGAGGCGACGCACTGGCTCGTCTCCGCGACCCGCACGGAGCTGCCGCTCTGGCTCAACGAAGGTTTCGCCGAGGTGTTCTCCACCTTCGACGCACGCAAGGGCTACGGCTTGCTCGGCCAACCCATTCCCTACCACGTCGCCACGCTGGGGAAGCAGCGCCTGCTCCCCATCGACCAACTCCTTCTCACCACCCACAGCGACGCGCGCTACACCGACAGCAACCGCAACCCGCTCTTCTACGCGCAGGCGTGGCTGCTTACCCACCAACTCCTCTTCCAGAAACCCGCCGCCGGCCACGAGACCCTCAATCAACTCTTCGCCGCCCGCATCGAGGGAGTCGACCAACTCACCGCCTTCCAACGTGCCTGCGGCAAGGACTTCGCCACCATCGCGCAGGACCTCGCCGCCTACTTCCGCCACGGCAGCTTCACCTTCGACAAGCTCCCGATGCCACCCGAGGCCAAGGTCTCCACCCCCTTCACTCCGGCCTCGCCCTACCACGTCGAGATCGCACTCGCCCGCGTCGCAATCGGCGCGCAACTCCTCGACCTCGCCCGCACCCATCTCACCCGCGCGCTCGCACTCGATCCCGCCGCGCCCGCCGCGCAGGAACTGCTCGCCCTGATCGAGCAGCAGCTCGGCAACCAAGCCGCCGCGGCCACCGCCGCCCAAGCCGCCCTCGATCACGGCTCGCGCGACGCCTGGATGCACGTGCTCGCCGCCCAAGCGCTCTGGCGACGCGCCAACGACCGCGGCGAACTCTCCGCTTTCGCCCGCGAGATCGCCGGCCACTACACCGCCGCCATCGAGCTCCAGCCCAAGCTCCGCGAGCCCTACTGCGCCATCGCCCAACTCGCCCGCTTCCTCCCCTCCGTCACCCAGGCCGACGCCGTCCTCCTCGGCGCCGGCTTCAAACGTCACCCCGACGCCCCCGAACTCCTCATCGGCCTCGCCGCCGTTCTCCAGAAAGGCCGCAATGAGAAGGAGGCCGTCCGTATCCTGGAGATCGCACTCTCCCGCGGCGACCAGCTCAGCGCGGAGCAACGCGCCACCGCCGAGCAGCTCCGCCTCGAATGGAAGATCGCGCCACTGGTCCGCCAGATCGACGAGCTCGAGAAGCGCCAGCAATTCGCCGAAGCCCTCGCCGCCTGCGAGCAGATCCTGCAGGAGCCGATGCAGCTGACCGAGCGACGCCGCTGGGAGAGCCGCCGTACCAGCCTGAGTTTCCAGGTCGACCTCGCCGAGGCCCGCGCCGCCGAGACCGCTGGTGACATCGCCGAGACGCTGCACCGCCTCGAGGCGCTCGCCGCCCGCACCGACCTCTCCCCCTACCAGCGCACCTTCGCCAAACGGCAGCTCGAACGCGTCATCAATATTCAGGCACGGCGCAGCTCCGCCGAGACCGGTTACGCCGAGTAGCCGCTCGCCGGCCCGCCCGGCCTCGACGAACGCCGGTCGCGCCGGGTCCGCAAGCCCGCCTCGGGCGCATCCGCCTCTCCCGTCCGCACCCGCCGAACCCCTCCCGCCCCATGAGATTCGAACACTTCGCCCTCAACGTCCCCGCCCCGCGCGAGATGGCGCTCTGGTACGCCGAGCACCTCGAATTCAAGATCCTCCGCGCCCACGACACCGGCGCACTCGCCCACTTCCTCGGCGACGACACCGGCCGCGTCTGCTTCGAGATCTACCACAACCCTGCGGCACCAGTCCCCGACTACACGGCCATCGCGCCGCTCACGCTGCACTTCGCCGTGTTCAGCACCGACGCCAGATCCCTGCGCGCCCGACTCGTCGCCGCCCGCGCCACGCTGCTCACCGAGGACACCCTGCCCGACGGATCCGTGTTGGTCATGCTGCGCGATCCGTGGGGCGTGCCGTTGCAGATCTGCCAGCGCGCGACGCCCTTCCCCGGATTCCAGCCGCTCCCGAGCAGCGGCCCGTGATCCCGCGCCGCCGCGTCCCCACCCTCCGGGCTCGCCGGGCGCGCCGGTTCGCCGCCCGGCCCGCGTGCCCGCTCAGCCGGCACGCGGCTCGGCGGGGGTCGCCGGCGCCACCTCCCGGCAGCCGTCGAACGGGAGGGCAAGCACCGCCGCGACCAGATCCGGCCCACGTTGTTCGAGACTGAGCGTCGCCGCCTCCCCGCAAAGCCGCTGCAGGCGACCGCGGGCATTCTGCAGGCCGATGCCGGTGGAGGGCGCGGTCGTCTCTCCGAGGCGTCCCGGGTTGCTCACCGTCAGGCGAAGCACGGCGCCATCCCGGACTGCCTCGATCAGGATCTCGCCGCCGTCCTCCCGCGGCGCGATGCCGTGTTTGAGCGCGTTCTCCACGAGCGTCTGCAGGACCGAGGGCGGCAGCTGGCAGTCGAGCACCGCGGGGTCGACCGACCATCGCACCCGCAGCCGCTCCTCGAAGCGCAGCTGCTCGAGCGCGAGATAGCTGCGCACGGTGTCGAGTTCTTGGCGCAGCAGGATCGTCGAGCGGGTGTTGATCGTGAGCGCGGCGCGCAGGAGGTCGGCCAGGAGGGTGACCGCCGCCCGCGCCTGCCGGGGATCATCGGTGATGAGGGTGCGCAGGGTGTTGAGGCTGTTGAACAGGAAGTGCGGATCGATCTGCGACTTCAGCACCCGCAGCTCCGCGTCCTGGACCGCCGCCGCCAACTCCAGGCGGCCGAGCTCGGCCTTGTGGTGGCCGCGGAAGAAGGCGATGCCGAGATAGAAGCCGGTCCACCCCGCGAAGAGGACGGATGTCTCCACCACCGGGACACAGAGCGCGAGCAGCGGCGGCAGGGAGGAGCGATCGAGCAGCTCCGGCGAGTAGCACGCCGCCAGCCCGTGCGTGATCGCGGTCAGGCAGACGCCCATCAGCAGGATCCATCCGGTCAGCCGCAGCGCGAAGCCCCACCAGGTGCGCACCTCGGCCCGCAGCACCAGGATCGCGACCCGCAGCAGATGCGTGCACAGCAGCCCGCCCGCGAACATCGCGACCGGCACCACCCAGAGATTCGGCCGCGAGGCGGAGAGGCCCGCGAGCGTGAAGAGACCGCCGACCAAGCCCCAGCCCAGCAACTGCCAGAACCAATACCAGAACGACCCCAGCCAGCGCCGGCGCCAGGGGTGGGTGGCGTCGGACACGGCGAGCGAACGCAGCGAGATGCGGGACAACATAGGCCTGGGCAGCATGGAGTTTCCCCGACGCCCGAGACAAGAGTCGAACCGCGCCATCCTGGAGAACTCGATTCCACCCGTTCCGCACACGGCGACCAGGCCGCGCCGCCCGTAACCAACGTTCGGTCACTCTCCCCGCGGCACGGACTCGCCCGGCGGCCGCACCCGGCCGAGCACCCACTCCACCGCCCGCCCCGGCCGGCACGCGGCGAGCAGGTACGCCCCGGCCACCGCCCACGCGCTCGTCACGGCCAGCAGACGGTAGGTCCGCCGGATCCGCAGCAGGCTCCAGCCGAAGTCCTCGTTGAGGATGTTCATGTCGCCGCCCGCGTCGTCCTCGCCGCCGATCAGCGTGCCCAGCGGCACCGGCTCGAGGCCGTGGTGCACGCGGTGCCAGAAGGTGAAGCTCAGGATGAAGCAGGCTGCGCCGAGGAAGAGGAAGATGTGGCGACAGGTGCCCCACCGGAACTTCTCCGGCAGCTCGACGAAGAACAGCACCGCCGCCAGCGCCGGCAGCACGAACTCCCCCGCCACGCCGCCGAACGAGAACCAGAACTGCTGCCGCGCCTCCGGCCAGCGCCACGTCATCCAGAACTGGAGGCCCGCCAGCGCGACCGCGAGCGCCACCGGCCCGAGCTTGCGCTCCCGCCAGCCGGCCACAAGGAGCAGCGTCAGCAGGAACAGGACACCGAAGTACACGAAGAGGGAGAACTCCGGCTCGACGTTGGTCCACCCGAACGGCAGCGGCAGCGCCCGCCGCCCCGTGAGCCACGCCACCGTCGCGTGCCCGAACTCGTGCACCCACACTTGGAACCCGCGCAGCAGGAAGGAGAGCGGCGTGAGCGTCACCAGCCACGCCAGCGCGACGATCACCGGCGGCGCGATCAGGTTCACGCGCCAGCGCCGCGCCGCCTCCACCGCAAATTCGTCGTCCTGCGTCGCCTCGTTCATCGCCCCCGAACAAACCCCCGCCGCCCGTCCGGTGCAACCCCGCCGCCGTCCACCTCGGACCGCTGCGCCGGCATCGACGAGTAAGCTGGGATTGGCACGTTGGCGGCATCAGTTGCATCCTCCCCGCCACCGCCGCCCTCCTCGATTCCTCCCGCCACGCCCTC
>DAOOFR010000031.1:0-24972 GCA_035415285.1 Opitutaceae bacterium
AGGCCAGCACTCCGCAACTCACCCGCCTTGCCGCATAGGAAAACCGTGCAAAAAGAAGACGCTTCTGAGAGATAGCTGTACAGAGAGAGAATTCGTTGAGGCTCCGGCATTGGGGGCTTCACCCAGCAGGTGAGCGATCCAGTGGTGCTCATCCTGTTGGAAGAACCTCTTCTTGGGTTCTTCGCGATCTTTGCGGCCACAACGAACTGCGGAATCTACTGAGCCTCGCCCATTGAACTGACGCCTTGTGGTAGGGCGTTCTGCCGTACGGCAGAATGGGCCCGCCGAGTGAGCGGACGGCCCAGCGGTCCGTCCCAACCCCGGTCAGCCTATTGCGCGAGGATCAATAGGATCGTCTCTCCGCGCTCGACCGAAGCGAAATTGCGGAGGTGTGCGAATGATGGATCTATCCACCGGGCAATGGCGGGGGGCGCTGCGGCGCTGTTTGTCGGCTAATCCACGCTCGGCCGGCGGGACGAAGCGCCGGCGCTTCTGCGGATCGGTGCGCTGGCCGCGGCGATGAGCGCCGACCTTATCGAGTCGAGGCGGCGAGCGACTTGGCGGGAGGAGTCGGAACCGGTGCCGCCGCAGTGGCTGGCGTCGCCCGCCGACCGTTTACCTTCACGGTCGTGAAGGTAAACGGTCGGGCGCGTTGCGGAAGTGGGTGGGGAGCGAAGGGCGAACGCGCGATTCCGGTGTTTCCTTCGGGCGGCGGTATGGTCTGCTGGCGGGCGTAAACATGGCACGCCGCAGCGTACGCGATCTCTGGAAGGCGAAGCTCGAGGGACGGCTGCCGTCGCCCGAGATGCCGGCGGCGTTGCTGCGACTGGCGGGCAAGAAGGCGACCGCGGTGGGCGCCGTGATGCCGCCGCGCGCGGTGTTCGCCGGGCGGGTGCTCGGGATCGACCCGAGCTTGCGCGGCACGGGTTTGTCGCTCGTGGAGATCGCGGGCGGGCGGCAACCGGTGGTGCTGCTCAGCCGCACCGTGAAGGTGCCGCCGAAGCACGACATGGCCTACTGCCTGGGCGAGATCTTCCGCGCGGTGGCGGCGGTGCTGCGCGACCACGCGGTGGACCACGTGGCGCTGGAAAAGACGATCTTCGTGCAGAACGTCTCGACCGCGCAGATCCTCGGCGCGGCGCGCGGGGCGGCGATCGCGGCGGCGGCGCTGGCGGAGAAGCCGGTCTTCGAATACCCGCCGCTGCGCGTGAAGCAGGCGGTGGTGGGCGTGGGCAACGCGAGCAAGGAACAGGTGGCGCGCACAGTGATGGCGCTGGTCGGCCACGGGCGCCCGCTGGCCTACGACGAGGCCGACGCCACCGGCGTGGCGCTCTGCCACGCGTTCACCTGGCGCGGGTAGGGACGAGGCGCGGACACCCTGGTCTCCGGCGGGGATGCGCGCGCTCAGTTCGCGGGCGCGGTGCCGAGGACCTTCTTGAGGATCTTGCCGAGTTCGCCGACGCGGAAGGGCTTCGAGAGGTAGCCGCGGAAGCCCATGTCGAGGTAGCGGCGCATCATGTCCTCGCTGTCGTAGCCGGAGGAGATGATCGCGCGCAGCTCGGGCTGGAGCTTCTTGAGCTCACGATAGGTCTCCTCGCCGCCCATGCCGCCGACGATGGTGAGGTCGAGGATGACGCAGTCGTAGGGGCGGCCGACGTTGCGGTAACGCTGGAAGAGGGCGATCGCGTCCTTGCCGTTGCGGGCGACGTCGAACTTGTAGCCGAGATTCTCCAACATGATGCCGGTGAGGTGGAGGATCTTCTCCTCGTCGTCCATGACGAGGATACGGCCGGTGCCGAAGCGCAGGGTGGGGGCCTCGCGCTGGATCTCGGCGACGGGCTGGTCGGCGCGGGGCAGGAAGATGGAGAACGTGGTGCCGGAGCCGGGGGTGGAGGTGACGCCGATCTGGCCGCCGTGGGTCTTGACGATGGAGATGACGGTGGCGAGGCCGAGACCGGTGCCGGTCTTCTTGGTGGTGAAGAAGGGCTCGAAGATCTTCTGGAGGATCTCGGGGGCGATGCCGGAGCCGTTGTCCTGGACCTCGAAGTGCACGTAGTCGCCGGCGGCCAGCGGGGGCACATCGCCCTCCTGCAGGGTGGCGTTGTAGGCGCGGACCCAGACGTTGCCGCCGCTGCCGGGCATGGCTTGGATCGAGTTGATGATGAGGTTCTGGAAGACGCGGATGATCTCGGCCTTGTCGGCGTGGATCATGTGCAGGTCGTCGGGGACCTGGAGCTCGACCTTGACCGGGGTGCCGACGGCGGCCAGGCGCACGGATTCCTGGAGGATCTCGCCGGGGTTGAGGATCTGGCGCAGGTCGGCACCGCCGCGGGCGAGGGCGAGGAGCTGGCGGGTGAGGGCCTTGGCGGCGATGCAACCCTTCTCGGAGTCCTCGAGCTGGTTGTAGTCGCGGGTCTCCCGGGCGATGGAGATGCCGCCGAGGATGGTGGTGAGGAGATTGTTGAAGTCGTGGGCGATGCCGCCCGCGAGCAGGCCGAGGGTCTCGAAGCGGTTGGAGCGGATGAGCTCGTCGGGGGTGAGCGTCATCTCCTCGGGGTCGCGGAAGACGAAGACGGCGCCCTGGACCTTGTCGTCGGAGTCCTTGGCGGGGATACAGGCGAAGACGATCCGGCGCAGCCCGCCCGCGGAGGGCAGGGAGTGTTCGTCGTTGAGCGGGACCTCCTCGCCGGTCTCGATGGTGTGGACGATCGGGCTCTCGACGGGCAGTTGGTTGAGGCGATGGACGAGCGTGACGAGCTCGGCGGCGGCGCGGCCTTCGCCGCGGGCCGGGGTCGTGTCGAGGATGCGGGCGGCGCGGTCGTTGAGGAAGACGACGCGCGCCTCGCGGTCGGCCACGATGATGCCCTCGTTGATGGCGTCGAACGAGGCGCGCAGGAGCAGCGGGGGCATGCGGGCGGGGGCGCCCGGGGTGGCGCTGGGCACGAAGAAGCCGCAGGCGCGCTGGAGGGCCCGGCGCCGGTCGAAGGTGCGGACGATCGTGGCGTGGACGAGGAGGGGCCGGCCGTCCTGTGTGCGCAGCTCCAGGGTGTCGCGCAGGACGGGCTGGCCGGGGGCCTGCTCGGCGAACCAGGCGAGCGCGCCGCGCGGCACCTGGTCGGCGGGCAGCAGGTGGGCGAAACTTTCGGGGCCGGCGGGCAGCTCGGTCTCGCGGTATCCGGCGATCTTGCACAGCCCGGCGGAGAACCAGTAGCTGCCGTTGGCGAAGTCCAGGTCGAAGGCGGCGAAGTCGCCCCGGCGGCCGAAGGTGGCGAGCCGGTCCTCGCTGGCGAGGCAGGACTCCTCGAACTCCTTGCGCTCCTGGATGCTGGTCATCGTGCCGAGCACCCGCTGCAGGGTGCCGTCGTCGGCGAAGGTCTGCATGCCGTTGGCGAGGACCCATTCGTAGGAGCCGCCCTTGGTGCGCATGCGGAACTCGGCGCTGAAGGAGCGGGTGAGGTTGGCGGCCTTGCGGTCGGCGTGGTCGGGGGCCGCGGCGGAATCCTCGGGATGGACGAGATCGCGCCAGGTTGTCTCCTGATTGGCGAGATCCTTGTCGAGGAAGCCGAGCAGGTTCTTCCAGGCCGGCGAGAAGTAGAACTGCTGGGCGGCGAAATCGAGGTCGAAGAAACCGAGTTGGCTGCGCTCGATCAGGGGGGCGAAGCGTGCCGCCGGTCCGGCGACGGCCTCGGGGCCGGAGGGGCGGCCCACCGTGCTGGTCTTGGCGACGTGGGCGAAATAGAGCGCCGGGGTGGTGCCGACGATCCGCTCGAGATGGACGGTGACGTCGAACGGCGAGGAGAGCTTGGGCTGCGCGGCGAGGGTCACGCCGGCGGGGCTGCTTCCCGTATCCAGGAGTGCGAGCCACTGGGTCTCGAGCCATTCCGGGTCGGAGGAGACGACGTCGAAGAGGAACAGGTTCGAGAACGAATCGCCGTGCAGCGCACCCGGGTCCACCTGCCACCATTGGCTGACAATGGCGCTGGCGTATTGGATGGTTCCGTTGGCGGTGAGAATGAGGGTGGCCTCGTCGCTCACGGTAGGCAGGGATGGAGGGCTGGGGAAGCACGCGCGCGGCGCGTGGCGGTTGGAGAGCGAAGGCTAGGGGTTTCGCGCAACGACCCAATCCGAAACTGGTAAAAAAGCCGTAAGCACCGACGGGCGCCGCCCCGCGCGGCCCCGGGGCCTCAGCCCCCCGCGCCTGCCTGGCGCCAGGCCGCGGTGCGGCGGGCGAGGAAGCCGATGTAGGCCGGATGATCGTTGAGGCAGGGGATGTGCTTGAACTCGGCGCCGCCGGCCTGGAGGAACGTCTTCTTCCCCTCGGTGGCGATCTCCTCGATCGTTTCGAGGCAGTCGGCGGTGAAGGCCGGGGTCATCACCAGCAGTTTGCGCACGCCGGCCTGCGCCAGGCGCACGAGTTCGCGGTCGGTGAAGGGCTCCAGCCACGGCTCGCCCGGGAGTCGGGACTGGAAAGAGACGGAGATCTTGTCCGCCGGCACCCCGGCGCGCGCGGCGAAGGCCCGGACGGTGGCGAAGCACTGTGCGCGGTAGCAGGTGGCATGGGCGGGGCTGGCGAGCGAGCAGCAATCAGGCACGCGTTGGCAGTGCGCGTGCGAGGAGTCGGCCTTGCGCAGATGGCGCACCGGCACGCCGTGGAAACTGACCAGGAGGTGATCGAACCCGCCGGCCAGCGCGGGCGCCGACACCGCCTGCAACGCCTCGATGTAGTCCGCATCGGCGAAGAACGGCTGCACGGTGGTGAAACGCAGCCCGGGCGCCACGCGGCGCGCCTCCTCGTAGACCTTCACCACCACCGTCTCCCAGCTCGACATCGCATAGTGTGGATACTGCGGGATCAGGAACACCTCGCGCACGCCCGCGTCGCGCAGCTTGGCGAGGGCGCCGGCGATCGAGGGTTCGCCATACCGCATGCCGGCCACGACCGGCAGGCCGGTCGCCGCCTCCAGCTTCGCGCGTACCTTCTCGGTGGTGACGAGCAGCGGCGCCCCCTCCGGGGTCCAGACCTGTGCGTAGGCGTGGGCCGACTTCCTGGGGCGGACCCGCAGGATGATGCCTTCCAGCAGCAGCCAGCGAAACCACGCCGGATAGTCGATCACGCGTTCGTCGCCGAGGAACTCGCGCAGGTAGCGGCGGACATCGGGGACCGAGGTGGAGGCGGGCGAACCGAGGTTGACCAGCAGGACAGCTTGCTCGGGCATGGGGCGGAAGAGGTCGCGAGAAACACGGCGATGTCAACGGGCATCGGCAGCCGGCGGGGCCCGTGGTGGCGGGGCTACTTCGCGCCCACGGCATCCTTCGCCGTGAACGGCTGGCCCTTCAGTCCCGCGGCGAAGAAGACCAGGCGCACCGGCGCGGCGCCGACGGTACGCCCGTTGTGATCGAGGCCGACGAGTTCGGCGAAGGCGTCGCCGGTGCGGAAGGTGCGCGTGGGGCCGTCCTTCTGTTCGACGGCGATCTCGCCGGCGAGGATGTAGGCGAAACAGGGCACGGTGTGCCGATGCCAGCCGGTCTCGGCGCCGGGCGGAAGCTCGACGAGCAGACCGGTAACCTCGGCCGGGGCGCCGGTGGGGTACGCGAGCGGCGTGCCGGCGACGTCGGTCGAGGTGCGCAGCAGCGGGGTCGTGCGCACGGCTTGGTTGTACTCGGAGGCTTCGTCGCGGGCGGCCGCCGGGAGCGCTGCGGCAAGCAGGAGGGCGAGGGGGAGCAGGTTCCGGAAACGAAGGGATGGGTGCATGGCCGGAGGGTGCACGCGCGCGGCGGCGGGGTCACGGGCGAAGTCGTGCCATTCTTGTGCGGCCCGGCAGGGATGCGCCGGGGCGCGAGGCCCTGGAAGAATCCTTGTCTTCCGGGCCGGGAACCTTTCACGATTTCGGCTTTATGGCCTACAAGATTGACCCCGAAAACTGTGTCGCCTGCGGCGCGTGCGTCGAAGTCTGCCCCGAGGGCGCGATTTCCGAGAAGGATTCGGTCTACACGATCGATCCTGCCAAATGTGTCGACTGCGCCGCGTGCGAGTCGACCTGCCCGAACGGTGCGATCAGCGCGGGCTGATCCCCGGGGCGCCGCTCCAGCTCCCCGGGCTTCGCCCCCGGGAGCCCGACCGAAGTAGGCCGCGGATCTTCCGCGGCCTTTTCGTTTTCCTTTTGGCCACCGGCTCGCAACCTGCGGGCCATGAGTTGGCCCTACTACGCGATCCTCCACGTTGCCGGCATCCTGCTGCTGACCGGTGCAACCTTTGCGGTGTTTGGCGGCGCCTCCGACGCGCGGCGCAAACCGATCCTGATGGCCGGCGGTATCCTCAGCCTGCTGTCGCTGGTCGGCGGCTTCGGCCTGGCCGCCAAGAAGCTCGGGATGCCCAACCCGATGGACTGGCCGGCGTGGCTCTGGGTGAAGGTGCTGTGCTGGGTCGGGCTCTCCGCCATCGCCGGCCTCGCCTACCGCCGCCGTGAGCAAACGCCGCGCTGGGTCGCGCTCACGACGTTCTTCCTGCTCGTCGCGCTGGTGATGGCGTTCCTCAAACCCGAGCTCGGCCGCTGAGCACCGTCTCGCGCCCCGGCCCCCGCCGCCCGCCCCGTCATGCTCGGCGACGCCAACCATCTTCCCCTCTGCGGGGTGTGGATCGACGAGCAGGGCCACGCGCACGTCTCCCTCGCGACGGAGGCGGGCGAGCGCACCGAGGCGCTGGCCGAGTTCCATCCGTTCGCCTGGCTGCGCGAACGGCCGGCCGAGCTGCCGCCCCACGCGGAGCTGGCGGCGCTGGCCGGCGACGGCTTGTACCCGTTTCTCGTGCACACCCGCACGGCGCCGGCGCACGCGGCGCTGCTCAAGCGGATCGGCACCGCCGGCTACGACGTGCTGCGGCCGCTCGAGTGCCAGTTTCTCCTCCAGAAACGCCGCCGGCTCTACGACGGCCTGCGCTTCCACCAGCTGCGGCGCTGCCAGCTCGACATCGAGACCGCGGCGGCCGGCGAAGACCACTTCAGCGACCCGGCCCAGCCCGGCGACCGCGTGCTGGCGATCGGGCTGCGCTTCGGCGACCGCACCGAACTGCTCGAACTCGCCGCGGACACCGACGACGCCGAGCGCGATCTGCTGCAAGCGCTCAACGCGCGGCTCGCCGCCGAGGACCCCGACACGATCGAGGGCCACAACCTCTTCAAGTTCGACCTGGATTACCTGCGCGTGCGCGGCAAGCGACTGAAGGTCCCCTGCGCGTGGGGACGGTTCGGGCAGAAGGCCTCGTTCCGCAACAGCCGCCTGAAACTCGCGGAGCGATGGCTCGACTTCCCCCGCTGCGACGTGCCCGGTCGCGCCGTGGTGGACACGTTTCTGCTCGCGCAACTCCACGACATCTCGTCGCGCGAGCTCACCGCGTACGGGCTGAAGGACCTCGCGCGGCACTTCGGCATCACCACCGAGGAGGCGGAGGAGCGCACCTACCTGCCCGGCGCGCAGATCCAGCGGGCGTTCCACGCCGACCGCGAGCGCTTCCGCGCCTACCTGCGCGACGATCTGCGCGAGACCGCCGGGCTCGGCGACCTGCTCCTGCCGACCTACTTCGAACAGGTGAAGGCGTTCCCGACGACGTTGCAGGAGGCGGCGCTGCGCGGCACGAGCACGAAGGTCGACCTGCTCTTCCTCGAGGAGTACTACCACCGGCGCGCGACGATCCCGGGCCCGGTGGAGGTGGCGACGTTCGAGGGCGGCTTCTCCCGGAGTTTCCAGGAGGGGGTCTTTCACGACGTGATGCACTTCGACGTCGCCTCGCTCTACCCGAGCCTGCTGCTGAGCATGGGGCGCAACCCCCGCAGCGACTCGCAGGGCGTGTTCATCCCGCTGCTCCGCCAGTTGCGCGACTACCGCCTGAAGTACAAGGCGCTGGCGCGCACCGAGCCGGATCCGGAAATGCGGGCCGAATACGCAGCGCGCCAGGCCAGCTTCAAGATCCTGATCAACTCGTTCTACGGCTACCTCGGGTTCTCCGGGGCGCGCTTCGGCGACGGCGAGCTCGCCGCCGAAGTCACCCGCCGCGGCCGCGAGCTGCTGCAGGCGCTCATCGAGGAGTTCGGCAAACACGACTGCACGATCCTGGAGGCGGATACCGACGGCATCTACCTGGCCTCGGCCCGCTGGTTCGCGGCGCCCGAGGAGCTGCTCGCCAAGGTCGTCGGCATCCTGCCGGCGGGCATCGAGCTGGAGTACGACGGCTCGTACCGCGCGATGTTCTGCTACAAGGCGAAGAACTACGCGCTCTTCGACGGCGAGAAGGTGACGATCCGCGGCTCCGCGCTGCGCTCGCGCGGCATCGAGCCGTATCTCAAGAAGCTCGGCGACCAACTGATCCGCCATCTGCTCGGCACCGGCGCCGAGTCGCCGCTGGCGTTGGCGGAGGAATTCCGGCGGCGCATCGCGGCCCGCACGGCCGAGGTGCGCGAGCTGGCGAAGTCGGAGAACCTCGGGCAGAGCGCGGAGGCGTACGAGAAGTTCGTCGCCGGCGGCGGCAAGCCGCGGCGCGCCGCGGCCGAGGCGGCGCTGCAGCTCAACCCGCGACCGCGGCTGGGCGATCGCGTGGCGTACTTCATCGCGCCGAAGCAGAAAGGCATGACATCGGACTGGCAGCGCGCGCGCCCGGTGGAGGCGTTCAATCCCGCGACCGCGCCCTACGATCCCGACTACTACCTGGCGAAGCTCGACGATTGGCTGGAGCGTTACGGCCCGTTCCTCGGCCAGAAGCCGACGCCGGCACAGGGCGAGTTGTTCTAGTGCGCCTCGCACAATAGACTGACCAAGGTAGACGAACTGCGGGGCCATCCGTTCGCTCGGCGGGCCCAGCGGTCCCGCCCTACCATCGGACGTCAGTCCAATACGCGAGACTCAATCGTGCGCCTCGCCCAATCGCCTGGCGGATGCCCCGTGATCGCACTCGGCCGGGCCCCTTCTTCCGGTTGTGGGGGCTGAGCTTGCTCAGCCCGGTGGCGCCCGCGCCCTCCGCCGACAGCATGGCCACGGCTCAGCGGGAGCATCGGGGGCCGCGCGCAGACTGTGGGGCAATCGACGTCACCGTCCGATCCAGTGGCGGCGGGCGGCGACCCACGTGTAGATCCAGTCGCGCCAGACGCGAGGGACGAGGCGCAGGGCGGTGAAGAGGCGCCAGGGCCAGACGAGGCGGCCGCAGAGTCGCAGGACGGCAGTGGAGCGGACGTCGATCTCCCAACCTTCCAAGTACACGAGCGAGGTGAACGCGGCCGGAGCGAGCCCGTGGCGGGCGAGCGCGTGGCGGGCCTGGGGCGATTGCAGGGCAAACAGGCTCACGGTGGATCCGCCACCGAGGCGCCGGCCGGCGAAGCGCGCGAGGCGACAACAGAACGCGCAATCGCCGTCGTAGAGCACGACGGCGGGTGGTGTGGTGGCGGGCGGCGGGCGCATCGCGCGCACCGTACGGCTTCGCTCCGGCGCGGCAATCGCCGCCGATCAGGCCTTCTTGGCGAGCGGCAGGACCTTCTGGACTTTCGCCACGAGCGCGTCGTTCTGGAAGGGTTTCGCGATGTAGTCGCTGACGCCGAGATGCTGGGCCTTCTCGACGCTGGAGGCGCCGCCTTCCGCGGTGAGCATGATGACCGGGGTCTGGTCGCCGGTGGCGCGCAACTGCGTGAGCATCTGGATGCCGTCCATCGTCGGCATCGTGATGTCGAGGATGATGAGGTCGGGCTTGTGTTCGGCGGCGGCCTTGAGCCCCTCCTCGCCGTTGGCGGCCTCGATGAGGGCGCAATCGTACTCCTTGAAGGCCCGGGCGAGGATCAGGCGGATGGTCTTCGAATCGTCGATCGTGAGCAGTTTGTGCATGGTGGGGATCAGTCTTCCTTGAAGATGAGGTCGGCGACGACGCTGCGGCCCTCGACCGTGAATACGTAGGTGCGCCGGACCGCGCCGCGCGGCGAGCGGATCGAGATCTCGTCGCCCCACACGACGGTGGGAATGGTGAGCTTGCAGGGGTAGCCGAGGTCGTGGATCCGGTTCTTGAAAACGCCCACGGTCATGTTCGTGAGCTCGCCGATCACGTCGGAGGCGACCTCGCGTCCGGCTTCGGTCACTTCGGCCGGCGTCATCCCGAGCATGCCGCTGACGATGCGATGGGCGAGGTCCTCCGAGAGGTAGAGGAAGACCAGGCCGGAGATGTCGCCCGCGAAGCCGACGCTGCCGATGGCGACCGTGGCGGACAGGTCCGCCGGCCAAGTCCAGTCCGCGGTCGCCGGCACGGGCGACGCGCCGGGGACGGGGGTGGCGGTCTTCTGCAGCATGGTCTGGAAGACCTTCTGCACGGCCTGCTCGATGCATTCTTGGAAGATATCCTCGGAGAGGGGAGTCGGCATGGGTGGATGGCGGGACGGCGGCGAATCTGCTGCCCCGCACATCGGCCCGCCGCGCCGTGTCTTCAATGAGTTCGGCGATTTTGCCCAAGAAGTTGCGGGGAGGCCCGGCCGGCCGCGCTGCCGTTGGTGGGCGGAACGCCGTGCCGCGCCGGACCGGAAGCGCCGCGCCGGCCTACTCGAAGCGGAGCGCCTCGATGGGGTCGAGCTGCGCGGCCTTGCGGGCCGGATAGTAGCCGAAGAAGACGCCGACGAGCGTGCTGATGCCGAAGGAGATCAGGATCCAGACCGGCGGGACGATGACCGGCCAGCCCATGAAATGGGTGATCAGGCGCGAGGCGACGATGCCCACGCCGATCCCGATGGCGCCGCCGCAGCCGCTGAGCACCACCGACTCGAGCAGGAACTGCACGAGCACGTCGCGCCCGTGGGCGCCGACGGCCAGGCGGGTGCCGATCTCGCGGGTGCGCTCGGTGACGGAGACCAGCATGATGTTCATGATACCGATACCGCCGACGACCAGCGAGACGATCGCGGCGACGAGCAGCAGCACCGTCATGGTCTTCGAGGTGGCGGTGGCCATCTGGGCGAACTCGACCTGGTTGCGCACGGTGAAGTCGGGCTCGCGGCCGTTGCGCCGCTGGGAGAGCAGGTCGTTGATCTGCTGCTGCACGGTCTCGATCTGCTCGGCCGAGGCGGCCTGCACGAGGATGGAGCCGAGGTTGGTGCGCCGCGCGACGCGCTTCATGTGGCTGGAATAGGGGACGAGCACGACATCGTCCTGGTCCTGGCCGAAGAGGTTGAAGCCCTTGGCGGAGAGCACGCCGACGATCTTGAACGGGATGTTGCGGATACGCAGGGTCTGGCCGAGCGGATCCTGGTTGGGGAAGAGCTGGTCGGCGACGGTCCTACCGATGACGGCGACCTTGGCCATCGAGCGCACGTCCTGTTCGGAGAAGGTGCCGCCGGTGGCGCAGGGCCAGGCGCGGATCTGGAGGTAGTCGGGCGATTCGCCCTGCACCTGGGTGTTCCAGTTGAGGCCGTTGGCCAGGACCTGCTCGCGGCTGCGCGACTCGCAGCTGACGGCGATCGCGCCGGGAATCTCGCGGGCGATGGCCTCGGCGTCCTCGACGGTGAGGGAGGAGGCGCCACCCCAGCCGGAGCGCATGCCGCCGGAGGTGAAGTTGCCGGGGAAGACGGTGATGACGTTCTGACCGAGGCTGGCGATCTGCGCCTCGATCTGGGACTTGGCGCCGTTGCCGATGCTCTGCATGGCGATGACGGCGGCGACGCCGATGATCAGGCCGAGCGCGGTGAGCAACGAGCGCATCTTGTTCCGGCGGAGGGCGCGGAGGGCGACCTTGGTGGTGTTGGCGAGGCGCATGGCGTCAGAGGTAGGAGCCTGCTGGCAGGCGATTCCGGTCGCAGCTCGCCTGCAAGCAGGCTCCTCCAGGGGGAAGGGTTGGGCGGGCGAAGCGCATGGTCAGCCGGAGGTGAGGCGGGCGTCGGCCTCGGCGGCGCGCAGCTTGGCGAGCTCGGCGGGGGCGAGGAGGCGGCGGGCCACGGTGGTGTCGGCAACGATACGGCCGTCGCGCAGGACGAGGTTGCGTTTGCAGTACTGGGCGATGTCGAGCTCGTGGGTGACCATGACGATGGTGATGCCCTGGTCGTTGAGCTGCTGGAACACGCCCATGACCTCGACGGAGGTCTTGCTGTCGAGGTTGCCGGTGGGTTCGTCGGCGAGCAGGACCTCGGGTTTGTTCGCGAGGGCGCGCGCGATGGCGACGCGCTGTTGCTGGCCGCCGGAGAGCTGGTTGGGGAAATGGTCGGCGCGCTGGGAGAGGCCGACGATCTCGAGGCACTCGAGGGCGCGGCGGCGCATGTCGCGGCCGGAGAGGCGGTGCGGGCCGTACATCATCGGCAGCTCGACGTTCTCGAGCGCGGTGGTGCGGGCGAGCAGGTTGAAGCCCTGGAAGACGAAGCCGAGCTTCTGGCAGCGGATGTCGGCCAGTTCGTCGCGACCGAGTCCGGACACGTCGGTGCCGTCGAGGCGGTAGCGGCCGCGGGTGGGGCGGTCGAGGCAGCCGAGCAGGTTCATGAGCGTCGACTTGCCGGAGCCGCTGGCGCCCATGAGGGCGACGAACTCGCCGCGGTGGAACTCGAGCGAGACGCCGCGCACCGCGTGCACGGGGATCTCACCGGAGTCGTAGATCTTGTGGATGTCCTCGAGTTGGACGACGGCGGACATGGAGAGGAGGCGGGAGGCGAAAGGAGCGAGGCGAGAGGGCGGGGGAGGCGGCGCAGCCGGTTGGGCGCGGCGCCGCGCGGAACGATCAGCGGCGCGGGCCGCCCATGCGCGGCGGGCCGAAGGGATTGTTGCCCTGCGCGACGGCGCCGGCCGCGGTGGTGCTCACCGAGGTGAGGAGCAGGTCGCCCTCGGCCAGGGAATCGAGGACCTCGGTGTTGAGACCGTCGGTGATGCCGAGCTTGATGGTGAGCGGCTGGATACGGGCCGAGGCGGCGTCGGTGCCGACGAGCTTGAAGACGGTGCGGGTGAGCGGGGCGGCCGCGGAGGAAGGGGACCGGGCTCCGCCGGGACCGCCGCCGCGGCGGTCGAAGTCGATGTCCAGGCCGCGGGCCTTGGCGAGTTCCTTGGCCTTGGCGAGCACGTCGGGGGAGGGCGGGCCGTTGAAGGTGAAGCCGGCCTCGCGGAGAAGTTCGCGCCGGGCGGTGCGCTGCTCCTCCTCGCTGAGCGTCTTCGGGGCGGCCGGTGCTCCGGCGACGGCCGGCGGCTCGATGCGGCGGGCGGCGAGGATGTCGTCGGGGATGCGGACGCGCAGGGCGGCGTTGGCGACGGCGAGCGCGCCGGTGCGGCGGGCGACGACGATGGAGACGTTGGCTGTCATGCCCGGGCGGAGCTTGAGGTCGGCGTTGTCGACGGCGACGACGGTCTCATAGGTGACGACGTTGGAGACGGTCTTGGGGGCGTTGCGGATCTGGGAGATGGAGCCGTGGAAGGTGCGGTTAGGGAAGGCGTCGACGGTGAAGGAGACGGGCTGGCCGGTCTCGACGGTACCGACATCGGCCTCGGCCACGGCGGCGACGATCTCCATCTTGGTGAGATCGTTGACGATGACGAAGAGGGTGGGGGCGTTGAAGTTGGCGGCGACGGTCTTGCCCTTCTCGGTGGCGCGGTCGAGCACGATGCCGTCGATCGGGGCGGTGATGGTGCAGCGGTCGAGGTCGACGCGGGCGTTGGCCAGCGAGGCCTGGCGGGTGAGCAGGGCCGCCTCGGCCTGTGCCAGCTGCGCCTCGACCTGGTCGAGCTCCTGTTGGGAGACGAGGCTCTTGGTGCGCAGTTCGCGGAGACGGCCGGCGTTGACGCGGGCGAGCTGGGCGGAGGCGGTGGCGGAGGCGACATCGGCCTCGGCCTGTTTCACGCGTTGCTGGTAGGTCGACGGATCGATGCGGGCGAGCACGTCGCCGGCGCGCACGGGGGTGTTGTAGTCGACGAGGACCTCGGCGATGAGGCCGGAGATCTGCGAGCTCACATCGACGGAGGTGACGGACTCGAGCGTGCCGGTGGCGGTGACGTTCTGGACGAGGTCGGCGCGGCCGACGGTGACCGTGGTGAACACCGGCGCGGGGGCGGGGCGATGGCGCCACCAGAGGAAGGCGCCGACGCCGAGGGCGACGGCGAGCAGGGGAAAGGCGAGGGAGCGGAGGAGGGAACCGGCGGGACGGGCCATGATGGGAAAGGTGGAGTTGCGCCCGGCCTGACCGGGACGGGGCGAAGGACGCCCCCCGGGGCGCGGGAGTTACAACCGGAGGGCAGAAACCTCAGGTCGAGGCGTAGACGGCGCACAGCGCCTCGGCGACGTTGGGCGGGACGAACTTGCTGACATCGCCGCCGTGGCGGGCCACCTGTTTCACGAGCGAGCTGCTCGTGTAGGAGAAACTCTCGTTCGGCATGACGAAGACCGCCTCGACGGAGGCCTTCAGGTGGCGGTTCATCAACGCCATGTTGAACTCGAACTCGAAGTCGGAGAACGCGCGCAGTCCGCGGATGACGGCGACCGCGCCCTCCTCCTCGGCGAAGTCGACCAGCAGTCCGTCGAAGATCTTGACGCTCACATTCGGCAGCGCCGCGAGGCTGGGGAGGATGAGCTCGACGCGGCGCTGGGCGGTGAAGAGCGGACCCTTGCCGGGGTTGCTGGCGACACCGATGACGATGCGGTCGAACAGGCGGTTGGCGCGCTGAAGCACGTCGAGATGCCCGTAGGTGATCGGGTCGAAGGTGCCCGGGAAAATGCAGGTGCGCATGGCGGAGTGGCGGAGGAGCGTGTGGGTGCGGGACCGGGGGGGGCGTCGTGGAAGGCGACGGGCCATCTCCGGAGTTGCGCCGGAGGTTAGCGGTGTTTGCACTGCGCGCGCAACACGACAACTCGCCACGGAATGAACCTGCCGAACCTCATCACCCTCTCCCGTATCCCACTGACCTTCGCCGTCGTGCTGTTGATCTTCGGCGAGTGGCTCGGCGCGGCGACGGCGGCGTTCGTGCTCTTCATCCTTTGCGGCATCACCGACTGGCTCGACGGGCATCTGGCGCGCAAGCACGGCGCGATCTCCAACTTCGGCATCTTCATGGATGCGCTCACCGACAAGATCGCGGTGCTGGGGGTGCTGGTGGCGTTGACGGACGCGCGCCTGGTGCTGCCGGGCTCGCGCATCATCCCGGTCCTGATGCTGCTGCTCATCCTCACCCGCGATTTCATGATCACGGGCATGCGCCTGATGGCGGCGAAGGAGGGCGTGGTGGTGGCCGCGGAGAAGGGCGGGAAGTTCAAGACGATCCTGCAGATCGTGGCGATCAGCGCGCTGCTGCTCGTCCCCGCGGTGGAGCGCGACCTCAACCACTTCCTGCGGGCGGATCTGTCCGCCGTGCTGCCGTGGCTGCGCGGGTTCGCCTTCGGTATCTATGCGGTGGCGACCTTCCTGACCCTGGACTCCGGCGTGCGCTATGTCCTGAAATACCGTCACATTCTCGTGGGGACGAAGTCGTGAGCTGGCGGCAACCGGAGTGGCCGCGGCGCTGGCCGGCGGCGGTGGTGGTGGGCTTGGCGACGCTCGGGCCGGTGGGGCGCGCGCCCTTCGGCCCCGGCACCTGGGGGTCGCTGGTGGGCGTCGCCTTCTTCGCCGCACTGCTCACGCGGCTGCCGGCGCCGGCGCTGATCGCCGTGGCGCTGCTGCTGTCGTGGTTCGCCGTCGGCATCTGCGGCGAGGCGGAGCGGCGGCTGGCGCGACGCGATCCGGGCTGCGTGATCCTCGACGAGTTCGCCGTGATCCCGTTGTGTTTCCTGGGCTGGCAGGAGTTGGCGGCCATCGTGCCCGCACCCTGGGTGATCTTCGCGACCGGTTTCGCGCTCTTCCGCCTCCTCGACATCACCAAGCCCCTCGGCATCCGGGCGCTCCAGGATCTGCCGGCCGGTTGGGGCGTGGTGGCCGACGATCTCGCCGCGGCGCTCGGCACCTGCCTGCTGCTGCATATCGGAATCCGCTTCTATGCGGTGATGTGAGATCGCCGCCCGCGCCGCGCTTGGAGCGGCGCCGCCGGGCATACGCACGTTAGCACAGGCGGCCACTTGCCGGATCGGCGACGCCGCTCACCGTGTTGCCGTCAGCGGCCGAGCGCGTTCGCTCCTGCCTCGCGCCATTCACCCGAACCTCCGGTCACGCCCGGGCCGCACCGCCCGGACCGATTGCTTTCCCCTCATGAAAGAACACCGCAACTACCTCCACCGCCTGCGCCTGGCGCGCGGGCTCGTCTCCGTCTTGGCTGTCTGTGGCGCTGCGCTGCTCACGGCGGCGCCCTCCGGCGGCCCCTACGGCCCGATCGCCCAGCGCTACGAAGTCCCGACCACCAGCGCACACGTCTACTACGTCGCCCCGGACGGGAAGGCCGAGGCCTCCGGCCTCGCGCTGGCCGAGCCCACGACCCTTGCGACCGCGATCGCGCGAGTCGTGACCGGCGACACGATCGTCATGCGCGGCGGGGAATACCGCACCGGCAGCCTCAAGCTCAACCAGGGCATCACCATCCAGCCCTACGCCGACGAGAAGCCGGTCATCAAGGGCACGAAGGTCGCCACCGACTGGAAGAAGCAGCGCAACGGCCTGTGGCGCACGGCCTGGTCCACGCTGTTCCCGGCGCGCCCGGCCGACTGGTGGCATCGCGAGAGCGTCGGCCAGACCACGCCGATGCATCGCTTCAACAACGACATGGTTTTCGTCGACGGCCAGCCGCTCCAGTCCGCCGCCTGGGAGGGCGAGTTGGACGAGGGGCGCTTCTACATCGATTATGAGAACGGCCAGGTCTACCTCGCGCTCGACCCGACCAAGCGCGTGGTCGAGATCACCGCGCACGACGGCGCCTTGGTGCGCGTGACCGGTGAGGTGCATGGCAAGAAGTCCGACAAGAAGGGCTACACGCTCCGCGGGCTCACCTTCACCCAGTTCGCCTACCGCGCGCTCGAGATCGAAGGGCTCGAGCCCGAGGGCGTCGCCGATCCGGCGACCTTCGGCAAGGACGTCGTCGGCACCACGATCGAGGACTGCACGATCACCCATTGCTCGCGCGTGGGCGGGTACTTCCGCGGCGACCGCTTCACCCTGCGGCGCTGCCGGGTGAGCGACACCAGCACCGAGGGCATCTACCTCATCGCCGGCTCGGACTGCCTGCTTGAGAAGAACGTCCTCACCCGCAACAACGTCGAGAAGATCGTCGGCTACTTCCCCTCGGCGGTGAAGATCTTCAACCAGACCCATCGGGTCGTCTGCCGCGACAACCTCGTCATCGACCAGCCCGAGTCCAACGGCATCTGGTACGATGTGGGCAACGTCGACGGCGTCTTCATCGACAACTGGATCGAGAACTGCACCGACGGGTTCTTCTTCGAGATCTCGAAGAACGCGATCGTCGCCGGCAACGTCTTCGTCGACTGCGAGAAGGGCGTGCGCTCGCTCAACAGCTCCGGCGTGCGCGTCTACCACAACACCTTCGTGAATACCGGCGCGGCCTTCGAGCGCGACGGCCGCAGCGCCGAGGGCGACCACTTCGGCTGGCATCCGGCCACCGGCCCCGGTGTCGAGGGGCGCGTGAACCACGAGTTCATGGGCAACCTGATCGTGGCCGACAAGGCCCTGCGCGTGCCGGCCTGGAGCTATCGCATCGCCGACGCCTCCCCGTACACGCCGCTGGTGGTCTTCGGCCAGCCGCAGCACCTGGCGGAACGGCTCACGATGTCCCACGTGGCGGCGTTCGACGGCAACGTCTACGTGCGCAGCGGCACGGCCCTGCCGGGCACGGTCGTCGCGTGGAGCCCGTCGGCCGGCGAGAAGACGAATGTCGAATACGCGACGCTCGCCGCCTTCCGGAAGGCGCAGCCGGCCTTCGAGGCGCACAGCCAGGAGTTCGAGCTGCCGTCGAGCGCCGTGGTGCGCAGCGTGGCCCTGAAAAACTACGAACTCGTGCCGAGCTTCACCGCCACGGTGCCCGCCACTACGCTGCCCGCCGACGTGCAGAAGCTGCTCGGCTGGTCCGTCGCCGACGCGACGACCCCCGGCGCCTACCGGCGCTGAGCGGCACAGCCCCTTCCTTCCGAATCACTCACAGGCGCGGCTTCGGCCGCGCCTGTTTTGTCGGGGGGATGGGAGACTTCATCGTGGGCGGGCGTAGCTGGACGACGGAGTCGTTCGGCCGACTGGCGCGCG
Source organism: Opitutaceae bacterium (assembly GCA_035415285.1). Classification (GTDB taxonomy): domain Bacteria; phylum Verrucomicrobiota; class Verrucomicrobiia; order Opitutales; family Opitutaceae; genus CAJCBL01. The sequence continues at coordinate 18,156 of DAOOFR010000031.1, forward strand.
GAAGGCGAAACACGGAGAGCACCGCGGATGCGGAGGCGATTGGCCGCAGGGAACCTCGGGCCGCAGAGCTGCAATCGAGCAGACCGGCGCCGTGATTTGGCGTCCGATGGACGCCGATCCGAACGGCTGTGGTTTTCCGCGTGTTCTGCGCCTCCGCGTGAGCCGCTGTCCGCGCCTTCCGCTCTTCGGGAGTTTGCCGCCCGAGGAGGATCGGCGGACGCAGGGCAGCGACGGTCGCCGTGTGCGTGCGCCTCGGAGGCCGCGCGGGAGGACCGGCGCGCGGGGAAGTTCGGCTAGGGCTGGCTGAGCGCGAGGCGGAGGAAGCGGCGGGTGCCGGGGGCTGTCGCCACAATGTCGCGATAGGTGACCGGTGTGGCGGCGGGGGCGTAGACCGCGCCGGCGACCGGAGCCCAGGTGACGAGGTCGCTGCTACTCTCGATGGTGTAGCGCACGTCGGTGCCGGTGGCGCGTCGCGGGAAGGCGAGCGTGAGGTAGGTGGCGCCGTCGACGGTGACGGCGCCGTGGCGCACCGGGGATTGCACCGGACCGCGCGCGGCGAGGCCGAAGGCGTAGCGGGCGTAGTTGGAAAGTCCGCAGCGCTCGGGGTCGGCGGCGGGGCCGGAGATCGCGGGGTCGGCGAGATCGGCGCCGGCGAAATGGGCGGTGCGCCAGGCGGCGTAGCTGGCGGCGGCCTCTGCGGCGATCTGGACCTCGTACCAGAGGGTGTCGCCGACGGTGCCGAGCGTGAGCGTGGCGCGGCCGTTTTTCTCGGTGACCGGCAGCTCGCCCAGGCGGGCACCGGCGGCGGAGAGAGCCCAGGCCCGCACGCGGGCGGCGGGCACGGGCAGCTCGACCTGCGCGGGCACGATCTCGACGAGGAACGGCGCGCCGCCCCAGTTGGTCAGGCCGTTGTGGTTCGCGTCGCGCCATTTCCAGCCGGTGTTGGCGTATTGGCCGGTGGCGACAACGAGGGCGCGGCCCGCGGCGGTGCCTGCGAAACTCTCGCCCTCGAGCAGGGTCACGCCGACGGTGCACCAGTCGAGTCGGGTGGTGCCGGTGGTGATGGCCACGCCGCCCAGCTCCACGCGGCGGCCGGAACCGAAGCCGGCGAACGCCTTGGTGCGGGGCGTGTCGATCGTGAAGAAGCCGGCGGCGGGATCGGTGGAGTCCCAGCGCAGCTCGCCGGTGTCGCTCACGAACACGGGGCCGTCGGGGCGGGCGGGCGGCGTGGCGAGCCCGGTGGCGCCTTCGCCGATGGCCATGCGGATGCGGCTGACGAGGGCGACGGAGGGCGACATGCCGACGAAGGCGGCGTGGGGCATGTTGAAGTGGCCGGCGCGGGTCACGATCTCGGTGATCTCTCGCGCGGGAGTCATGGCGACCACGTATTCGTTGAGGGCGGGCGAGACGTCGCGACGGAAGAGGGCGGCGGCGAGCGGGATGTTCGCCAGCTTGTTCATCGAGTTTAGCGAGTCCCAGTGGTCCCAGATCGCGAGGCGGTCGTTGGTCCAGTAGGAATAGACCCAGTAGCCGTCGAGGTCCTGCAGCGCGGCGAAGGCGGGGAAGAAGAACTCCTGCTCGCCGGCGTAGAGGTTCGGGGCGGGATGCTCGTACTCGGTGGCGATATTCGGGTAACCTTTCACCTGGCGGAGCGCGCCGTAGAGCATGTCGTTCTCGCGGGGGAAGTTCACCATCGCCCGGTGCTCCATGCTCCAGTCGGATTTGTCGGAGTGGTCGCGGTAGGCGGGGCCGAGGGCGGGGTAGTTCCAGTAGTCGTGCGTATCCATCGCCTGTAGCTCCGCCTGGCAGCTGGCGGGGGAGTTGCGCGCGATGGTGCCCACGACGACGGCCCGGAAGCCGAGCGAGCGGATGTAGTCGCGCATGCCGGACCAATAGGTCCGCTCGAGGTCGAGAAGGAAGCGCACCCAGTCCTCCCGCATGCCGATATGGTCGGTGATGGTGTTGCTGAGGAGCGCGGGGATGTTGGCGGCCTCGAGGGTGATGCCGGCCGGCAGGGTGCCGACAGTGCCGCCCGGGCAGAGCTGCACGTCGGCGATCCAGGTACGGCCGGGGGCGACGCCGAGGCAGAAGCCGAGACGGGACCTCTCCTCGGTGGTGCGCATGACGAAGGTGCGGGTGTAGTGCTTCCACTCGGTGCCCTGCACCTTGAGCGGTTCGCAGAGGTCGGGGTAGCCGGCGCGCGCGGCGTAGAGCTTGACCGTGTGCTCCGTGTCGGGGTCCTCGACCTTGGCCCAGAAGCTGAGCGTGTACGCCTCGTGGGCGGCGAGCGGGAGGTCCTTGTGCAGCAGCTGCACGGAGGCGAAGTTGCCGGCGGAGGCCACCTGGACCACGCGGCACGGCGCGCCGTTGAAGTCGGGCGCCACGCTCGTGGTTGCCGCGGCGCCGTTGGGGGTGTCGCGGTAGAGGGACCAGCCTTCGGCGCTGGGGGCTGTCGTGACATCCACGAGACGATTCGAGCCGAGGGGCTCGTCGACGGCGAACCAGCCCTCGTACATGGCGGTATGATCGGCGTAGCGGGCGCGGAGCCAAGCGTTCCAGCGGCGCTGCAACTCGTCGGTGTAGACCGCGGGCATCGCGGCGAGCTGGCCGTGGAGCCAGCCGTCGGCCAGGCCGTTCTCGTTGAGGATCTCGACGATGGCGACCGCGGGGTCCTGCGCGAGGGAGCGGTTGTCGCGATAGGGATTGGGGGAGGCGAGCAGCCAGGCGGCGTATTCCTTCTGGAGCTCGACCATCCGGTCGTTGAAGAAGCTCAACAGGTGCTGCCGCGCCCAGGGCATGGAATCGATCTCGGCACCGAGACCGTCGCCTTCCTGGAAGGTGCGCGCGACCAGGAGGTTCACGTTGGCGTAGATGCCGACGTCGGCGCAACGGGCCATGAAGTAGTGCAGGCGGTCGCGGGCGTTCTCGTCGAAGCGGCGGGAGGTGGCGGAGTCCTTGATGATGAGGGAGCCCGGTTCCTCGGTGTAGTACGGCCAGAACGAGTCGGCCCAGTGGAAGCGCACGGAGTTGAAGCCGAAACGCGCGAGGCGCTGCGCGTGGAGCTCGGCCCCGGCGTGGGTGGGGAAGTTCTTGTTCGAGGTGAGGTCCACGCCGAAGAAGCGGATACGCTGGCCGCCCACCTGGAAGTGGCCGTCGGCGCCGACGGTGACGATGCCGGAGGCACCCGCCGGTTCGGGGTTCCAGGCGCGCAGATCGGGGAAGACGCCGGCCGCGGTGGTGTTGGGGATCGTGAAGGGCTTGAGCGCGATCGACGGATCGTCGGGCAACACGATGGCGGCGGCGGACTCGGTCGTGCCGTCGGCATTGCTCACGGCGACCGAGTAGGAGCCGGCGCCGTTGGCGAAGTAGCTGGACTCGGTGGCGCCCGCGATGGGTTTGCCGTCGAGTTTCCACTGGTAGGCCAGCGGCTCGGTGCCGGTCGCCTCGACGGCGAGGGTGAGGGTGCCGAAGAGGTCGACGGCGCCGCCGGCGGGCTGGGCGGTGATGACCGGTGGGGCGGCGGGCGAAGCGGCGGGGAGCGCGGCGGCGAGAACGAGGAGGAGCGCGGTGAGGCGGGGGCGGCGCGAGAGCATGGGGGCGTGTGGGCGGCGGGCGGTGCGAGCGTGGGAGGCTCCAGAGAGAACCCGCGTCGTGGTGGTTCAACTGTATCCGTACCGTCAGCCGGTAAGTGAGTCGTAAAGAACCGGTGGGGCGGCGGCCGGGCGCGTCTGGACCGGGGAAGGGGCAGGTGTTCGGCGCGGCGCGCCAGCCTTCCCTTTCCTGATCCGGAGCGGGCGGCGCGGCGGTGAGCGACGCGCAAGCAGCGCCGAGCTGCTCTCGGGGCTTGAAGCGGGCCGGAGGCTTTGCCACGGTCCCGCGGTCGACGGGCAACCGTCCACCGATCCCGTCCCCATAGCTCAAGTGGATAGAGCGTCCGTTTCCTAAACGGATGATCCGTGTTCGAGTCACGGTGGGGGCGCCAGGGGCGGTGAGATGGTGAACGGTGGACGGTGGGCAGTGGGCAGACCGGCGGAAATGTGCTGGGGCGAAGCGGAGCGGACTCGAAGATCCGCGCATGTCCTCGGAGCAACGTCCCAACAATGCCCCCGGCCGCCGGGTGCGGGTCGATCGAGTGCTGCAGGCGCTGCCGGAACCGTTGCGGCACCGGCAGGCGCTCCGGCTCTGTAGCGATGCGCTGGAGAAGTTTTCCCGGGCGGAGTTGGTCGAGTTCCGGCAGGCGCTCCTCAAGGATGCGGCCTACTGGCCGTTTCTCGCACCGCGGACGCGGGCCGAACTCGCGGACATCGCGACCGGCCAGATCGCCTTGCTCGACGCCGGGTTGAGATAGAACCGGCGGGGGGCCGGATCTCGCGGCGCATCTCCGGCTTGCTAGCGCGCGGTGGCGACGCGTACCGTCGCCGGCTCCAAACATGAGCGATACTCCCGCCGCCAACACCCACGACCTTTTCGCCGTCCGCCTGGCCAAGCTCCAGGAAATGCGTGCCGCCGGTTTCGACCCGTTCCACGCCAATGTCAGCCCGACCCACACCTCGGCCGAGGCGATCGCCGCCCATGTCGACGGGCAGGACTACACGGTGCCGGTGACGGTCGCCGGCCGCATCACGGTCTTCCGCGACGGCGGCAAGAGCTGCTTCATCAAGATCCTCGACCGCGCGGGCACGGTGCAGCTCTTCGTGAAGAAGGACCAGGTGGGCGAAGAAGCCTATCTGGCGTTCAAGAAGCTCGACCTCGGCGATATCATCGGCGCGACGGGCACGATGTTCCGCACCCGCGCCGGCGAGGTGACCGTACGGGTCGACAAGTACACGCTGGTCGCGAAGGCGCTGCGCCCGCTGCCGGAGAAGTGGCACGGCCTGGCCGATCCGGAGCAGGTGTACCGCCAGCGTTATCTGGATCTGATCGTCAACCAGGAGTCGCGCGAGCGGCTCATGCTGCGCGCCCGGCTGGTCTCGGCGGTGCGCCGTTTCTTCGAGGGGCGCGGTTTCCTCGAGGTGGAGACGCCGATCCTGCAGAACGTCGCCGGCGGCGCCGCCGCGCGGCCGTTCACGACCCACCACAACGCGCTCGGCTGCGACTTCTTCCTGCGCATCGCGCTGGAGCTCTACCTGAAGCGCCTGCTGGTCGGCGGCTTCGAGCGCGTGTTCGAGATCGGCCGCAACTTCCGCAACGAGGGCATCGATCGTCGCCACAATCCGGAGTTCACGATGCTCGAGATCTACCAGGCCTACAGCGACTACCGCGGGATGATGCAGCTCGTGCGCGACCTCATCCAGACGCTCTGCCGCGACGTGCTCGGCAAGATGGAGATCGTCCACGCGCCGACGGGCGAGACGATCAAGTTCGACGGCGAGTGGCGCGAGGCGCGCTACAAGGACCTCATCATCGCCGAGACCGGCGACCCGGAGTGGTTCTCGCGCACCAAGGAGCAGAAGATGGAGAAGGCCCGCGCGCTGGGCCTGGAGATCCATCCCGGCTGGGAGGACCACGAGGTGACCAACGAGGTCTACGGCAAGCGCATCGAGTGCCGCCTGATCCAGCCGACCTTCGTCACGCATCTGCCCAAGGAGCTCTGCCCGCTGGCGAAGATCACCGCCGACGATCCGACGACGATCGACGTGTTCGAGCTGGTCATCGGCGGCATGGAGGTCGCCCCGGCCTACTCGGAGCAGAACGACCCGCTGGTGCAGCGCCAGATGTTCGAGGCGCAGGTGGGCGAGGAGATCCAGAAACTGGACAACGACTTCCTGACCGCGCTCGAGCACGGCATGCCCCCGGCCGGCGGCATGGGCATCGGCATCGACCGCCTGTGCATCCTGCTCACCGGCGCCGCGAGCATCCGCGACGTGATCTTCTTCCCGCAGCTGCGGCCGCAGGGCGTGGCGCCGGCAAAGGCCGAATGAGAATGCGGAATTCGGATTTCGGATTGCGGATTGCCCGGCCGGCTTTCGGCCCGGTTGTTCCTTATTCCGGTTCCGGCATTCCGCGATCCACACCCGGAGATCCGCAATGAGCTGGCCCCTCTACCTCGCGCTGAAGCAGCTCTTCCCCACGGGGCGGCGCGTGCCGTTCTTCACCTTCATCTCGCTCGCCGGCGTGGCGCTCGGGGTGATGGTGCTGATCGTCACGCTCAGCGTCATGGGCGGGTTCGGCCAGCAGATCCGCCGGATGATCGTGGATACCGTCGGCGACGTGCAGATCGGCGCCGCGCAGCCGCTGGCCAACGCCGCCGAACTCATGGCGGAGGCCCGGCGGGTTCCCGGCGTGGTCGGCGCCACGCCGCACGCGGAGGGCGTGGTGATGCTGCTCAGCGGCAACAAGCCGGCCTTCCCCGCGATCCAGGGCGTCGACCTGACCCACGTCGAGGAGGTGGTGCCGCTGAACAGCTACCTCCGGTCGGGCAGCGTGGACGATCTCGACGACGACTCGGTCATTCTCAGCCGCGCACTCGCCCAATCGCTCGGGGTGGGTGTGGGCAGCCGGATCGAGCTCTACACCCCGCTCATGCTCGAGAAGATGCGGCACGACGAGGTGCTGCTCCCCCGGGAGTTCCGGGTGGCCGGGCTGTTCGAAATCGGCCACACCCAGCTCGATAGCAGCCTGGTGATCTGCACGCTGCGCACGATGCAGGATCTCTACGGCCTGGGCTCCGCGGTGCACGGCGTGAGCCTGCGGCTCGCGCCCGGTGTCGACCCCGATGCGATCGCGGACCGGCTCAACCGGCGCCTGCCGCAGGGCGTACGCGCGCTCACCTGGATGGATACCAACCGGGACTTTCTCTTCATCCTGCAGCTCGAGA
>DAOOFR010000032.1:0-11965 GCA_035415285.1 Opitutaceae bacterium
ACCGAAACACCGTACGTCGCGCTTATGACGACCTATTTGTGGGACACTACACTAGGCCGTCCCCGCTGCTGCTGCGCACCGCCGCCCCCGCGGCCGCGCCCGCCGCCCACACCATGGCGGCGTCCGCCGCCGCCACCCACACCTCCGATCTGCTCGTGCTCTACACCGCCGGAGCGAAGAACACCTGGGGCAGCACCGCCGAGATGGAGAACCGCATCGCGGCGGTCGTGGCCGCCATGAACGTCTTCCTCGAGCAAAGCCAGGTCGACAACCTCCGCTGGAACCTCGCCGGCACCGCCGAAGTCCCCGCGTACCCGACCACCGGATCGCTCGAGGACGACCTCGAGCGTCTGGCCGACTCCCGCACCGAACTGGGGGCCTTCGCCGTCCAACAGCGCGCCGCCGTCGGCGCCGACCAGGTGCTGCTCATCGTCGACGGCGAGCGCGACTACGCCGGCATCGCCTACGTGCCGGGCTATCTCGCCGTCGTCCACCAACCCGGCTCCGCCGCCACCGCCGCCCACGAGCTCGCCCACAACTTCGGCTGCCGCCACGACCGCCAGGAAGCCGAGGCCGCCGACAACGACGGCCGCTACTACTACGGCCATCGCTACACCGCCAACGGCCAGGACACCGGCACCATCATGTCCTACGCCTCCTACATCGTCCCGTATTTTTCGAATCCATCGATCACCTACCAGGGGTACGCCGTCGGCGTCGCGGCCGGCCAGCCGAAAGCCGCCGACAACGCCCGCTGGCTGCGCGAGCACGCCGAAGCCATCGCCGCGCTGGTGCCCTCGAAGACCGTCACCACCCCGCAGATCACGACCCAGCCCGCCGCGGTCACGGTTGCGACCGGGCGCGCGTTCTCCCTGCGCGTCGTCGCCACCGGCAACCAGCTCGCCTACCAATGGGCGAAGGACGGTGCCGACCTCCCCGGCGCCACCGCGGCCTCCTACTCGCAGTCCATCAGCCGCGCCGCCGACGCCGGTTCCTACACCGTGCTCGTGAGCAACAGCGCCGGCAGCGTGCGCAGCGCCGCGGCCACCGTCACCATCACTGCAGCCACGACCCCGCCCCCCACCACGCCCACGACCTCCGGCGGCGGCGGGGGCGGCGGCGCGTTCGGCCTGGGCACCGCGCTCGGGCTGCTCGCCCTGCTCGCCGCCGGCCGCCGCCGCGGCGCCCGGGGCGCATGGCCCCAAATTCCGAAGACGCCAGAAGGTAACGGAGGTGACAAAGAGACTCCGTGCCTTGGGAAAGCAGTGGCCACGGGCCCGGGATTTCTCCCTCCACCTGCCAGGTGAAGACCGGGACCCCGCAGTCCCTTATCCAACTCGTCGACACTCCGTTCGCTTCGTTGCCTTCTGCCGGTTCCCACTGCGCTTCTCAGGCCGATCGGTCGCCACCCGCGCCGATCGGCCGCACCGAGGCTTGCTCGCTCCGATCCCGGAAGCGCACCGCGCAGTCCTTGCGCCGCGGCTACTCCGCCGCCGCCGGCAGCTCGTGGCCGAGCGCGCGGGCCAGACCGGCCCGGCACGCCGCACAGAGCCCGGTGCCCTTGGCGTCGTGCTCCGCGAGCGAGTGCGGGTAGGAGCGCGCGCAGCCCGGATCGGCGCACCGCGGCACCCCGAGCGCAAACCCCAGCGACGACAGCAACTGCTTCGTCGTCCGCTCGGCCAGGCGCGCGCTGCGCGCCGGCTCGCCGGTGGTGGCGGCCGTGAAGCGGTTGTAGGAGACCACTGCGTATCCACCCTCTCCCGCAGCGCTGCCGAAGACGTGGCCGCTCCGCCCCGCGTACAGATCCACCGGCAGCAACGCGAGGTACACCACCCGCCCCTGCGCCGGCGGGGGGAAGTCCGCCTGCAACCGCGGGAGCAGCCCCGGCCCGCTCCATTGCAGGATCTTGTCCGCGGCCGCCACCCGCGCCGCCAGCGCCTCCAGCCCCTTCGCGTTGGCCTCGCGCGTCAGCAACGTGCGCATCAGCTCGATCACCTGGTCGGCGTTCAGGTTCTCCGGCTTGAACTGCTCGCCGTTGAGCCGCACCAGCCCCATCCGCGGATCGTCCCACGGGAGCGTGCGCCGCAATTCGTTCGCCAGAAACACGCGCCCGGTCCGGTCGGGCTTGCCGATCGGCCAGTCCGTCGCCGCCAACGTGACACGCGCGCCGAGCTGCGCGGCCAGGGTCCGGCCGACCGCCTGCACCAGCCAGCGCTCCGTCGTGGGCGTCGCCACCAGTGCGATCACCACCTCGTCGGCCGCGGGCGGGGCGTCGGCCAGTCGCGGCAACGGCGCCGGCTCCGCCGCCCCGGTGAAACGCCGGCACTCCGCCAGTTCGGCGTCGGTCTCGACGTACCGCGCCACCGGCGCCGCCACCTCGCGCGCCCCGGCCGAGTCGCCCAGGCGCAGCAGCGTGTCGGCCTGCCGCAGCTTCGTCGCGAAATCCCACGGCCGCACCAGGCCGGCCCGTCGGTAGTATTCACGCGCCTCCTCCAGCCGGTCGGCCTCGCGCAGCGCGTCGGCCGCCCGCACGAGCGCGTCGCCCTGCCGCGCCGCCTCGACGGCGTCGCCCTGCTCGCCGAGCCGCCACACGCGGTCGGCCTCGGCCAACACCTCCGGGGCGACGAACTTCTCCACCTTGGGGGCCGCCGCGGCCGCCACGGCCAACGCGGCCAGCGCCGTCACCAGGTGCCGCCGCGCGACACGCCATCCGCCGACCACGGGAAAGCCACGAAACACGGAATACGACATGCCCGCCACTCAGGCAGGGTTCCGCGCGGAGGGCAAACCCTGCGCACGGCCGCCCCGCGATCAGGCACGATCTTTACCGAAGAGCAGCCGCAGACCGTTGAGACAGACGACGACCGTGCTGCCCTCGTGGGCGAACACGCCGATCGTCAGCGGCACGATGCCCGCCATCGAGCAGCCGACCATGATCACCACCGTGCCCAGCGAGATGAAGAGGTTCTGTTTGATCACGCGGCGGGCGCGCTGGCTGAGGCGGAAGGCCGCGAGGAAGTTCTCGATCTTGTCGTTCATCAACACGACCTCGCTCTGCTCCAGCGCGGCATCGCTGCCGCGGGCGCCCATCGCCACGGAGACGTACGCGGCCGCGAGGCTCGGGGCGTCGTTTACGCCGTCGCCGACCATCGCGACCTTCTTGCCGGCGTGGCGGAACTCCTGGATCGCGGCCACCTTCGCCTCCGGCGTGAGGCCGGCCCGGACCTCGTCGAGACCGAGCTCCCTCGCCACCGACTCCGCCGCCTGGCGACGGTCGCCCGTGAGCATCACGGTGCGCAGGCCGAGGCGTTTCATCTCGGCGAGCACCGCCTTGGACTGCGTGCGCACCTCGTCCTTGAGCAGCACGCGGCCGATCACGCCCTTGCCGATCACCCACACCTCGGAGAGTTCGGGGGAGGCCGGCGGCACGTCCTTGATCCAGTCGGCGAGCGGGCCCTCGTGGAGCAGTTCGCGGCGGCCGAGCATGATCGTGGCGTCGCCCTGCTTCGCCTTCAGCCCCTGGCCGGTGATCGACTGGAACTCGGCGATGGCGTGCTCGTTCACGCCGTGTTTGCGGCCGTAGCTGGTGATCGCGCGGGCGATCGGATGCTGCGAGTTCTGCTCGAGCGAGTACGCGAGTTCCAGGACCTCCTGCTCGCGGCCGGGCGGGTAGCTCTCGTAGCCCACGACCTCGAGGTCGCCGGTGGTGAGCGTGCCGGTCTTGTCGAGCGAGACGAGGTTCACGTCGGCGAGTTTCTCGATCGCGGCGCCGCCGCGGAAGAGGATGCCATGCTTCGCGCCCCAGGCGATCGCCGCGAGGATCGCCGAGGGGATCGAGAGCACCAGTGCGCACGGGCTGGCGACGACGAGCAGCGTCATGGCCCGATAGAACGCCGAGCGCACCTCGGTGCCGTCGGCCAGCACGATGTTGTCGAAAGGTTGGATGCGGAAAACCAGCCACCACACGAAGAACATCAGCGCCGTCATCCCGAGCACCGCGTAGGTGTAGCGCACGCCGAACTTGTCGGTGAACCGCTCGCTGGGCGCCTTGAGCTTCTGCGCCGTCTGGATGAGGCGGATGATGCGCTGCAACGTGCTCTCCGCCGGCAGGCGCTGGACGGAGAACTCGACGGCGCCCCAGAGATTGATCGTGCCGCTGAAGACCTGGTCGCCCTCGGCCTTCTCGACCGGGCGCGCCTCGCCGGTGAGGTTCGCCTCGTCGGCCGCCGTCTTGCCCTTGCTCACCACGCCGTCGGCCGGGAACGCCTCGCCGGGTTTCACGAAGAGCGTGTTCCCGAGCGCGATCTCCTCGACCTTGATCACCGTCGGCTTGCCGTCGGCGGCGACGCGCGTGGCCTCCTTCGGCGCCGCCTTCAGCAGCGAGTCAACCTCGCGGTGCGTGCGGTTGAGCGCGTAGGCCTCCATCGCGCCGGACGCGGAGAAGAGGAACAGCAGCAGCGCCGCCTCGTCCCAGTGTCCGATCGCCGACGCGCCGACGGCCACCGCGAGCATCAGAAAATGGATATCCAGCTCGCCCTTGCGGATCTTCGACCACACGTCGATCGCGGCGTCGAAGCCGCCGGTGGCGATCGAGAGGCCGTAGAGCACCTTGAGGGCGAGCGAGTCGGCCGCGATCACGCCGGCGGTCTTGAGCACGAACGCCGTGGTGCCGAACACCCAGCACGCCGCCGCGAACCCGGCCAGCACCCGCCAGTCCTCCTCCTCTTCCTCCTCCTCGGGCGTCTCCGGCCACTGGTACTCGCGCCACTTCCAGAAATGCGGCGAGGTCGCGCAGCTCGCCTTCGAGAGCACGGCCGCCTCGCCCTCCTGCTTCACCTCGAAACCGCTCGGGGCGGCGACGCCCGCCGCCGGCAGTGTCGCCAGTTTCTCCTCCAGTGCCGCGATCACCTCCTGCAAGCGCTGGTCGAGCAGCGCGAGGTCGACCTGGCCCAGCGTCGCCACGGACACCTTGCGCGCCGCCGGGTCGACCTTCACGGCCTCCACGCCCGGTTGGCTCTGGAGAAACTCGGCGAGCGTGGCGATCCAGTCGGTGGCGGCGTGGGCGGAGGCGGCGTGGTTCATCGGGTCGGAGGTGCCGCGGACGGTAGGAATTGCCCCGCACACCTGCCAGAGAAAACCCGCCGATGGGTCGAAAAGGCGGCGCCCCCCCCCGCTCGCAGGAACCCACCTCCCGCAGCCCCATCCCCGCGCCGACCCGCGCCGACCCGCACCGACCGTTTACCTTCACGACCGTGAAGGTAAACGGTCGGGAGCGGGTCCGGAGGGCGCCGTTCCAGTCGCCTGTTGCCCTCGCGGCGCTCCTCGTGCTTCGCTCGCCCCATGGGCAAACACAGTCTGATGCGGGACCCCTTCTACGCGCAGATCCTCTTCGCCATCGAGCGCCGGATCCAGCGGGCCGACGTCGCCGCGGCGCAACGCGGCCTCGCCTACACCGACTCGATCGTGCGTTCGGCGCTCGTACAGGCGGCCAACACCGCCAAAGGCCGCCCGCCCGCGCCGGTGCCGGCCACCGCGCCGGCCAAGGAGCGCCTGCCCGCCGAACTCGCCGCAGCAATCCTTCTCGCCCGCACCGATCTGCAGATCGTGGAGCCGGCGACCGACGGCGCCGAGGTCGTGAAACCATTGCCCACGAGCCAGTGGGTCGACTCCCTGCAGGCCGTGCGCGAGTCATGCGCAATCCGCGGAGACGGCAAACCCGGCTCCCGCGCCTACCTCGACTACCTGCACGAATTCATGGCCAAGGCCGGCAAGTCGTAGCCAGCCGCCTCCGGCAAATCCGCTTGCCAGCGAAAACCCCGCCGCGGCCTACTGCTGGGCCATGGCGCACGCGTCCGCAGCTTCCGGAGTCTCCGAATCCGCGTTCATCCGCGTCCAGCTCCGGTTGCCGCGCGGTCTCCGCCCTCGCAGCGGCGCATCGCGCCGGAGATTCCGCCCGGAGGGTGAAACGATTTCCGGCCGTTCCCGATGATCGGCCTGCACGAGAACCACGGCGGGCCGCCCGCGCGCCCGGACGCGTGGCTGAAGCTGGTCGCACAAGCCTTTGCCGAGGGCGGCTGGATCCAGGACTCGCTTTCGCTCGAGCACCGCCCGCAGCAGGAGCGCATGGCGCTCAACGTCGCCCGCGCCTTCGCCGGCGACGAGGTGCTGCTCGCCGAGGCCGGCACGGGCGTGGGCAAGAGCCTTGCGTATCTGGTTCCCGGGCTCATCCACGCGCAGACGGCGCGCCGGCCGATGCTCGTCTCCACGCACACGATCTCGCTGCAGGAGCAGATCCAGCAGAAGGACCTCGCGCTCGTCCGCCGCCTCTTCCGCGGCGTGCCCGAGCTGGAGAAGCTCGCCGACTTCCGCTCCGCCCTGCTCGTGGGCAAGGGCAACTACCTCTGCTCGACGCGCCTCGCCCAGGCCATCGCGGCCAAGGCCGAACTCTTCCCCTCGCACGAACAGCACGAACTCCAGCGCATCGCCGCCTGGGCGCAGGAAACCAAGGACGGTCTGCGCCAGGAGCTCAACCCCGCGCCCGATCCCGACGTGTGGGAGTGGGTCCACGCCGACTCCTCCGTGTGCAGCCGCAAACACTGCGATCCCGAGCACTGCCCCTACCAGCGCGCCCGCGCCCGCATCCGCCAGGCCCACCTGATCATCGTCAACCACAGCCTGCTCTTCTCGCACATCCAGGCCGGCGGCGCCGCCGAGCGCGGGGCGAAGCGCGGCATCCTCTTCCCCGACGATTTCCTCGTGCTCGACGAGGCGCACACCGTGCCCGAGGTCGCCACCGAACACTTCGGCCTGCGCGTCACCTCCTACGGCGTCGACCGTTTCCTCAAGTCGCTCTACCACCCGCAGCGCAAACGCGGCCTGCTCCAGAAGCTCGGCTCGGCCCGCGAGCGCCAGCTCGTCGAGGACTGCCTCGACGCCTCGTCGCTGTTCTTCGGGCACATCCGCGACCGCGTGCTCACCAAGCAGCCGGTCGTGCGCGTGATGAACGAGGAGGTCTGCGAGCCGCTGCCGCCCGAGCCGTTCAAGATCCTCAACCAGCTGCTCAACGACCTCGCCAACCGCCTCGAGGACGGCCCGGCGCGCGAGGAGATCACCGAGCAGCGCGGCAAGCTCGGCACCTACTTCACCAACATCCGCCAGTTCCTGAAGCTCGCCGCCGAGGACCACGTGCACTGGGTCGAGCGCTCCGGCAAGCAGGGCCTGATCGTCGCCCTGCGCAGCGCGCCGATCGACGTCGCCCCGCACATCCGCGAGGCGCTCTTCCAGAAGGACACCGCCGTGCTCCTCACCAGCGCCACGCTCGCGATGGGCGGCCAGATCGAGCCGTTCCAGCAGCGCATCGGCGCCGAGCGGCAGCGGGTCACCATCGAGGATTCACCGTTCGACTACCAGCGCCACATGCGCGTGTACGTCGCCGCCGACATCCCCCAGCCCACCCCGGACAACCCGCGCCTCGCGCTCGAGGAACTCGCCGACTACCTGCGCTGGTGCGCGTTGCAGGTGCCCGGCGGCAGCCTCGTGCTCTTCACGAGCTACACGGACCTCAACCGCTGTGCCGAGATGTTGGAGCCCGATTTCGCCGCCGCCGGCCGCCCGCTCTTCGTCCAGGGCAAGCTGCATTCGCGCACCGAACTGACCAAGCGGTTCAAACACGCCAAGAACGGCATCCTCTTCGGCACCGACAGCTTCTGGACCGGGGTCGACGTGCCGGGCACCGCCCTCTCGCAGGTCATCGTCACCCGCCTGCCCTTCGACGTGCCCTCGCACCCCATCGCCGAGGCCCGCGCCGAGTGGGTGCGCGAACGCGGCGGCAACCCGTTCGCCGAGCTCACGCTGCCCGACGCGCTGGTGAAGTTCCGCCAGGGCATCGGCCGCCTCGTCCGCACGAAGACCGACCGCGGCCTGATCACGATCCTCGACGCCCGCGTGCTCTCGAAAACCTACGGCCGCCTCTTCATCGACTGCCTGCCCAAGCGCGAGTTCGAGCGCCTGACCAAGGCCACGCGCGAGCAGGTCTTCCGGCCGTTCGTGCCGTAGCTCCGGGCCGCGACCGCCTGACTGGTGGCGCAGGCGGATGAACGGCAGAACGGCCTGCGTCTCCCGCCATCGCAGCACCACAGATCGCCGGCACGGAGCCCGGCGCCACGGCCACTCGCTTCGTCCTACCCTGTGGCGCAGGCGTCCCTGCCTGCGTCTCCCGACAGCGCAGCACCACACGCCGCCGGCACGGAGGCCGGCGCCACGCTTCCGTCCCTGCGGGGGGCCACCGCCGCCCGGTCGACAACCTCGCGGATCGGTCGCATTGTCCCCCATGTCGCCTCGCCTCCAGTTCGCGGCGCTCTCGGACATCGGGCAAGTGCGCGGCGAGAACCAGGACCGCTGGCTCATCCGTGCCGAGCTCCAACTCGCGGCGGTGGCGGACGGGATGGGCGGCATGCCGTGCGGGGACGAGGCCGCGCAACTCGCGATCGACCGGCTCGCGGCGCTGCCGGCGGACGGCGTCCCGGCCGACCTCTCCGGCTGGGGCACGCTGCTCGACGAACTCAACCGCGCGGTGTTCCTGCTTGGGTTGGACCGCAGCCCGCAACTCGGCACCGGCACCACGCTCACCGTGGTGCAGTTGCAGGGCCGACACCTGCACATCGCGCACGTGGGCGACTCGGCGGTGTTCCGGCTGCGCGACGCCGGCCTCGTGCAACTGTCCCGCGAACACACCGTCGCCGCGGAGATGCGCGAGCGCCGCGCCGCCGGCCTCGTGCAGCGGATACCGCCCGGGGCGGAGCACATCCTCAGCAGTTGTCTCGGCCTTCCGTACCTGCCGCAGAAGGATGTGCAAACCACCGACCTGCTGCCCGGCGACCGCCTCCTGCTGTGCAGCGACGGGCTGACGAAACCGGTGCCGGCCGAAACGATCCGGCGGTGGCTGGCGGACGCGGACAGCCCGGCCGCCGCCGCCGAGCGTCTGGTCGCCGCCGCCAACGCCGCCGGCGGCCCGGACAACATCACTGCGGTGGTCGGGTTCTTCGGCCCGTAGCCCGGGGCCGGCCCGGCGCTCCCGGCGCCACAGGCGGCGCCACAACCCGCCTACTGCCCCGGGTGGAACTCGGCCAACTCGGGGGCGGTCCACGCCTTGTTGCGATCGGCGGTGGAAGCGCGGATACGCGCGACGGTTTCGGGGAGCACCGGCGCCCCCTTGTTGCCCCACTCCTGGCGGATGTAGGTGAGCACGTGGGCGATCTTGTCGTCCTTCCAGTTCGAGCCGAGGGGACCGAACGCGGGCATCGCGCCGTTGTAGGTGGCGCCGTTCACGACCGCCGGGCCGCTCATGCCATGGATGAGAATGCGCACCAGCGCCTCCTCGCTGGCGTTGACCCAGTCCGAGCCCGCGAGCGGCGGATACACGCCGGCCAAGCCCTGGCCGTTGGCCTGGTGGCAGGTCACGCAATTGTTCACGAAGAGCCGCTTGCCCGCGGCGATCGGATCGACGACGGCGGCCGCCGCGCCGGCGGCGGAACCGCGGCCCTGCACCTCCTCGTTGTAGACGAGCGGATCGAAGCCGCCCGAATACCGCTGGAGGTAGATGGCGCTGGCGAAGATGAGCACGCTGCACAGGAACAGCAGGAGCAACGACGGGAACTTCTCCTGCTCGTGCGGCTCGGGGTTCTCGCGCTGGTGCGCGGGTGTCGGCGCGAGGGGATCGGGGTGGGCGTCGCTCATCGTCTAGTGGCCTCCGGGGACATTGACCGGGATCGACTCGGGGTAGTCGTACTCATGTTTCAGGCTCATCAGATACGCCACCAGCGCCTCGGCGCGGTGGGTGGGCACGACCTCGTGGCCGGGCGGCGGCGCGTATTGCGGCGGCAGGCCCTGGATCGCCTTGGGCGAGGGCTGCCCGACGATCCGGCGCGTCGCAAACAGGAACGGAAACGGCGGCATGTTCGAGCCAGGCGAGGTGAGCTGCGGGTCGAGCAGGTGCTTGTAGTGCCAGTCGGCGTTGAGGGGGCGCGAGCCCACCGTCATGAGATCCGGGCCGGTGCGCATCGTGCCGAGGAGCAGGCGGTCCTGCTGCACATAGTCGCGCGGCACGCTCTGGCGCTCGCCCCAGCCGCGCAGGTCGTCGGCGCCGAAGCCGGGCCGGCGCACCTGCTGGGTGTGGCAGTAGATGCAACCGAGTTCCTGGTACACCTGCTTGCCCTGGCGGGCGAGACCGGGCTCGGCCTGCGGGAACGCGGTGCCGGTGTCGGCGTCGACGTAGGTGCCGATCCGGCCGATGGTGAGGTGGTTCGTCAGGATGATGCCCGTCCACGAGAACGCGAGGGTCAGGAAGATCCCGAGGAAGAGAAGCGGTCCTTTGTTCATGCGCGGGAGGCCGGCAGGGCGGCGTCGGGGCTGAGGCGGACGGGCTGGGCGCCGGCGACGGCACGCGGTTGCAGCAGCATCCAAGCGAAGTGCACGGCGAAGGCGAGGTGGCCGATCGTGATCATGATGCCGGCGAGGCTGCGCGAGACGAGGTACGGCAGCGTGTGTTTCACGATGTCGAGGAAGAGCGGCACGCGCAGCGCGACCTCGCCGGTCTGCGGGTCGGCGGTGGTGGCGATCATCTCCCAGCCTTGGAGGAGTCCGCCGATCTTCAGGCCCACGACGTAGATCGTGATGCCCACCGCGCAGAACCAGAAGTGCACGGAGATCAGCGGGGCCGAGGGCCACTCGCGGCCGGTGAGGCGCGGCATCATGTAGTAGATGGCGCCGAACACCACCATGGTGAAGAAGGCGTAGAGCCCGTGATGGGCGTGGGCCACGGTGAAGTGGGTGAAGTGGGCGAGCTCGTTGAACGAGCGCACCGCCATCGCCGAACCGATCAGGCTGGTGAGCGTGTAGCTCACGCCGCCGAAGACGATGAAACGCAGCGTCGGGCTGTCCTGCAGGCGCCCGAAGCTGCCGAGCATCGTGAGGTGGTGGTTGATGCCGGTGGTCACGACCGGGATGACCATGAGCAGGCTGGCGACGATGCCCGCCGAAAGCACCCACGCGGGAAGCGGGCCGCCGATGAGATGGTGCACGCCCGCCCAGTTGTAGAAGAGCGCCAGCGACCAGAAACCGAGGGCCGAGAGGTAGTAGCTGTGGATCGGTTTCCCGAGCACCTTCGGCAGGAAATAGTAGATCGCCGCCAACCCGATCGGCGTGAACCAGAGACCGAGGACATTGTGGGCGAACCACCAGTTCACCAACGGCTGCACCGCGCCGCGCACCGGCGCGAAGACCAACATGAGCTGAGCGATCGAATACAGCCACGGGAACCAGAAGAGCGCGGCCAGCAGGTACCATTGCGACACGTAGACGTGTCCCGGCTGGCGGAACCGGAACGCGATGATCGCCCAGATGCCGATCAGCGCGTAGGCGACGAAGAGCAGCGGCGTGGCGTAGGCGGGGAACTCGAGCCACTCGATCGACGTCGAGTCGCCGCGCAGGATTCCCGCCAGCCCGATCGCGACCCCGAGGTTCCAGAAGAACCCGGCCACATCGAGAATACCGAGGTGGCGCAACTGCGTGCGCGAGAGGCGCGCCATCAGCCAGATCGCGACGGCGAACGCGGCGTTGGTCGCCCAACCGTAGACGACGGAGTTCAGGTGGGCGGTGCGGATGTTGCCGAAGGTCAGCCACTCGGCCTGTCCGAGAAAAGCGGGGTTGTGCAGCTTGAACGAGGCGATGAGCGCGAAGACCGTGCCCACGAGGAGCCAGCCGATCGCGGCGCACAGAAAGAAGAAGACCGGGCGACGCGTGGAGACGTCGATCTCGCTGAGCAGCGCACGCTCGGCGGTCGCCTCGGAGGTGCCGGGCTTGAGGGAAGCGGCGAGACTGGGGTTGGCGGAACTCATCGGGATATCAGGCGGAGGGTTTTCCTGGGTCGGGCGAAGCGTCCTCCCTCGACGGGCTCGGGACCCTGAGC
>DAOOFR010000032.1:12065-24644 GCA_035415285.1 Opitutaceae bacterium
CCGGCCCCACCAGGCTCGGACCGGCGGGCGAAGCGGTATCCGCCGTGTCCGGTCGGAGACCGGACCTACTCGATCGGCGTGGGAAGAAATCGGTGGGCCGGCCCTGCGGCTCCTCGTCGTCGAAGATCTCGGTCGCGCCCTTCTCGAACTCGCGGAACTGGCCGGTCTTCACCGCCCAGTAGAGCGCGTACACGGCCGAGGCCATCACGGCCACGGCCATCACGACGACGAAGAGGTAGGCGCCGAATCCCATGGTCAGCGTCTGGCCCCCTGCTCCGCCACGACCAACTCCATCGCGCGCTCGATCGGGAGCCGCACCACGCCGGCGGATTGGTCGACCCAACCGTAGGTGGTGGCCGTGGACTGTTCCTTGCCGCGCAGCTCGGCGAAACGCGCGGTCCGCCCCTGCACGGTGTACTTCCAGCGGTCGGCCTCATCGACCTTGGCCAGGTCGACGGCCACCGTGGTCTCGCGGCTATGATACAGCGTGACGCCCACAATCACGCCGAAGACCAAGAAGCAGACGAGGACGACGCCGATGGTGAGGGCGAAGGAACTGCGGGTGGGAGCGGAGGTTTCGTGGGCCATGAAAGATTGGCGACAGAAGTTAACGAAGAGAACGAAGGCCCGTCAAAGGCAGGGACGGCTCTCGTGCAGATTCTTCCGGAGGGAAAACGAGCCGCCCGTCAGCGTGAGCCCGCACCCGAGGCAGCGCAGAGCCGGAGCGGACGTCTCGGAGAGACGTCCCTACCATCGGGGAACTCGCAGTGCGGTGTGCCATGGCTTCGTTTCCTTCGTTATCTTCTGTGGATTCGAAATTCTGGGGGTTCGGTCACTCCCGGTGCCCGAGCGACTCCCGGATGCGCGGGTCGCGGATCGGGATGAGTTTCGCGGTCGGGAAGCTGCGCAGATAGGACCACACGCAGATGCCGCCCACGCCGATCACCGCGGCGATGGTCCAGATCAGGTGCGAACTCAGGAACGGCAGCGGGTCGCCGGCGGCGTCCTTGCGGAACGGCAGCACGTTGTAGCAGACGTCGAGCAGCGACAGCACCAGGATCCAGACGGCCACGGGCGCGAGCAGCTTGGGCGCGGTCTTCACCTTGTAGCTGAGCAGATACAGGAACGGCACGAGGAAGTAGCCGAAGAGAATCGCCAGGCCGACCCACTTCCACTGGCTGGGCGAGCCGTCGTGCAGGATCTCGCGCAGATTGTACCAGAAGGTCTCCTCGGGGATGTTGGCGTTCCAGATCAGGAAGTATTGGGAGAACGTGATGTACGCCCAGAAGACCGTGAAGGCCAACATGAGTTTGCCGACGTCGTAGAGGTGCGTGCGGTTGACCACACCGGTGAACGTGCCACGGGCCAGCCCGACGATGCACACCAGCGCGAGCACGGAGAGCGCGCCGCGCATGCCGTTGGAGAAGTACCACACGCCGTACATCGTGGAGAACCAGTGGTAGTCGAGGCTCTTCACCCAGTCGATCGCGGCGAAGGTCGAGGACACCGCCGTGAGCGCGAGGCCGGCCGCGGCCCACTTGCGCGACGAGAGCGTCCACTTCGCCTCGCCATCCGCGTCCTGGGAGAACGAATTCCGCCGGAAGATGGCGGCGAGCCCGATCCAGATGCCGAAGTACGCCACGGTGCGAACAGTGAAGAAGCCAAGACTGAGGAAGCCGGACTTCTTGCCGTAGAGCACATCGGTGCCGACGGTGCCGTGGCCGCCGATGGTCGAGAGGTCGAAGTTCGGGTCCATCCAGTGCCAGAGCAGGCCGGGCTTCGCCCACGCGAGCACCAGCAACGGGACGAAGAGCACGGCGAGCCACTTGAAGACCGAGACCAAGTGCTCGAGCTGACGGCGCAAGACCACGCTCCAGCCGGCGTCGAAGATGTAGCCGAGCATGATCAGGAACAGGATCCCGACGGCGATGCCGACCCAGAAGACCAGCGCGGTCAGCCAGCCGGCGGCGGCGGCCTGCGGGCCGTCGATGACAAAGCCGGCCGCGGCCACGGCCAGTCCGGCGACGCCGATCCCGAGCGGGAGCGAGCAACCGGCCAGCGCGGGCGCGGCGGGTGCCGAGGAAATGGATGCAGCGGAGGAGGCGCTCATGCGATGGAGCGGAAAAGGGATGGGGTGATGTATCGGGCGGGGCGGCCGAAGTAGGACCGGTCTGCGACCGGTCGCGAGCGGCTCACGCCGGCGGGCAAAGCGGAGCCCAGCGTGTCCGGTCGAAGACCGGACCTACCCGCAAGCGCGAGTACGGAGCTGAATGGGGCGGAGCTCATTTTCCGAGTTGGGCGCGGGCGGCGGCGGGCACGTCGTCGAGGCGGCCGTCCTGCGAGCGCTGGAGGGCGCGGAGGTAGGCGATGACCGCCCAGCGATCGTCGGCCGGCAGCTTGTCGGCGTAGGGCATCATCGTGTTCTTGCCGTTGGTGATGGTGGCGAAGAGCTCGCCCTCAGCCATCTGGCGGAGGCGGTCGTCGTGGTAGGTCGGCGTGGCGGTCATGCCGTAGGCTTTCGTTATGCCCTGGCCATCGCCCACCGCGCCATGGCAGGGTGCGCAATAGATCGTGTAGCGTTCCTGGCCGCGGGCCATGAGTTCGTGGGTGACGGGCAACGCCGCCGGAAAACCCCGCGCGAAGGAGCCATCGGCCTTCTTGCCGCGGTAACGGTGGTCGTCGACCTGGAGGTCGCCGCGGGCGACGGTGTTGGCCGGGATCGGACGATCGGTGCGACCATCGGCAAAGAAGGCGGAGCGGCCCTGGGCCTTGTACTTCGGTTGGCGCACCATGTCGTCGAAAAGTTCGATCGGGCTGCGCGTCGAGGTGCAGCCGCGGAACCCGGCGAGCGAGACGACGGCGACGACGATGAAAGCGAGGGCGTAGTAGGCGTAGCGCATGGTGGCGGGCGTCGGGGCGTCAGGGCTCGAGAGCGGCGATGTCCTTGCCGCCGATTTCCTGCAGAAACTCCCGGGTGCGGTCCGCGTCGAACTGCGGGTCGTCGGCGTCGATCGCGATAAAGAAGCGGTCGTCGGTGGCACGCGGCCACTGCACCGCCTTCATGACCGGGTGGTAGTGCATCGGCAGCCGGTTGAAGAGGAACATGCCGCCGAGCGTGCCGAAGGCGGCGAAGAGGATCGTGAGCTCGTAGGCCACCGGGAAGGCGAACAGCGGGCTGAACAGCGGTTTGCCGCCGACGATCAGCGGATAGTCGAACGCGTTCATGTACCAGACCATGAGCATGCCGGTGGTGAAGCCCGCGATGCCGCCGAGCAGCGTCAGGCGCTGCACGCGCGAGCGTTTCAGGCCCATCGCGCTGTCCATGCCGTGGACGGGGAACGGCGTATGCACATCCCAATGCTGGAAGCCGGCGTCGCGCACCTGTTCGGCCGCGTGCATGATCTCGGCCGGGGTGTCGAAGGCGGCAAGGTATCCGTGGATTTGTTCGCTCATGGCGCGGGTGCGGTGGGCGGCTCAGTGGTGCGCGGGGGCGTCGGGGCCGGCATGCGGATCGGCCTGGGGCGAGACGGCCTTGATCTCGGCCATCGCCATCAGCGGCAGGAAGCGCAGGAACAGCAGGAAGAGCACGGCGAACACGCCGAAGGTGCCGAAGAACGTGAAGAGCTCGACGACCGACGGCGAGTAGTAGCCCCAGCTCGAGGGCAGGTAGTCGCGGGCGAGCGAGGTGACGATGATCACGAAGCGCTCGAACCACATGCCGACGTTGACGAAGATCGAGAGGACCCAGACCAGCGTGGTGTTCTCGCGCACCTTCCGGAACCAGAAGAGCTGGGGGGTGATCACATTGCAGCTGATCATGATCCAGTAGGCCCAGGCGTAGTGGCCGAACGCGCGATTGACGAAGGCGAAGCCCTCGTACGGGTTGGCCCCGTACCACGCGATGAAGAACTCCATCGCGTACGCGTAGCCCACGATCGACCCCGTCGCCAGGGTTATCTTACACATGCAGTCGATGTGGTACTGCGTGATCAGGTCGTCGAGCTTGTAGATGGCACGCAGCGGCAGCATGAGCGTGAGCACCATGCCGAAGCCCGAGAAGATCGCGCCGGCCACGAAGTACGGCGGGAAGATCGTCGTGTGCCAGCCGGGCACCAGCGACACGGCGAAGTCGAACGAGACGATCGTGTGCACCGAGAGCACCAGCGGCGTCGAGAGCGCCGCGAGCAGCAGGTACGCCATCTCGTAGTTCTGCCAGTGGCGGTTCGAGCCGCGCCAGCCCATGGCGAACAGCCCGTAGAAGATCTGCTTCGCCTTCGACTTCGCGCGGTCGCGCAACGTGGCGAGATCGGGGATCATGCCCATGTACCAGAACAGCGTGGAGACCGTCGCGTAGGTCGAGACGGCGAACACGTCCCAGAGCAGCGGCGAGCGGAACTGCGGCCAGATCGCGTTGGCGTTCGGCAGCGGGAACAGCCACCACGCCCACCAGACACGGCCGACGTGGAAGAGCGGGAACAAACCGGCGCAGCACACCGCGAAGATCGTCATCGCCTCGGCCGCGCGGTTGATCGACGTGCGCCACTTCTGCCGGAACAGGCAGAGGATGGCCGAGATCAGTGTGCCGGCGTGTCCGATACCGATCCAGAAGACGAAGTTGACGATGTCCCAGGCCCAGTTGACCGGGTTCGCATGGCCCCAGACACCGACACCGGTCGCCACGAGATAGACGAGACCGGCGACGGTGAACGACGCGACAAGGCAGGCGACGCCGAAGGCGACCCACCACCAGGTGGGCGTGGGCCCCTCGGTGATCGAGCAGATCTTGTCGGTGATCCAGGCGAAGTCGCGACGGTGGCCGATCAGCTCGGGCCGCGGCAGATCGGCCGGCGCAACCTCGGCGAGGACAGCCTGCGCGTGGGGCGGAAGCTCGGTGGAAGCGTGGCTGCTCATCGGGCGAGGCCTCCGGCAAGTAGGGCCGGTCTGTGACCGGCCGCGAGGGATGACGAAACGCGAGAGACCAAAGCGGAGCGCAGCGTGTCCG
Source organism: Opitutaceae bacterium (assembly GCA_035415285.1). GTDB lineage: Bacteria > Verrucomicrobiota > Verrucomicrobiia > Opitutales > Opitutaceae > CAJCBL01. The sequence continues at coordinate 17,068 of DAOOFR010000032.1, forward strand.
GTCGCAGACCGGACCTACTCGGCTGGCATGCCGGCACGTAGGACCGGTCTTCGACCGGTCGCGAAAGACGTCCGCTCGCACGCCAGCACGAGCTCTGCCGGTCCGGTCGCAGACCGGACCTACGAAGCTGGGCTGTCGCCCAAAGGGATTCGCTGCTCATCACTCGTGCCCTCCATTTCCGTGAGCGGAAGCCTTGCCGGTCTCAGCCTCACCGTGTGCCGGCGCGGCATGCTCGGCACCATGGCCTTCGCCATGGCCGGCGGAGTGGTTCTTCTGGTTGTATTCGAGCCGGGAGAGCGGCATGTCCTGGTAGCCGGGCATGGCCGGGTTCGGGTTGCGGACTTTGGCGATGTACGAGGTGCGCGGACGGACGTTCAGATAGCCAAGCACCGCGTAGGTGCGCGGATCCTGTTTCGCGACGGAGACGGCGCTCTGCGGATCGGCGACGTTGCCGAAGACGATGGCCTCGGTCGGGCAGACCTGTTCGCAGGCCACGCGGATCGTGCGGTCGGGCACGACCACGTCGCCGCTGGCGCCGGCCTTCACCTTCTGCTCGATCTTCGCCCGCTGGATGCGCTGCACGCAGTAGGTGCACTTTTCCATGACACCGCGCATGCGCACGGTGACGTCGGGGTTCATCGCCATCTTGAGCAACTCGGGCTTCCCCTGCGGGCCGAGCGGGCCCAGGTAGAGGGAGTCGAGCTGGCGCTGCTGGTAATCGAAGAAGTTGAAGCGGCGGACCTTGTAGGGGCAGTTGTTGGCGCAATACCGCGTGCCGATGCAGCGGTTGTAGGCCATGACGTTGAGGCCCTCCTCGTCGTGCACGGTGGCGTTGACCGGGCACACGCTCTCGCACGGCGCGGATTCGCAATGCTGACAGGTCATCGGCTGGAGCGAAACCTGCGGATCCTCCGGGATCGCGGCGTTGCTCTCGAAGCCGGTCGAATAGTAGCGATCGAGGCGGATCCAGTGCATCTCGCGGCCGCGCAGCACCTGGTCGCGGCCGACGATCGGGATGTTGTTCTCCGCCTGGCAGGCGATCACGCAGGCGTTGCAGCCGATGCAGGTGTTGAGATCGATCGACATGCCCCACTGGTGGGTGCCGTCCTGGGGCGCGGCGGCGCCGGCAAAGTCCGGGTGCTCGTAGAGCGAGTTGCCGCGCGGGGTGAACTTGGACTTGTCGGCGAGCGACTTGTTCTTGTCGGCGCCATAGATCGCCGGAGTGTGCGACTCCATGCCGATGCCGGCGGCCCAGGTCGGGTTCTCGCGGTGCTCGCCGAGGTTGGCCTCGCGGATGATGTCGCGGCCCTCGATCGCCCAGTGTTCCTGGGTGTTGGGCAACTTGTGGGTGCGACCGGGCAGCACCTCGATCTTCGCGCCGGTGGCGAACGCCAAGCCGGCGGAAGTGCGGATCGCGAAGGCGTTGAAGCCGACGCCGTTCCCCACCCGACCGGCCGCCGTGCGGCCGTAGCCGAGCGGGAGGACGATTGTGTAGTCGGCCAGACCGGGCTGGATGTGCACCGGCGCCTCGACCGAGCGACCGTCGAGCGTGATGCGCACCACCGGCGCCTGCTGTTTGCCGATGCTGAACTCGTTGAAGTCGTGTCGCGACGCGTCGAGCGCGCCCGAGGCGGGCTGGTTCTTGTCGAGGCGGCGCGGATCGATGAGGCCGAGATCGGCCGCGAGGCGCGGCGAGATCTGCACCGGGTTATCCCAAGCGATCTTCGTGATCGGATCCGGGCACTCCTGGAGCCAACCGTTGTTCGCCGCGCTGCCGTCGCCAACTTTCAGATCCGGGAGGAAACGGACTTCGAGATTCTCGGCGGAGAGCGTCACCACCGCGGTGCCACGCAGGATCTCCTGCAACGCCGCCGCGGAGAAACGCGGCTGGACGGTGTCGCCGCCACGCACAAGCACACCATCGTGCAGCCACTGGCGGATCTTCGTCTCCTCCCCGCCCACAAGCGCCCCGATCGTGCGATGCACCAAGCTGTAGCCCTCGGTGACACTGTCGCCCTGGAGGCGGGCGAGGAACTCGATCTCCGACACGCCGTTGAACAACGGCAGAATCATCGGTTGCACCGGCACGAGAGCGCCATCGGCCGTGCGCGCATCGCCCCACGACTCGAGGAAGTGCGCGGCATGGACATGCCATCCGCCCTGCTCCGCCACGAGCAACGAGGTCTCGTCGACGTACAGCCCGTGCCGCACGACCTCCGAAACCTGTCGCTGCAACGCCGGCCAGTCGAGCTCGGCCGGAGCGTTGTACGCCGGGTTGCCCCCGAGGATCACCAACGAGCGGACCTGTCCGTCCTGGATCGCCACCGCGAGATGGTGGATCGAGTCGGCGGGATCCGCCGCCGCGCCCACCAACTCGACCGTGCGTCCGTAGACTCCGAGCGCCTCGTTGATCGCCAGCGCGAGCGCCTGCACCACGGGCCCCTGCGGCGAGCCCGCGCAGACGAGCGCCGCACCCGCGTGTTCGCACAAATCGGCGACACAGGCCTCCACCCAGCCGGTATCCAGCGCGGCGGTGGCCGCCAGGCGTTCGAGCAACGCCGTCACCTCGCCGAAACGGCCGGTCTTGGCGAACACCCGCAGCGCCACCGCCGCCGCCAAGGCCGGCATCTGGGCATCGGCGATCCGCAGGCGATGGTCGGCGTTGCTGCCGGTGATTGTGAAATGACTCTCGGCGACGTAGAGCCGGCTCATCTCCTCGCCCTTGCCGGCGAGGCGGCGGCCCTTGGCCCAATCGCGGGCGTAGCCGATGGCCCCCGGCTCGAACTGGAGGAAATCGCAATCGAAGCTGAGCACCCGCTTGGCCTCCGCAAAACGATAGAGCGGCCGCACCCGTTTCCCGAGCAGGGTCTCCAGTTCGCGCTCCGGCGCGCCCACATCCACCGGGTCGTACTCCGCCCAGATCGCCTTCGGAAACTTCGCCTTCAGGTTCGCCACCAGCGCGGCGTGCGTGGGCGAGGTCGACGGCTCCGCGAGGAACGCCAGCCCGGCGCCCTTGATCGGCGCATACGTGTCGCGGATCTTCGCCATCAGGTCGTTGACCTGCCCGCCGGTCACCTCGGTGCCGCCCTTGGTCGAAACCATCGCGCGGTCGGGATCGTAGAGGTCGAGCACGGCCGCCTGCGCCGCGAGATTGGTGGCGCCGCCGTAGGGCGCATAGCTCGGGTTGCCCTCGAGTTTGGTCGGGCGGCCCTGGTGCGTCTCGGCCAGCAGCGGGATCGCGCCGCCGCGGGCGGGCATCGCCGTGGCGTAGTATTTCGCCAGGCCGGGCGTGAGCCCCTCGACCGACTTGCTGTACGGGAGGATGTTCATCTCCGGCCGGCGACAGCCGGCCATGCCGAGCCCGCCGAGCGCGAACGACGCCGCCATGATCTTCAGGAAGTGGCGACGATCGACGCCGTCGATCTCGGCGGCGCCCTGCGGAAACTCGCGTTTGAGCTGCTCGCGGAAGCCCGGCGACTCGGCCAGTTCGTCGAGGCTGCGCCAATAGCGCGGGCCGTTGAGCTCGCGGGCGGACGGGGCGGGATGTTCGAAGGTGTGCTTCATCGGTGGCAGCCGCTGCAGCTCTGCGGCGGGTTCACTTTCATGTGCGCGATCAGCCTGGCGGCCTCCTCGGCCTTGCCCTGCTCGGCGAGGCGTTGGCTGTTGAGATCGAAGACGTCCTTCGGGTTGCGGATCCGACTGGCGGGATCGCGGTGGCAATCGAGGCAGAACGACATGCTCAGCGGCTGGCGCTGCGCGATCGTCTCACCCTCGGCGGTCGTGGTGAGGTTGCCGTGGCATTCGATGCACGACACGCCGCGCGCGACGTGCACGGCGTGGTTGAAGTACACGAAGTCGGGCGCCTGGTGGATCTTCATCCACGGCACGGGATCGCCCGAATCGAAGCTCGCGCGCACGGGGGCCAGCAGCGGGCTGTCCTTCTTGATGATGCTGTGGCAGTTCATGCACGTCTGCGCGGCCGGCACGGTGGAGTGCGGGCCCTGGTCGACTCCGGTGTGGCAGTAGCGGCAGTCGAGCCCGAGCTGACCGGTGTGCAACGCGTGGCTGAAGGGGACCGGCTGGACCGGCGCGTAACCGACACGCGTATACTTCGGCGTGAAATAGTAGGTGACGCCGGCCGTCACCAGCCCGCCGAGCACGATCGCGACCAAGGCGATCTGGAGCGGGAGGCGGTTGGCCGCTGGGGGAAAGACCTTCGACATGAGCCGGGGATGCGGTGGGGCGAGAGGATGCGGGTGGGAGGATCGGGGAGAGGTTCAGCCGCGTCCGGCCTCACGGGCCACCGCCCGGTGGTCGGGCCGCAGGGCGATCGGGGCGTCGGCGACCGTGTCCGCCCGGGGCGCCGCGGGGGCGTCCGTCCACCGCCGCCACAGCAGCCCCGGCATCGTGCCGGCGGCGACCGCGAACAAAGCCAGTTTCGAAAGGAAAGATTTGCGCGTATCCGGGGTTCTCACGGGGAGTGGCGTGTGAGTGGCGGGTGGGTTGGGCGGGACGACTAAACCAATCGGGGCGAAAGCATGTAAACGAAATTGCCGGAAGCGAATCGAAGTTTCAGGACACCTGCGCCGGCCGCGCGCCAGAATACAGCGAACTAATGGGCCGGCAACGGGTGCGATCGACCGGGCGCGGGCCAGCCGTGGACCCGCACCCGACTTCGCAACCCGCACGAGAGGTTCGCGCGCGCCATTCTCCGGTTAAGCCGCAGCGCCTCCGGTCCGATGTCCCCCGCACCGCCATGACCCCGCCGCCCGTCCCGTCCGCCCCCCGCCGGCACGCCCCCGACCTGCCGACCCTCGACGCCGCCCGGCTGGAGGAACTGCGCGAACTCTGCACCGAGGCCGGACCGGAGGTGTTGCGCGAGATGTTCAGCAGTTGGGAGGACGACACCCTGCGGCACCTTGACGGCGTCCGCCAGGCGTTGGCCGCCGCCGATCGCCAAGCCCTGAAGGCCGCCGCCCACGCCCTCAAGGGCAGCTGCGCCAACCTCGGCATCGTGCGCCTCTCCGAACTGGGCCGGCTGCTCGAACTCGAGATCGAACTCCCCGCCGAGGCCGAAGCCCTGCTCGCCGAGATGCAGGCCGAGTTCGACTGCGCCCGCGCGCAGATCGCCGAAGCCAGCGCCTGAGCGGCAATAATCCGCCCCGGCGGCGGCCCCGCGCCCGTCCCGCGGCCGCCTCTGCGCTTGCTCCCCGGCGACGCGCCCCGTTGAGTCCCGCGATGACCGACTTCGCCCGTCCCGACGGCCGCCGCCCCGACCAGCTCCGGCCCATCGCCTTCCAGCCCGACATCGCCCCCAACGCCGACGGCTCCGTGCTCGTCTCCTTCGGCAACACGCGCGTCATCTGCGCGGCGATGATCGAGCCCAAGGTGCCGACGTGGATGCGCCAGCAGGGCGTGACCGGAGGCTGGCTCTCCGCCGAATACTCGATGCTGCCCTACAGCACGCTCGACCGGAAGGCCCGCGACATCTCCCGGGGCAAACTCGACGGCCGCACCGTCGAGATCCAGCGCCTCATCGGCCGCTCGCTGCGCGCCGTGGTCGACCTGAAGAAACTCGGCGACAACACCCTCTGGGTCGATTGCGACGTGCTCCAGGCCGACGGCGGCACCCGCACCGCCTCGATCACCGGCGCCTACCTCGCCGCCCGTCTGGCGGTCGAGAAGTTCATCGCCGAGAAGAAGATCGCGGACAACCCCTTCACCGACTCCGTCGCCGCCGTGAGCGTCGGGCTCTTCGACAACCGCGAGATCCTTGATCTCAACTACGTCGAGGACAAGGACGCCGAGGTGGACTTCAACGTCGTCATGACCGGGCGCGGCAACTTCGTCGAGGTGCAGGGCACCGGCGAGGAAGCCACGTTCACCCAGGACCAGCTCACCTCCCTCATCGCCCTTGCCCAGCGCGGTCTGAAGGAGCTCTCCGCCAAGCAGACCGAGTTCCTCGCCAAACGCCTGCTCGGCAACCTCGCCGGGCTGAGCCTCGGCGGGCTCGGCGGGCGTTAAGGTCCGGGTCCTCCGATCCCGACCGGCGAGCGCGGGTGTCGCGATTGCGGCGCCGCCTCGCAAATCGGATCCCCCGTCGATCATCCCGTTTTCGCCGTGTCGCGCCGCGCCGCCCTCTTCCTGCTGCCGCTGATCTACGCCGGCTACATCAGCCTCGGCCTGCCCGACGGCACGCTCGGCGTCGCCTGGCCCAAGATACACGTCGACCTCGCGCAGCCGCTCAAGGCCGCCGGCTGGATCATGGTCGTGGGCACCCTGCTCTCCGCCGTCGCCAGCTTCTCCAGCGGGCCCATCCTCCGGCGTTTCACCACCGGCCCGGTCGTGCTCGCGAGCTGCCTGCTCACCGGCGGCGCGATCGTGCTGATGTCGCAGGCGCCCCGGTTCGCCTGGCTGGTGGCGGCCGCCATCCCGCTCGGCCTGGGCGCCGGCGCGGTCGACGCCGCGCTCAACGGCTACGTCGCCCGCCACTACACCGGCCGGCACATGAACTGGCTGCACGCCTGCTGGGGCATCGGCGCCACCACCGGCCCGCTGCTCATCACCCAGTTTCTGGCGACAAGCCACGGCTGGCGCGGCGGCTACCTGCTCATCGGGTCGCTCCAACTCGGCCTCGCCGCGATCTTCCTGTTCACGCTGCGCCTCTGGACGGAGGGCCCCGCGGCGCGCCCGGCCCCCGCCGCGGACTCGGCCGCCCCGCCGGCCGCGCCCCTCCACCCGGCCCACTCCGAGGCGGGCTGGCTCTCGGCGCTGCTCTTCATGCTCTACGTCGCCGCGGAGGGTTCGACCGGCCTCTGGGCCACCTCGATCCTCGTCGTCGGCCGCGGGATCCCCCAGGCCGAGGCCGGCGTCTGCGCCGCGCTCTTCTACGCCGCGATCACCGGCGGGCGCATCGCCACCGGCTTCGTCGTCGACCGCTGGGGCAACCGCCGCCTGGTGACCGGCGGCGCGCTGCTCGCCCTCGTCGGGATCCTGCTGTTCTCGCAGGCCGGCTCCGCGCCGTTCGCCGCCGCCGCGCTCATCCTCACCGGCATCGGCATGGCCCCGATCTTCCCCGGGCTCATGCACGAGGTGCCCCGCCGCTTCCAACCCGATGCCGTCTTCACGATCATCGGTCGCCAGTCCGGCGCCGCCTGCATCGGGGCCGCGCTCTTTCCCGCCGCGGCCGGCTGGCTCGGCGACGCCGTCTCGCTCGACGCGGTGGTCTGGGCGGTCGCGCTCGGCGTCGTCCTGCTCGTCCTCGGTATCCGCCGCCTCGATCGCATCAGCTGAGGCGGGACGACCTGCCGATGCCGTCGCCGGCCGACCGAGCGGGGGGCGCTCAGGCGAGGACCGCCGTCGCGGATACCGCCGTCGTGGTGCCGGCGAACATTCCTCCGGCAACCGACCGTCCCCCGCTTCCAGCTACGCGGCGTCGCGCCTCTTTCTCGCCGCCGCCCGCCGGTGCGGGAGGCCCCGATCCCGCTCGAGCGGCCGCAGGCGGGGTGCAGGGGTTTAGGCCCACTGTCAGCGGTCACCTCAAACCAGCCACTCAGGGTCGAAATAGAACCAGCCAC
>DAOOFR010000033.1:0-24415 GCA_035415285.1 Opitutaceae bacterium
CGGCGGTCGTGGTCGAGGCCGAGGCCTTCGTCTTCGACCGCGGCTTCCCCAACGCCACCTACTTCCAGAAGCTCCTGCGCCCCGGCACGCCCGTCGGCCGGCTCTTCTTCGCCCCCGAGTCCGCCAAGCTCTCCTCCGACGAGATCTGGCGCGCCGTGAAGGACAACCGCATCAAGCTTCCCAACACCGTCTCGATCGACCGTTTCGGGCGCGTCTTCATCGTCCCCCACTCCGTCCGCTACACCATCAACCCGGCCGTCACCCGCCTGCAGTTCGAGCGCGTGGTCAGCGGCGAGCAGACCCGCGGCTTCCTCGACAAGGTCCAGCAGCGCGAGGACGTCGCCCCGCTGCTCATCCCGCCGCGCTCCGGCATCCTCACCAGCTGCTCGATGTACCTGAAGGAGCACTTCGTGGTGCTCAACCGCGGCGAGGACAACTTCGGCCTCCACTGCTCCGCCGTGCTGCTCGATCCCATCAAGACCTTCGGCACGAACATCATGCTGGAGATCTACAACACCGGCGACCAGCCCGTGGTGAACCCGATGGTCTCCGTCGAGGTCTTCCGCGCCCCCGCCCCCGACGGCTCGGAGGCGCAGGCCCTGCTCGGCCGCCGCAAACGCATGCTCACCTTCGCCGGCCGCGCCTTCAAACACCTCGACGCCCGCCACCCGCAGGAGCTCGGCACGCCGAAGCCGCGCACCAAGATCACCGTCAAGGGCCAGAACGCCCTGATGGAGAACCGCAGCCTCTTCCTCGCCTGCGGCGCCGACTTCCGCGAGCTCGCCGCCGCCGCCGCGCTGCCTGCGCCCCACCGCACCATCGTCGAGGCCCTCGACAACGCCCCGGCCGGCGCCGACACCCTCGTCTGCGACTGTTTCCCGAACCTGCTCGAGCACATCGAGCTGCTCACCCGCCTGCCCACCCTCGGGCTCAAGCGCCTCGTCTTCCGCCGGCCCTCCCGCACCCACGGCTTCTTCTTCTCGACCAACGCCCACACCCGCATCGACCACTACGACTCGATCGGCCTCGGGGTCTACTTCTACCACGAGGACACCAAGGACGTGTACCGCCACGTCTACAAGAAAGGCTGCGGCTTCTTCGTGCGCGAGGAGCTCATCGGCAAGTTCATGGAGTCGACCATCCTCGCCTTCTACGGCTCCGCCCTCGACCTCAGCGCCGAGACCGGCCGCAGCATCCAGGAACTCCTCACCAAGCTCACCGATTTCTTCGGCCCCACCGTCGGCGTGCTCACCGGCGGCGGCGGCGGCGTGATGGGCCTCGCCACCGAGCAGGCGCGCGCCAAGGGCGCGCTCACCGGCTCCTGCTTCCTCGAGCTCGAGGCCCAGCCGCCGAAGCTCGGTGTCGACTTCTTCAACACCTTCCAGGAGACCGCGCGCCACAACCGCCAGAAATGGTTCGAGGTCGCCGATTTCTGCATCTTCAACGTCGGCGGCGTCGGCACCCTCGAGGAGGTCGGCATCGAGATGTGCAACCTCAAGCTCGGCATCCGCCCGCGCGTGCCCTACGTCTTCTACAGCACCGAGTACTGGCGCGACCTCAAGAAGCAGGTCAAAACGATGATCGCCGAGAAGCGCGCCCCGCGCTGGATGGAGGACTACATCCTCTTCTCCGACCGGCCCGACGAGGTCGTCGCCTTCTACCGCAAGACGCTGCAGGTGCTCTGACTCCCCGCCCGGCGCCATGCGCGGAGGCGGCTCCCCCGCGCCCGGCCGCTCGCGCCGGCCTTCATGACCCGGACTCCCGGATACTCCGGCGAAGTTCCTGCGCCGGCCCGTGGGTTGGATCGGCCTTGAGCGCAGCGTCCACCGCGGCCGCCGCCTCTCCCGCGCGGCCGAGATCGAGCAGGGCCAGGGCGCGCGAGCAAAGCAGCGCCGCGCTCTCGCCGTCGCTCCGCGCCGCGGCCTCGAACTCCGCCAACGCCTCGGCCGAGCGACCGAGCGCCAGCAACGCATTGCCGAGCGCGAAACGGGCGCCGGGATACTCCGCGCGGATCCGCACCAGGGCGCGCCCGGCCGCCTCCGCCTCCGCAAAGCGCTCCAGCCCGAACAGCAGGTTCGCCCGTGCGAGCAGCGCCTCCGCCGATGCCGGGTCGGCGCGGACCGCCGCCTCGACCTGCGCCAGGGCCTCCTCCGCCCGTCCGAGCTGCGCCAGTTCTTCGGCCAGGGCGAGCCGCGCCTTGTCCCAGCCCGGCCGCAACCGCAACGCCTCGGTGTATTCACCGACCGCGGCATCCGGGTCGCCGAGGCGGGCGAGCACCGCGCCGAGCTGCAGGCGCGCCTCGGGCCACGCAGGCCGCCGTTGCAGCGCCTCCAGCCACGCCGTCTTCGCGCTCCCCCACCGTCCCGCCGCCTGCTGCGCCGTGGCGACCACCCCCCACCCCGCCGCCGAATCGAGATCGAGCCGTTGGGCCTCCTCCGCCCGCGCCACGGCCTCGTCGCTGCGACCGGCCATCAACTCGGCCCGGCTCAGGTTGCGCAACGCGTCGACGTACCGCGGATCGAGCCGCAGCGCCTCCTTGAGCGCGGCCACGCCTTCCGCCGCCTCGCCGCGGGCGAGCAGGATCGAGGCGAGGTTGTTGTGCGCGCGGGCGTTGTCCGGCCACTTCCGCAGGCTGTCGCGCAGCAGCCGCTCCTCGGTCGCGTAGTCGGCGTTGCGCACCGCGGTCGCGACGCCCCCCGCCACGGCGAGCACCGCCGCCGGAACCAGCAGGCGGCGACCAAACCGGGACCACAGCCCCGCCACCACCACCGTCACCACGACACCGAGAGGCAGATACATCCGATGCTCCCCCATGGTCTGCGTCGCCACCGGCACGAAGCTCGAGGTCGGCGCCAGCACGGCGAAGAACACCAGCCCCGCGAAGCCCGCCGCCGGCCGGCGGCGCAGCGCCACAAGCGTCGCCGCGCACAGCCCGCCGACGACCGCCAGGCCGGGCGCGATCGCCCGCACGCCATGCGCGAGATGCATCCCGTAGTCGAACACGAGATCGCCCGGCCAGAACACCAGACCGAGGTAGCGCGTGATCGCCGGACCCTGGGTGAGCGCGTAGCTGAGCGGCGTCATCTCGAGCCCGAAGCCGGCCGTGCCGCCACGCCCGCGCGTGCTCCACACGAGGTAGCCGAGCAGCAGCCAACTCGCCGCCAACCCGACGTGGAGCCGCCACCGCGAACGCCAGGCGGCCGCGAAGCTGCCCGCATGGAACGTGCGGTCGTAGAACAAGGCCACCAGCGGCGCCGAAACCATGACCTCCTTGCTCGCCATTCCCGCCGTGCAGGCCAGGACCGCCGCCGCGCTCCACCACCCGCGCCGCCGCCCGCCTTCCGCCGCACGTCCCACCGCCAGCAACGTGAGCACGAAACAGAGCGAGACCATGAGTTCCGTGCGCTGCGACACATAGGTGACCGCCGCCGTCGCGAGCGGGTGCAGCGCCCACAGCGCCGCCACCGCGAACGCGATCGGCGCCGCATCTCCACGAATCCGCTCGGGCAGGACCGGCCGCGCCAGCGTGCGCCGCAGGAGCGAGCACAGCGTCAGCGCCGTGAGGAGATGGAGCGCGATGTTGCCGAGGTGATAACTCCAGACCTCCGTGCCGCTGATCGCGTAGTTGAGGGCGAAACTGAGATTCGGGAGCGGCCGCCCGCTCACCGGCACGCCACCCGGCGGCGGCGCCAACGGTCCGCTCAACGGCCACAGCGACCGGATCGTCGGGTTGTCGGTGACCGAGCCGTGGTCATCGAACACGAACGGGGCACGCACGGCGCCCCGATACGCGACGAAAATGGCCGCGATGAGACCGAGCGCCGCCAGCCACCACCAGAGCGCACGCCAATCCCACCGGGACGCAAAGGAGGTGTCTGTGTCGGGCGGAGTCACGATACCGCCGAACCTCGCCCGCTCCGTCCACACGGGGCAACCCACAAACGGGCCGGGACAGCCCCCCCAGCAGCGCTGATCCCGAAACATGGGGTGCGGTTCGCTGCCCCCGCCTGCCGGCCAAGCGTCCGGATGTTTGACCTTGCCGATACATCCCGTTTAGCCTGCTATCGCTGTCCTGCGTAGGGGTCGCCCGAGAACTCGACGCCAGGCGCAGGGGAAACAAACGGTCGTCCCGCACGGTTCCGTTAGCTTCTTCAGCAAATCCTAAACACGTCTCCAGTCAGGGAAAGTTGTACGATGAACAAGCTCGTCCGTCTCAGTCTTCTGGCGCTTTCGCTCGCGATCGCGTCACACGCCCACGCTCAACTCATCACGAACGGTGGGTTCGAAACCGGCAATTTCAGCGGCTGGACCCAGTCCGGCGATCTTAGCTACACCGGCACCACGAGCGGCACCTACTACTCCGGCACCTACAGCGCCGTGTTTGGGCCGGTGAACTCGCTGGGCTACATCGAGCAGACCGTGGCCACCGCTCCCGGAGCGAGCTACGATCTGTCGTTCTTCCTCAGCAATGACGACGAAGATGACGAAAATTCGTTCAGCGTAAGTTGGAACGGTCTGGAGCTCGCGGCCGGCGAGAACATGGCGCCATTCGATTGGACTCGCTACTCCTTCGACGTCGTCGCGACAGATTCCACCAGCACCCTCAAGTTCGGTTTCTTCAATTCGCCCGCCTATTACTATCTCGACGATGTGGCCCTCAGCCAAAGGACCTCGAGCGCCGTGCCGGAACCGTCGACCTATGGTCTGATCGGGGCACTCGCGTTGGTCGGTTTGGTCGCGGTGCGCCGTTGGCGGAACCGCTGATCGGGCGACCTGCCGCAATCGCGGCCACACAGATCTCTCTTCTACACGGAAAGGCCGCGGGCTCCAAAGCCCGCGGCCTTTCTGTTTCTGAAAAACTATGGGCGCTGCGCACAGCGCCCAGTTCACTGCGTCGCTCAGAGCGCCTTGGCGGCGGCGACCACGGCGTCGGCGGTGATGCCGAGCTCCTTGAAGACCGTGCCACCGGGGGCGCTCATGCCGAAGCGATCGATGCCGATCACCTTGCCGTCGAGACCGACGTACTGATGCCAGAGGCCCGTCACGCCCGCCTCGATGGCCACGCGCTTGCGGCAGGCGGCCGGGAGGATCTCGGACTTGTACTCGGCCGACTGGCGGTTGAACCGCTCGAAGCTGGGCACGGACACCACGCGCACGCCGGCGCCGATCTGCTTGGCGGCGGCGATGGCGAGCTGCACCTCGGAACCGGCGGCGAGCAGGATGTGCGTGAGCTCGGCGGTCTCCTTCACGGCGATGTACGCACCGCGGAGCACGCCTTCGCGGCGGGTCTGCACCGGGATGTCGTTGAGCATCGGCACGGCCTGGCGGGTGAGCGCGAGCAGCGTCGGGCCGTCGGCGCGGGTGGCGGCGGCGGCGAACGCGCCGGCGGTCTCCTCCGGGTCGGCCGGGCGGATGACGTCGAGATTCGGGATCACGCGCAGGCCGGACACCGTCTCCACCGGCTGGTGGGTCGGGCCGTCCTCACCGACGCCGATCGAGTCGTGCGTGTAGATGTAGGTGACGGGCAGCTTCGCCAGCGCGGCGATGCGCATCGAGGGACGCGAGTAGTCGGCGAAGACGAGGAACGTCGCGCACGAGGTGCGGAAGATGCCGTCGTAGGCGATGCCGTTGTTGATCGCGGCCATCGCGTGTTCGCGGATGCCGAAACGGATGTTGCGGCCGGCGCGGTTGGCGGGCTCGAAATCCTTGTCGCTGGCGATGTAGTTGAGCGTCGAACCGTAGAGGTCGGCGCTGCCGGAGACGAAGAGCGGGAGCGCGGCGGCGACGGGCTGGAGCACGTCCTTGCCGGCGGCGCGGGTCGCCAGCTTGGCGTCGAGCGCGAAGGCCGGGATCTTGGCCATGAGCTCCTCGGCCGAGCCGGTCTGGCCGGCGCTGGCGAGCAGGGCGGCCTTCTCGGGATTGGCGGCCTGCCAGGCGGCGAAGGTCTTGTTCCACTTCTTGTAGGCGCGCACGAGGCGGGCCTTGTGGTCGGCGAAGTAGGCCTTCACCTCGTCGCTGACGAAGAAGTGCTGGTCGGCCGGGAGGCCGAGGCCGGCGCGGGCGGCGTCGGCGAACTTGGCGCCGCCTTCGCCGTGGCCCTTCGAGGTGCCCTGCACCTCGGCGATGCCCTTGCCGATGATGGTCTTGGCGACGATGAGCTGCGGCTTGCCGGTCTTGGTCTTCTTGGCCTTGGTGACGGCCTTGACGATGGCGACGAGGTCGTGGCCGTCGATGGTCTGCACATCCCAGCCGATGGCCTTGAAACGCGCGACGACGTTCTCGCTCTGCGACTTGTCGGCCGCGGCGTCGAGGGTGACGTCGTTGGAGTCGTAGATGAGGATCAGGTTGTCCAACTTCTGGTGACCGGCGATGGCGACGGCCTCCATGGCGACGCCTTCCTGCATGCAGCCGTCGCCGGCGAGCACGATCACGTGGCTGTCGAAGATCGGGTGCTCGGCGGTGTTGAAGCGGGCGGCGGCCATCTGGCCGGAGATCGCGAAGCCGACGGCGTTGGCGATGCCCTGGCCGAGCGGGCCGCTGGTGGTCTCGACGCCGGGCGTCTCATGGAACTCGGGATGGCCCGGGGTCTTGGAGTGGAGCTGGCGGAAGTTCTTCACCTCCTCGAGCGGGAGGTCGTAGCCGCTGAGGTGCAGCCACGAGTAGAGGAACATGGAGCCGTGACCGGCCGAGAGGATGAAACGGTCGCGGTTGAGCCAGCGCGGCTCGGCGGGATTATGCACCAGCGCATGGCCGTAGAGGGCGGCGCCGATCTCGGCGGCACCGAGCGGCAGGCCGAGATGGCCGGAGCTGCACTTGTGGATCGCATCGAGAGCGAGACCGCGGGCGATGTTGCTGGCTTTGGCGAGGACTTCGACGTTGAGAGGCATGGGAGTAAGAAAAGGCGGAGGTTAGGTGTTGGTATAGCGAGGGCGAAAGGAAAAACCGGGAAGCGCCGCGACGACGGTTGTGCTAACTGTCGGATTTGCCCGTCGGCCCCGGCACCGGATCGAGCCCCGGCGACCGCGCGCCCGGCCCGGGCATGAAAAAGGCGGGCCGATGAAGCCCGCCTCGGAAAAACGGTATCCGGATCCTTGCGGTTCGGAACTCAGGACTGGGCCGGCGTCTCCGCCGGGGTGGCCGCGGCCTCGGTGCCGCCCATCAGGCCGATCCAGCGCTTCTCCTTGACCTGGACGGCCTTCTTGCCGACGCGGTCGCGCAGGTAGTAGAGACGCGCACGCATGTTCTGCGACTCGCGCTCGATCTCGATCTTCTCGATCATCGGCGAGTTCACCGGGAACACGCGCTCGACGCCCTCGCCATAGGAAATACGGCGGACCGTGAAGGCCTCGTGGATGCCGTGCCCCTTGCGGGCGATAACGATACCGGAGAACACCTGGATGCGCTCCTTGTCACCTTCACGGACCTTGGTGTGGACACGGACACCGTCGCCGACCTTGAAGGCCGGGAGATCAGTCTTCAGCTGCGGGGCCGTGATTTCCTTGATGATGGGATTCATGACTTGTTCCTGAGTAAATCGGGTCTGACTTTGGTGGTTTTCGCGAGCCTCATCTCGTGTCGCCACCGCTCGATTGCCGCATGATTGCCGGAGAGAAGGACGTCCGGAACGACCATGCCGCGAAACTCCGCGGGACGTGTGAACTGAGGAAAATCGAGCAAGTTGTTGTTGAAGGATTCGTGCGTCAATGAGTTTTCATCCCCGAGCACACCCGGGATGTTGCGCACGATGGCATCGACCAGAACCGCCGCCGCGATCGTGCCGTTGGTGAGCACATAATCGCCGATGCTGATCTCCTGATCGATCACACCGTCGCGCGCCCGCTGGTCCACCCCTTCATAGTGACCGCTGAGCAGGATCAGGTGCGGCACCTGCGCCAGCTCGACGACGAGCTTCTGCGTGAGCGGCACCCCGTCGGGTGTAAGGTAAATTCGGCGACAACCGGGCGTGCCCAGCTCCTCCATCGCGGCGTAGATCGGCTCGGGTTTGAGCACCATCCCCGCCCCGCCGCCGAAGGGGCGGTCGTCGGTGGTCCGATGTTTGTCCGTCGTCCAGTCGCGCAGGTTGCGCACCTTGATCTCCGCCAGCTTCGCCTCGAGCGCGCGCCCGATGATGCTCTCCGACAGGAAGCCGTCGAGCATGGCGGGGAAGAGCGTGAGAATATCGATGCGCACAGAATGGGAGGGAAAAGTGCCGGGCGCCGGTCGCGGCGGCGAACGCGCGGGAGATGTCGCCCGGCAGAAACACGAAATCGCCGGCCCATCCGGGCGCGGCGATCTCGGAAAACTTCGACGGGGAACCGCGATCAGGCCGTGGCGGCCGCGGCGCGCTTCGCCCGCTTGTAGAGGCCGTTGACGGTGTCGGACGGCTTGGCGCCCTGCCCCAGCCAATACTCGTAGCGAGCGACATCCAGCGTGAGCTGGTTGCCCTTGGCGCGCGGGTTGTAGTTGCCGATCTGCTCGACGGCAGCGCCATCGCGGCGGGAACGCGCTTCGGCCACGGCCACGCGATAGATCGGGTTGTGCGTCGAGCCGACGCGGGTCATACGGATTTTCAGTGCCATGCTAGTGGAAAGGGGGCGGACGATACGAACGATGTTTCGGAAAAATGAAGGGCCGAGTTCGCAGTCGAAGAATCCTCTTGTCAAGCCACATCCCCGCCGGTGCAGTCCGCCCTCTTATGAAAGCCGGCATCGTCGGTCTGCCCAACGTGGGCAAGTCCACCCTCTTCAACGCCCTCACTCGTTCCCGCAAGGCCGAGGCGGCCAACTACCCCTTCTGCACGATCGACCCCAACGTCGGCGTCGTCCTCGTCCCCGACGAGCGCATGTACGTCCTCCAGAAGATCGCCAAGACCCAGGTCGTCATCCCGGCCGCCATCGAGTTCGTCGACATCGCCGGCCTCGTCGCCGGCGCCAGCAAGGGCGAGGGCCTCGGCAACCAGTTCCTCGCCAACATCCGCGAGGTCGACGCCATCGTCGAGGTCGTGCGCTGCTTCGAGGACCCCGATGTCGTCCACACCATGGGCAGCGTCGACCCCGTCCGCGACATCGAGGTCATCACCACCGAGCTCGTGCTCGCCGACCTCGACGCCGTCCAGAAGCGTATCGACAAATCGCAGAAGAAGGCGAAATCCGGCGACAAGGAGGCCCAGGCCGAGATCGCCCTTCTGGAGAAACTCCTCCCCCACCTCAACGCCGGCAAGACCGCCAACGTCCTCGAGGTGAACGACGACGAGCGCAAGCTGATGCGCCTCTTCCAGCTCCTCACCGCCAAGCCCGTGCTCTTCGCCTGCAACGTCGCCGAGGGCGACCTCGCCACCGCCGAGCAGAACCCCTTCGTGCGCAAGGTCGCCGACTACGTCGCCCATCACCACGACGCCGCCTACGTGCCGATCTCCGCCCGCATCGAGGCCGAGCTCATCGACCTCCAACCCGAGGAGGCCAAGGAGTTTCTCAAGGACCTCGGCGTCGACGACTCCGGCGTCTCCGCCCTCATCCGCGCCAGCTACAAGCTCCTCGGCCTCGAGACCTATTTCACCGCCGGCGAGAAGGAAGTCCGCGCCTGGACGATCCACGTCGGCACCAAGGCCCCGCAGGCCGCCGGCGTCATCCACACCGATTTCGAGAAGGGCTTCATCAAGGCCGAGGTCGTCTCCTACGAGGACCTCTCCAAGCTCGGCTCCATCGCCGCCGCCCGCGAGGCCGGCAAGTACCGCCTCGAAGGCAAGGAGTACGTCTTCCAGGACGGCGACGTCGCCCTCTTCCGCTTCGCCAACTGAGCCGCGCGCCCCGCGCATCCAGTTTCTCCGGCCGGAACGCCTCGCGCGCTCCGGCCTTTTTCTTGTCCCACGACAAGCCCCGGCCGCTTGCCGGTTGAAAAGCCGCCGCTCCCTCGCTTACTCGGGGCCCACTCATGACCCTACTGCGAGCCCCCCGGAGCATCGGCGCTACCATCGCCGCGCTCACCCTCCTGCTCACCGGCTGCCGCGAGGAACCGGTGCTCACCTACCGCACCGGCAAGGAGCCCACACCCGCCGCAGTCGCGGCCTCCGACCCGCATGCCGGCCACGACCACGCGGCGATCCCACCCGCCGGCGAACTCCCGCCCGGCCACCCGCCCATCGGTGGCGAGCCGGCCTCGACACCAGCATCCGGTGACGCCGCCCTGCCCGCCGGCCATCCGCCGATCGGCTCAGGCCCGCTGAGCATGCCGACCGCCACCGGTCCCGCCACCGACTCCATCACCTGGGCCGCGCCCGACCACTGGGCTGCGAAACCGCTCGGTGCGATGCGCCGCGGCAGTTTCACCGCCCGCAACGAGCACGGCACCGCCGACTGCTCGATCATCGTCCTGGCCGCCGCCCAGAATCCGCTGCTCGAGAACATCAACCGCTGGCGCGGCCAGATCGGCCTCGCCCCGCTCACCACGGCCCAACTACCGACCGAGTCCGCCACGCTCGACAACGCCGGGCTCACCTTCACCACCGTCGACCTCGTCGGCCCAGCGCCCGCCGGCGGCGCGGCCACGCGCATCCTCGGCGCGATTCTCTACCGCGGCGAGGAGGCCTGGTTCTTCAAGCTCACCGGGCCCGATGCCGCCGTCGCCGCCGAGCAGCCCGCCTTCCTCGATTTCCTGCGCACCGTCCGCCCCGCCACTCCCTAAACCATGCGCGCCCTGCTCCGCTCCCTCGTCGCGCGCCTCGCCTCGCTGCGACTGACCATCGTCCTGCTCGTCCTGGCCATCGTGCTCGTCGTCATCGCGACACTCGACCAGGTCCACCTCGGCATCTGGGCCGTGCAGGCGAAGTATTTCCGGTCCTTCGTCGTCGTCCAGCAACTCCCCGGCACCGGAGTTTCGATTCCGTTTTTCCCCGGCGGCTACCTCGTCGGCGGCCTGCTGCTCGCCAACCTCCTCTGTGCCCAGTTCCTCCGCTTCCGGCTCAGTTGGCGCAACGTCGGCCTCCACCTCACCCACTTCGGCATCGCCCTGCTGCTCGTCGGCGAGCTCGTCACCGGCCTGCTCTCCGTCGAGAGCCACCTCACGCTGGATACCGGCGAGACGCGCAACTACGCCGAGGCCGCCTTCCAGCGCGAACTGGCCATCACCGACATCACCGATCCGGCCTTCGACCAGGTGTGGTCCGTACCGCTCTCGCGCCTCGAACGCCGCGAGCCGATCGCGCTGCCCGGCTGCCCGCTCACGATTCTGCCGATCCAGTTCTTCCCGAACGCCAACTTCTTCATGCGCCGCGACGCGCCCAACGCCCCCGCCTCGCCCGCCTCGCTCGGCTTCGGTCAGCAGGTGGTCGTGCAACCCGCCGCGCCGACCTACCGCCCCAACGAGGAGAACGCACCCACCGCCTTCGTCGAATTCCGTGGCCCCGACGGGCCCGTCGGCACGATGCTCGCCACCCTCGCCATCGCGCAACCGCAGACCTTCACCGCCGCCGGCCGCACCTACAGCGTCACCCTGCGCCGCACGCGGATCTACTTCGACTTCTCGCTCACGCTCCTCGAATTCCGCCACGACAAGTACCCGGGCACCGAGATCCCGCGCAACTTCTCCAGCCGCGTCCGCCTCCGTTCCTCCGATACCAAGGAGGACCGCGAAGTCCGCATCTTCATGAACAACCCGCTGCGCCACGGCGGCTACACGTTCTACCAGTCCGGCTTCAAGAACGACGACCGCACCACGATCCTCCAGGTCGTGCGCAACCCCGGCTGGCTCATCCCGTACCTCGCCTGCGTCCTGTCCGGACTCGGCCTGCTCTACCATTTCGCGCTCTCGCTCTTCGCCTTCCTCCAACGCGACCGCGCCGCTGCCGCCGGGAGCGCCGCCCCCGGCAGTCCGGCCTCACCGCGGCCGGCCACAGGAGGTGCCCGATGAAACGTTCTCTCCCGATCCCCTTCCTCGCCGGCCTGCTCGCGCTCGCCGCTGTCGCGTTCACGCTGCGCCTGCCGAACAACCCCGACGCCTTCGACACCGAGGGCTTCGGCCGCCTGCCCGTCCTCGTCGGCGGCCGGCTCAAGCCGCTCGACACCGTCGCCCGCACCTCGCTGCTGCTCATCCAGAACCGCCAGCGCGTGAAGACGCCCGCCGGCCACTCGCTCACGCCGAACCAGTGGCTGCTCGACGCGCTCTTCCGGCCCGAGCGCGCCGACACCTACAAGGTCTTCCGGATCGACAACAACGAAGTCCTCGCCCTGCTCCGCCTGTCGCCGGACGACGGCGACGGCAGCGTGCGCTTCTCCTTCGCCCAGCTCGCCCCACGCCTCACCGATCTCGACCAGCAAGCCGCGCGCGCCGCCCAGCTCGAGTCCGCCGAACAGACGCCCTACGAACGCGAAGTCCTCAAGCTCCGCAACCGCCTCCAGACCTACCTCGGCCTGCGCTACAGCCTGCAACTCCCCGAGAGCCAGGACTTCGCCGCCGAACTCCTCCGCTTCGAGCAGATGCTGCCCGAAGCCCTCGCCGCCACCGAGGCTGCGATGGCCGGCAAACCCGCCGACGAAGCGCTGGTCAAGGAGCTCGCCGGCTACCTGAAGAAGTTCCAGCTGCTCCACAGCCAGGCCTCGATGCTCGCCATCCCGCCGCCGCCCGCGCTCGACGATCCCAACGCGTGGTCGAACCTCGGCGACGCCCTGCTCTCCGCTTTCGCCACCAGCCGCGTCGCCCAACCCGTGCGCGACTACGCCGCGCTCGGCAGCGCCTGGCGCACCGGCGATCCCGCGCTGTTCAACCGCGCCGTCGCCGCGCTCCGCACCGATCTCGTCGCCGCTAACGATCCGCGGCTCGGCCGCACCGCGCTCGAGTTCCTCTTCAACCACGCCCAGCCGTTCTACACCGCCGCCGCGCTCTACGTGCTCGTCGCCCTCCTCGGCTTCGTCTCGTGGCTCGTCTGGCCCGCGGTGCTCGCGCGCTGCGCGCTCTCGGTCGGGTTCGTCGCGTGGCTGCTGACCACCGCCGGCATCGCGGCGCGCATGTACATCGAGAGCCGCCCGCCCGTCACCAACCTCTACTCCTCCGCCCTCTTCGTCGGCTGGGTCGGCGCCGGCCTCGCGCTGCTGCTCGAGCGTCTCTTCCGCAACTCCATCGGCAATGTCGTCGCCGGCGCCATCGGTTTCCTCACACTCATCGTCGCGATCTATCTCCCGTTCACCGGCGACACCATGGAGATGATGCGCGCCGTGCTCGACTCCAACTTCTGGTTGGCGACGCACGTCGTCACCATCACCATGGGCTATGGTGCGTGCTTCGTCGCCGGAGTGCTCGGGCTGGTCTTCGTCCTGCGCGGCCTGCTCTCCCGTTCGCTGGATGCCCCCACCGCGCAGGCGCTCCTGCGCATGACGTACGGCGCCGTCTGCTTCGCCACGCTCTTCAGCCTCGTCGGCACCGTGCTCGGCGGCATCTGGGCCGACCAGTCGTGGGGCCGTTTCTGGGGCTGGGACCCGAAGGAGAACGGTGCGCTCGTGATCGTGCTCTGGAACGCCGTCATCCTCCACGCGCGCTGGGGCAAGCTCGTCGGCCCGCGCGGCTTCATGAACCTCGCGATCTTCGGCAACAACATCACCGCCGCCTCGTGGTTCGGCGTGAACATGCTCGGCGTCGGCCTGCACAGCTACGGCTTCATGGACTCGGCGCTCCTGGCTCTCTGCGCGTGGTGGGGATTCAACCTCGTCGCGATCGCCCTCGGCTGCCTCCCGCCTGCGCTCTGGCGCAGTCGCGCCGCCGTGGAGGGCTGAACGTGGCCCGGCGCTTCAGCCCGGGCCGGCGGATACAATTCGGGACCCGGATATCATCCTGAAAACCGCAACTGAACCGCAAAGAACCTAGCGCGGCTCCGCCGCAACCGAAGGGCAGAATGATGAACCACGGATTTCACGGATGGGCACGGATTCCGGGGTTCCCCATCCGTGGAATCCGTTCAACTTTCCCGACAGGGCGTAACAGAGGGAAATCGTGCCCAAAATGCAGCGTTTGCAGGGATAGCTGTGCAGACTGCCCTGCAGCCGCAAGCGGTCCCAGCCGCTGATTACGCCAGTGACTTTGTCGGCGTGGCGTTGCACAAACTCCGCCACGCCCCGGCCGTGGCCCGCACAGATGTCTTGAGTCTTCACACACCAGCTCTGGCACCGCGGCCGGCGGCCTGCCACTCTCTTTGCCAACCGCCGCGCCGCCTGCTCCCTTCGGTTGCGGCTCGGCCGCGCTAGGATCCTTGCGGATAAACCGAACTGCGGAATCCAGGATCATGCGACACACCGGGCACTGCGAACCGGCCCGCTTGGTTTAGCCGGGCCCCTCGGCGGGGGCGGAAGCGCCCCGCCACGCCAAGCATTGAGCAGTTCCTCGGCGGGCCCCCACCTGGCCCGGCGCCACCGCATCCAGCGCCCGATCGGAACACGGGCATGGACCGTTCGGTGAGTAGCTGGAGCTCGGCACCCGCCGGCCCCGGCGGGTGGTTCGCGGCCGGTCACGCGATGCCGATCAGGTCGAGCACAGGGCGCTCGACCTGCCGGTTCTTCCCCGTCTCCGGATAATCATGGATGTGCAGGGCCGGGTTGAAGTTCAGCTCGATGATCGCGTAGTCCGCCTCGTCGCGCTCATCGCCCGGGTCGGGCACGATCATGTCCACCCCGGAGATCTGCGCGCCCAGTGCGGCCGTGGCCCGTTCGGCGATCCGGTGGTAGACCGCGGGCATCGTGTCCGTCCAGTCGATGCTGTCGCCGCCGGTGGAGATATTGGAGTTCTTCCGGAGAAACACCGTTCGCCCCGCCGCGGGCACGACGTCGGGACCCATCCCGGCGGCGGCAAGAAACGCAACCTCGATCTCGCCGAGCATGATCCGCTCGAGCGGTTTCACATAGCCCTCGCCGCGGAACGGATGCCGGTTCTTCTCCGCCACCAGGTCCCGGATCGTACGCCGGCCATCGCCCACCACGTTCGCCGGCACGCGATGCAACACCGCCCGCGTGCGCCCGCCGATCACCAGGAACCGGAACTCGCGCCCGCCCACGAAGTCCTCGACCAGCACCGCCGCATCGAGAGCGAACGCCGCCCGCACCGCGGCGGCGAACTCCGCCTCGCCTGCCGACGCGCCGAGGATCGCCACGCCCTCGCCGAAGTTCGTGCTGCGCGGTTTCACGACGGTCGCCCGCCCGCGCACCCGCGGCCAGTCCGCCAGCGCCTCCGTCACCGAGTCGTGGAGCCGCCCCGCCGGCACGCGCAGCCCGGCGCGCTCCAGCTCGGCCTTGGTCACCTGCTTGTTCTCCATCGCCAGCGCCGCGATGTAGGAGTCGGCAGAGGTGCGCGTCGCCTGCTTGACGAGCTGCACGTTGGCGCCCTGCGCCAGCCGGAGGAAGTTGTCCGACCGGTCGAGCACCTCGACCGTCGCACCGCGGCGCAAAGCCTCCGCGATGAGCAGCCGAGTCGACAGCTCCATGCCGTCGTAGCGGGAATCGAGTTCAATCATGGTCAAGTGCCTCCTGGTGTTGCCGCGCCAGCCGCAGTCCGAACTCCCGAAGCGAAAGCCGAGCCTCCGCCGCACCGGCGAAGAACCGCTCGACCAACCGTGGCCTCCGTCCGGCGAAGATCTCGGCGAACTCCGCCACCGCCGCGACGTGCTCCGTCCCCAACAGCTCGGCCGCTTCGTGCAACACAGTCCACAACGGCTCCGCCTGCACCGCCAAACCGGCACGCACGCTCTCGGCGTCCGGGCACGAGCACATCGTCGCCCAGGTGTTGAGCCGAGATTCCGCCGCCAACGCCTCCGCCGTCAGCGGCCGGTCCGGCAGCAGCGTCGCCGCCGCCACGAAGGCTTCGAGGAAATGCAACGTCGTGAGCGCCACCCCCACGTCCGCGAACGGATCCAGGTCGAGCACGCGGATCTCGAGGTACTCCACGCCGCGGCGCTGCAACGCGCCGAGCGTACCACCCTCGCTCGTCTTCGGGCGCACCGGCGCGTAGAACTCGCGCTCGCCCGCCAAGGCGCCGCCCGTGATGGCACCGCGGATGCCCCCGGCATACGCCGGCAGCCCCGACCACACGCCCGCCAGATCCGCCGCCACGCGATCGGACAACTGGTAGCCGAGCGGACCGGAGCGCAGGCTCGACGAGTATCGTCCACACGCCGCGAACAACGAGCGGCCCGGCGCATCGAGCCGCTCCGCCAGCTCGGCCCCCCAGCGGGCGTCGACCAACGGGCTCGCCCCGAGCAGGTAGGTCAGGACAAAACGGTACCGCAGCAGATTCCGCATGATCGCGAAATACTGCGCCGAGCGGTCCGCCGGATCGTCGCCGCCGGACTCCAGCGCCGCCCAGAACGACTCGGGAAACGAGACGTTGAAATGCACGCCGCTGATCGCCTGCCGCGCCGCGCCGTATTTGTCCGCCAAGTAGTCGCGGTACTGCCGCGCCGGCTCTTGATCCACCGCGCCACCGAAGGTTGCGGGCTGCACGCGGCCGTTCCAGCAGCCCGGCGTGCTCAGCGGCCAAAGCAGTTCCCCCGGCACCGCGCGGTACAGCCGCGCGTGGAGCCGGCGCAGTTGCGCAAGCGCCCCGGCCGAGCCGGCCATCGGTGCCGTGATGAGCTCGGCCTGGTTCTCGGCGAAATCGACCGTGATCCGCCCCTCCGCGAACCCGTCGCGATCCGCGGCGAAGGGATGGAGCTGCGCCGAGGGACAACCATGCGCGTCGATCCGCCACGCCTCCCGTTCCAGCCCGATCCGCAACGGTTCGGTGCGCAGCGTGGCCAGCGCCGAGGCCAGCGTGTCCCGGTCTGATTGTTCGACAACCGTCGGACCTTGAGGGCAAAAAAGGGTCATTCGAGAAACCCTTTCAACAGCGCCACGGCCTTCTCGTTCACCCGGCAGCAGACACTCTGGCCGTGTTTGGTGCACTCGATCAGCCCGGCCTGCTCCAGTTCCTTGATATGGTGCGAAACCGTGGAGCGGGAGACGTCGAGTTCCTCGCAGGCGCAGGAGAACGCCCGCATCAGCCCGGCGCACTCCCCGTCCGCGGCCTGCCCGGCCCGGATGATCTCGAAAACCTTCAGCCGCTGTTCGCAGGACAGCGCCTTGAAGTATCGCGCCAGGTTAGATTGTTTCACGTCTGTAGAACTGTGCGGTCTGCGCGATCCGTCAAGCGTTCCGGCAGACATCCGAACGTTCCCTGCTAACACCGTTCCTTCCATCCCAGACTTTGCCTTCCCGTGGCGCACCCCTGGTCGCCTTCGGCGTCGCCGGAGGGGGGTAAACCGTTCCGTCTCGTGACGGCGCGGTGTCCGCGCCGTCACGAGAAGCCCAGTTTCGCAGAGCCGGTGGGATGAGCTCGCAAGTTCCAGATTCTCCGCCCTTCGGATCGGTGCCGCGCCTCCGTCCTTCGTTCTCTTCGTTCCCTCCTGTGGTCCGGAACGCTCCGTTCCTGATCTCCGCTCAAGCAACATGAACGAGGAACCACGGATTTCACGGATGTCCACGGATCGTTCTCTGGTCATCCGTGCCCATCCGTGTTCTGCCGTACGGCAGAATGGTCATTTTTCGGATGGATCGCGTCACAGCGTGGCTTTCCCGCAAGGCCGCGCCCCGTCGCGTGTCGAAGCTGAGTTCCAGATCTTCCGTCGCGCTCCCCCGCCTCAGCTCAGACTCATCGGATCCACGTCGAGCGTCTGGCTCACGCCCTCGGGCCAGGGGAAGTCGCGCTGCTCCTTGGCGAGCACGCCCACGGTCTTCACCACTGCGCCGGTGAAATACCAGAGCTGGAAACGGTATTCGTTCTGCACGCGCTCGATCGGCGAGGGCGACGGGCCGCGCAGCTCCGCCGCGCCGGCGAGCAGCGGCTCCACACGCTTCTTCCACTGCTCGGCCACCCAGAGCACCTTCTCGGCGTTGTCGCCGCGGAAGACGTGGTGCACCAGATGCCGGAACGGCGGATACCGAAACTGCTCGCGCGTCTTGATCTCGCCCTCGATGAACCCGTCGAAATCGCTCTGCTTGGCGAACTGGATGGCGTCGGACTGCGGCGTGAACGTCTGCACGACCACCTCCCCCGCCCGGTCGCCGCGGCCGGCGCGGCCCGCCACCTGCACGAGCAGCTGGAACGTGCGCTCGTTCGCGCGGAAATCCGGCACGTGCATCGAGATATCGGCGTCGACGAGACCGACGAGCGTCACGTTCGGGAAGTCGAGCCCCTTGGCGATCATCTGCGTGCCGACGAGGATATCGATCTTGCCGGTGCGGAACTCGCCGAGGATCTCCCGGAACCGGTTCTTCTTCCCCATCGTGTCGGTGTCGATGCGCACGACCTTCGCGCGCGGCAGGATGCGCGCCACGTGCTCCTCGACCTTCTGCGTGCCCAGCCCGCGCATGCGCACCTTCGGCGAGCGGCACTGCGGGCAGACCAGCGGCGCCGGCCGCACCTCGCCGCAGAGGTGGCACTTCAGCGTCTCGTCGGCCCGGTGGTACGTGAGCGACACGCTGCAATGCGGGCACTCCGCCACGTAACCGCACTCCTGGCACAGCAGGCTGCTGGAGTAGCCGCGGCGGTTGATGAAGAGGATCGACTGCTCCTTCTTCCCGAAGCGGTCGTGCAGCTTGTCGATGAGCAGGCGCGAGAGCACGGAGGTCGCGCGCTTCGCGACGATCTCGTGGCGCATGTCCACGATGTGCACCAGCGGCATCTTCCGGTCGTCGATGCGCGTCGGCAGCACGTCGTGGAGGTAGCGCCCGCGGCGCATGTTGTTGACCGACTCGACCGACGGCGTCGCCGAGCCGAGCACGCACACCGCGCCCGCGAGCTTCGCGCGGTACACGGCCACGTCGCGCCCGTGGTAGCGAGGCGTCTCGTCCTGCTTGTAGGCGGGCTCGTGCTCCTCGTCGACGATCACCAGCCGCAGGTCGCGCACCGGCGCGAACACCGCCGAGCGCGCGCCAACGACGATCCGCGCCTCGCCCGAGGCGAGCGCCAGCCAGCCGTCGAGCCGCTCGCCCTCGCTCAGCGAACTGTGCCACACAACCACGCGCTGGCCGAGTTGCTGTTCGAGCCGTCCACGCAGCCGCGCCACGGTCTGCGGCGTGAGCGCGACTTCAGGGACCAGATACACCGCGCCGCCGCCGCCCTGGAGCATGTCTGCGATCGCGTGGAGATAGACCTCCGTCTTGCCCGAGCCGGTCACGCCCTGGAGCAGGTGCACCGCGAAGCCGCCCTTCGCGCCGCTGGCGCGGATCGACTCGACGGCGGCCTTCTGCGCGAGGTTGAGCTCGGGCGGGATCACCGCCACCGGCTCCACGCCGCCGAGGTCGTCGCCATACCCCACGCGTTCGATACGGTGGTCGATCTCGCGCAACACGCCGTGTTGCACCAGCGCCGCCGCGCTCGACGGCCCGACCTTGAGCCGCTCCAGCACGAGCGACTTCGCCACCGGGTGGAGCTGAAGCTTGAGGAAGGCGTAGAGCTTCGCCTGCTGCGGCGCGCGGCGGTTCAGCGTTTCGAGTTCGTCGACCGAAAGCTCGCGCGCCACGGCGAGGCGTTTCTCGATCTTGAGCGCGAGGCCCTTGCGCACCGAGACCGGGATCATCGCCTCGATCACCGTGTCCAGCGGCGCGGCGTAGTAGGCGGCGATCCAGCGCGCGAGCGAGAGCAGCTCCGGCGTGAGTGCGGGAAACGGGTACACCAGCTCGGCGACATTCTTGAGCTTCTCGGGTGCGCAGTCCGGCGTCGGATCGAGCTGCGAGACGACCGCCAGCGTGAAGCGGTTCACCACCGGCACGCGCACGAGCGAGCCCACCGCGATGCCCGCGCAGAGTTTCTCCGGTGCGCGGTAGTGCAGCACCTTGTCGAAACCGGCGAGCGGATGGACGGCGACGATCATCGTGTGACGGCCCCGACTAACCCCCATGCGGCCGACCGGTGCGAGACTGTTTTCCGCGCGCTCCGGCCGCGCCCGAACTTCTCCGCACCTCGCCCGGTTTCGCCTCGACTCCGCCCCGCGGCCTGCGTGCATTTCTGTCGTGTCTCGCCCCACCGAGCTATCCGCCCCCACCCCCAGCGACGAGGCGCGTTTTCGGGCCCTCGCCGACCTCTCGCCGGACATCCTCAGCATCCTCGATCGCGAGGGTCGTCTCGTTTTCAACTCGGCCGCCGCGTGGAAGACCCACGGCTACCGCGCCGAAGACCTCCAAGACCGGTCCACCTTCGAGTTCATCCACCCCGAGGACCGCGCCGGCGTCGAGGCCGCCTTCGTCCGGCTCCTCCAAACCCCGGACGGGCAGGACCGGATGCGCTACCGTTACCGCAACGCCGACGGCACCTACTGCTGGATGGAGGCCACCGGGCGCAACGAGCTCGCCAATCCCACCCTCGGCGGCGTCATCACCATCTCCCGCGACATCTCCGCGCGGGTCGCCGCCGAGACGGCCTTACGCGACAGCGAGCAGCGTTTCCGCATGCTCTTCGCGACCAATCCCCAGCCGATGACGATCTTCGACCTCGAGACTCTCCAGTTTCTGGAGGCCAACGAGGCCGCGCTCGTACTCTACGGCCACCCACGGGAGGAGTTTCTGCAATTGCGGAGCCGCGAGATCCGGCCCGACGAGGACCTCGCGCGGTTCGATCGCGTCGTCGAGTTGCTGCGCGACGGCCGCACGAGCGGGAAGCTGGAGCATCGCGCCCGCCACCGGGCCAGTGATGGACGGCTCATCGACGTGGTCGCCTTCGTCCAACGCATCGACTGGCTCGGGCGCGCCGCCGCTCTCGTGTTGATCCAGGACGTCACCGAGCAACTGAAACTTCAGACCAAGCTCCAGCAGACGCAGAAACTGGAAAGCCTCGGTCTGTTGGCGGGCGGCATCGCCCATGATTTCAACAACATGCTCACCGCCATCCTCGGGCACGCGTCGATCGCGGCCGACGAGGTGCCGGGCGGTTCGCCGGTCCACGAGAGCCTGCGGCTCATCCAGGAGTCGTCGCTGCGCGCCGCCGAGCTGTGCCGGCAGATGTTGGCCTACTCCGGCCAGGGCCGCTTCCAAGTGGGCACGATCGAGCTCGGCGATTTCCTCAAGACCGCCATCGACCTCGTCCGCGTCACCATCCGGCCCACCGTCGCGCTCAATGTCGAACTCGCAGCCGGGCTCCCGCTCATCGAGGGCGATCGCGCCCAGTTGCAGCAGGTCGTGATGAACCTCGTGCTCAATGCCGCCGACGCCATCGGCGAGCGCGGCGGAGTCATCCGCCTCGCCGCCCACCGTGAGTCCATCGGCCGCGCCCGCTTCGAGACCATGCACCTCGCGCCCCAGCTCCCGGAGGGCGACTACCTCGTGCTCGAAGTCTCGGACAACGGCTGCGGCATGGCGCCCGACACCATCGCCCGGATCTTCGATCCCTTCTTCACCACGAAGTTCACCGGCCGCGGGCTCGGTCTGGCGGCGGTGCTCGGGATCGTGCGCGGCCACCGCGGCGCCATCAAGGTCGAGAGCCGGCCCGGCCACGGCACGGTGTTCACGATCCTGCTCCCCGCCGCCTCCGCCGAGCAGCCCCCGGCCCCGTGCCCTTCATCCACCACCACCAACGTCGCCGCCGCGTCGCACCGCCGCGGTCGGACCATTCTCGTGGTGGACGACGAAGAAAGCGTGCGCAAAACCGTCCACGCGATGCTCACGCGCGAGGGCCTCGCCCTCCGCTTCGCCGAGGACGGACTTGCCGGCGTCGACGCGTACCGGGAACACCACCACACCATCGACGCCGTCCTGCTCGACCTGACGATGCCGCGCTTGGGCGGAACCGAGGCGCTGGAACGAATGCTCGCCATCAATCCGCACGCCCGGGTCCTCCTCATGAGCGGCTTCGACGAACACGTGGAGAGCGCCCGCCACGCCCGGCGCGGGCAGATCGGCTTTGTCCAGAAACCCTTCACCAGCCAGGCGCTGCTGGAGAAGGTCGATCTCGCCCTCGCGGCCCGGGGCTGAGCGGTGTTGATGCAGCCGGCCGGGCTCAGCGCCGAGAACGCAGGATCTTCAGTGTAGGGCGCGACCTTGGTCCCGCCGCGTGCCCCCGGGCAGGGGGTACGGCCCCGCGGCCTCAACGCCAATAGCGTGGATGGCCTGAGTCCGGCCCGCCGCCGCACCGGCACCCGGCGCCAACCCCGCATTTGACAGCGTTTGCCCCCGCCCGAAGAGTCCCCGCCGTGACCGTCTCCGAGGCCAACCGCGACAAATTCCGTTCCTTCCTCGCCGCCCGAGGGCTGCGCCTGACCAACCAGCGCGTCGCCATCCTCGACGCCGCTGCGGCCCAGCCCGAGCACTTCACCGCCGAGCAATTGCTCGCCGCCGCGCGCTCCATCGACGACTCCGTCTCCCGCGCCACCGTGTACCGTTCGCTGCCGATTCTCACCGAGTGCGGCATCCTGCGCGAGGTCGACGTCGGCACCGGCAACA
The DNA here is from genome assembly GCA_035415285.1 of Opitutaceae bacterium. GTDB lineage: Bacteria > Verrucomicrobiota > Verrucomicrobiia > Opitutales > Opitutaceae > CAJCBL01. The sequence goes on from DAOOFR010000033.1 coordinate 22,443, forward strand.
AGTTCTACGTATCCAACCGCGACAAGGCCCCCACCCAACACGCGCAGGTGCTCTGCCTCGACTGCGACAAGATCTTCGAGATCAACGCCCCCTTTCTGGAGTGGTACGGCACCTCCGCCGCCGCCAAGCTCGGCCTCGAACCCGTCAGCCAACGCCTCCAAGTCCACGCCCGCTGCCCCGAGTTCCAGAAAACGGGCACATGCAAGCACCGCGCGGGGTGACTAGGACAAGAGCGGCCACGCATGCTGCGCACAGAGCAGAGCACATTACCTCTTCGAACCATCACGCTGTCGATGGCTGCATTCATTACTGCGCTTGGATCCGGATGCAGTGTTCAAACCACGACCCAATCCGCTCCGCAGTGGACTGCGGCTGTACCATACAGCCCATCTGCACCTGTTCTCAGGTCTACCACCGCCGTCCCGAGGCAAGTGATTCCCAACGGACTTGACCCAAGTCACCTGGCTCCCGGCAGTCCTAATGCCGGCGTCGAGTACTCCGACAGTACTATCACCTCCCCACCTGCAGATCTGACGGAAGCCGATCTTGTCGGCATTTTCCGCTTCAGCGACGGTTTCGCCCATTTCGAGATCCATCTTCAGGCAGATCATCAATTCACCGCCATGATGCTGCACGGACTCACACAGGGTGGAGAGTCACTGCAACGCGAATTGACGCCCCAATCGGCCGGAACCTGGGAATGGGCCAATGGGAACAGCGTGGTATTCACCGATAGCACCGACAAATCCCACAGTGAGTTCACCCTCGCCTCTGTCGCTGGGCATGTCGCGTTGCAAGAGCCTGCTGGCCGTCCGATCCTACGCCGGGTCTACGTCAAAGCAGACCGCTCTGCGGTCGACTTCTCGTTGGATCCCACGTCAAGAGCCAACAGCCGTTAATCATACCTGTTTCCCCTCCATGCCCGCCCTCAACTACGAACCCGTTGTCCTCAAGCCGCTGACCGGCCCGCTGCCGCCGCTCTCCGCCATCCAGGAGGAGATCCTCGCCCTCAAGCGCGAGCGCAACGCCGTCATCCTCGCCCACAACTACCAGGTCGAGGAGATCCAGCGCGTGGCCGACTACGTGGGCGACTCCCTCGGTCTCTCCTACCAGGCCGCGCAGTCGCAGGCCGACGTCATCGTCTTCTGCGGCGTCCATTTCATGGCCGAGACGGCGAAGATCCTCAACCCGTCCAAGCCCGTCATCCTGCCCGATCTCGACGCCGGTTGCTCGCTCTCCGATTCTTGCCCCGCCGAACAGCTCGCCGCGTATAAGAAAGCCAACCCCGGCCTCTACGTCGCCGCCTACATCAACTGCTCGGCCGCCGTGAAGGAGCTCAGCGACGTCATCTGCACCAGCGGCAACGCCGTGAAGATCGTCAGCCGCATCCCCGCCGACCGCGAAATCCTCTTCGTGCCCGACAAGAACCTCGGCGCCTGGGTCTCCCAGAAGACCGGCCGCAAGATGCGCCTCTGGGACGGCTGTTGCTACGCCCACGTGCTCTTCACCGTCGAGGCCCTCGAGAAGCTCAAGAATCAGTTCCCGGATGCGCCGATCGTCGCGCACCCCGAGTGCGTCGAGGCCGTGCGCGCCTACGCCGACGAGGTATGCAGCACCGAGCTCATGGTGAAGTTCGCCCGCGAGAATCCCGCCGAGCGCATCATCGTCGTGACCGAGTCCGGCATGCTCCATCGCCTCCGCCGCGAGGTGCCGACCAAGACCTTCATCGCCGGCCCGACCGACACCTGCGCCTGCAACGACTGCAAATTCATGAAGATGAATACGGTCGAGAAGCTCCGCGACGCTCTCAAGACGCTCTCGCCGCAGATTCACCTCTCCGCCGAGACGATCGAGCGCGCCCGCGCCCCCATCCAGCGCATGCTCGACTGGAGCAAGTAGGCGCCGGCCCGCCTCCCCCAGTAGATGCCATGAGGCCGACAGGCGGGACGAAGAGGTCCAACCTGTCGGCCGTA